>JBCDKL010000084.1:0-11155 GCA_038746695.1 Pseudomonadota bacterium | reverse complement strand
TGACGATGCACCGCTCGAGATCTATACCGCGCTCGCCGCTCGGATCGCGGCGGCTCAGACCGCGGGAATTGCCGAAAGCTGGGTAATCGCCGATCCTGGCATCGGCTTCGGGAAGACGGTGGCGCATAATCTGGCGTTGATCCGCCGGTTGTCGCTGTTCCACGGCCTGGGTGTGCCCTTGATGCTGGGGGTCTCGCGCAAAGGGTTCATCGGCAAGCTGACCGGCGAGGCCTTGGCCAACCGCCGGGCGCCCGGGTCGATTGCCGCGGCGCTTTGGGGCGTGGCGCAGGGGGTTCAGATCCTAAGGGTCCATGACGTGGCCGAGACCCGCCAGGCGCTGACCATCTGGCAGGAATTGGAGGAGGCGCATGTCCCGCACATATTTCGGCACTGATGGGATCAGGGGCCGGGCCAATACCCATCCGATGACCGCAGCCATGGCGCTGAGCCTCGGCAAGGCGGCGGGCAGCCATTTCACGCGCGGCAGTCATCGCCATTCAGTGGTGATCGGCAAGGACACGCGGCGCTCGGGCTACATGCTGGAGCACGCGCTATCGTCGGGGTTTCTCTCGGTTGGCATGGATGTCGTGCTGCTGGGCCCGGTGCCGACACCGGCTGTGGGGATGCTGACCCAATCGGTCCGGGCGGATCTGGGCGTGATGATCTCGGCCAGCCATAACGCGTTCGAGGATAATGGCATCAAACTGTTCGGGCCGGACGGCTATAAGCTCTCGGACGAGGTCGAGGCCGAAATCGAGGCGCTGATGGCGACCGAGCCGGATCTCGCCGGACCCAGCCAGATCGGCCAAGCGCGGAAAATGGAGGACAGCCGAGGGCGCTATATCGAGTTTGCAAAATCCACCTTCTCACGGCGGCGGGGCTTGGCCGGGCTGAAGATCGTGGTCGATTGCGCCAATGGCGCTGCCTATCGCACTGCACCCGAAGTGCTGTGGGAGTTGGGCGCCGAGGTGATCCGCCTCGGCACCCATCCCGACGGGGAGAATATCAACAAAGGCTGCGGCTCGACCGATCCTGCCTCTGCGCAGCAGGCGGTTCTGGCTTCGGAGGCGGATTTGGGTATTTCGCTCGATGGCGATGCCGATCGGGTGCATGTGATCGACGAGCGCGGCAGAGTGGTCGATGGCGACCAGATCATGGCCCTGATCGCATCGCGCTGGGCCGAGGCAGGCCGGCTGCGCGGCAATACGCTGGTCGCGACTGTCATGTCCAATCTGGGTCTGGAACGCTTGATGGCGGCGCGCGGGCTGAACCTGCTGCGCACCAAGGTGGGCGACCGATATGTCGTCGAGGCAATGCGCGCGGGCAGTTATGCGCTAGGCGGCGAGCAGTCGGGCCATATCATCCTGGCCGATCATGTGACTACGGGCGATGGGCTTCTGGCAGCTTTGCAGGTTCTCGAGGCAATGGTCGAAACCGGCCAGCGTGCCTCAGATCTCTGCACAATGTTCGAGCCTTTCCCGCAGCTTCTCAAGAATGTGCGCTTCGACAAGGCGTTGCGGCCTCTGGAGGATGGGGCCGTGATCGCGGCGATCGCGGCAGGTGAGGCTGCACTCGAAGGATCCGGCCGGTTGGTGATCCGCCCTTCGGGCACCGAGCCCCTGATTCGGGTGATGGGCGAGGCGGAGGATGCCGCCAAGCTGGAGATGGTAGTCGACGATATCTGCGCGGCGGTTGAGGCGGCTTCGGGCTGAACCGGCCGAGCAAGACGCAGCCACCGCCCACCCCCACCCACCCCCTGGTGGGCAGCGGCTGCGTCTTGCTCGGCCTTGTTCAGATGGGAGTGTTCAGTTGGCCATACTCAGCCACGCGCATGGCCTCCGCGGCGCAGGCCGGTCACGCCCTGGCTGATGGCGAGGCCGAGGAAGATGATCACAAGTGCGATTCCAAGGCGGGGGCTGGGGTCTTCTCCGAGGAAGAGGATGCTGAGCAGCACGGCCCAGACGGGGATCTGATAATTGACCATGCTCAGAAAGCTCGGCCCGGCGGAGGCGATCACCGAGAGGAGCAGCACTGTGGCGAACCCGGTGGGCACCAGCCCGAGATAGAGAAGTGCCAGACTGCCACCCATGCTAGGGAGTGCTGGCGTGCCCTCGACCACCAGGGCGAGTGGGACCGAAAGGAGGGCTGCGAGCAGCAAACCGGCGGCGCCGAACGGGATCAGGCCCAGATCCGGCGCACGTTTCGCGATGATCGAGCCCGAGGCATAGCAAAACGCCGTGGCGATGCAGGCAAGTTGGGCCAGCACCATTAAGCCGCTGCCGCCGAGCCCGGCCAGCACCTCAGGCCCGATCAGCACAACGATGCCGATAAATCCGACCGAGAAGCCGGTCAGTTTGCGCCAGGTCATGCGCTCGCCCGCGATGAAAAGATGCGCAAGCGGCAGCACGAAAAGCGGGACGGTGGCCACGGCGACCCCGGCGAAACCGGCATCGACATGGCGTTGTGCCCAACTGAGCAAAGTGAAGGGCATGGCATTCGTGACAATGGCCGAGGCGAGTGCGAAGGCCCAGAACCGGCGCTCGGCCAGGCCGGGCAGGCTTTGGCCGCGCAGGGCGAGGACGGTCATCAAGGCAAGGGCGCCGATCACTAGCCGCCCGGCGGCGAGGGTGAGCGGGGTAAAATCGGCCGTCGCCACACCGGTCAAGGGGAAGGCGGCACCCCAGATCAGTCCGAGGGCTGCGAGCATCAGCCAGTCTTTCAGGTTTGCCTGCATTCGTGTTGTCTCCTCCGCGGCCCGCCCTGGCATGGAATGGCCCTCTCCGCAAGCGCTGGGCATTGCAGATCGGAGTGTCGCCGATCGGGGCAGGGCGATGCGGATCGGACCCGGGATCTCCCGGCTGTGGTGTGTAGCGGCTCATCCGTTCGGTCCCGCGGTGGATTGGCGATTGACGAGGGCGGTTCGCTTGCCTATCCGAGCAGTGGGCCTGTCGCCGGGTATGGGCGAGCGGCGGCCGGCTCAGCGATCTCGCCCTGACGATGGAGCGCGTCCGATGACGTTCCCAGAAAAGCCGCAACTGCGGCCTCTTAATCCCTCTTTTTCATCCGGGCCCTGTCCGAAACGCCCCGGCTGGTCGGCCGAGGCAGTGGCGGCCCGGACTTGGCTTGGCCGCTCGCACCGGGCGGCGGGACCAAAGGCGCAGCTGAAGGCCGCGATCGATCGGATGGCCGCGATGTTGGGCGTGCCTGACGAGTATCGGGTGGGGATCGTTCCTGCCTCGGATACCGGTGCTTATGAGATGGCGATGTGGTCGATGTTGGGGGCACGGCCGGTGGACATGCTGGTCTGGGAGAGTTTCGGTAAGGGCTGGGCCAGTGATGCGGTCTCGCAGTTGAAGCTCGATGATTGCCGGGTGATCGAGGCCGATTACGGCGCTCTGCCAGATCTGAGCGCGGTGCGGCCCGAGGCGGATATCTGTTTCACTTGGAACGGGACCACGTCCGGCGCGCGGGTGCCGGATGCGGAATGGATCGCAGCGGACCGGGCCGGGCTGACCATCTGCGATGCGACTTCGGCAGCGTTTGCACAGCGCCTGGATTGGCCGAAGCTCGATGTGGTGACGTTCTCTTGGCAGAAGGTGCTGGGCGGGGAGGCCGCCCATGGGGTGCTGATCCTCTCACCCCGGGCCGTAGAGCGGCTCGAGAGCTTCGTCCCGGACCGGCCTTTGCCGAAGATCTTTCGATTGACCAAGGGCGGGGCGCTGATCGAGGGGGTGTTCTCGGGCGCCACGATCAACACGCCCTCAATGTGGTGTGTTGCGGATCTGATCGATGCGTTGGATTGGGCCGAGGATATTAGCGGGCTGGCTGGCCTGCATGGCCGGGCCGATGCGAATTTCGCGGCTTTGCAGTCTTGGGTCGACCGGCGCGAATGGATCGAAAATCTGGTCCCGGATCCGGCACTTCGATCGAATACATCGGTTTGTCTGGTGTTGAGCGATGCCGGTCTGGTGAAACCGATCGTAGCGCTGTTGGAGGCGGAAGAGGTTGCCTTTGACATCAACGGGTACCGTGATGCGCCGCCTGGGCTGCGGATCTGGTGCGGGGCGACAGTGGAAACCGCGGATATCGAAGCGCTGACGGCTTGGCTAGATTGGGCCCAAGGCACCGTGCGCGCTGAGCAGGCGGCCGCCTGAAGAAACCTGATTTTCGACAAAGCCACCACCACCCCTCCACCCACCCGTGGGGTGGCGGTGGCTTTGTCCTCTGATCCAAATGGAGGGGCAGATGCCCAAAGTACTGATTTCGGATAAGCTCTCGGAGCAGGCCGTGGCGATCTTTCGCGACCGCGGTGTGGATGTGGATTTTGAGCCTGATCTGGGAAAGGACCCGGATCGATTGAAATCGGTGATCGGAAGCTATGACGGGTTGGCTGTGCGGTCGGCCACCAAGGCGACAGCGGAGATCCTGGCCGCGGCTGACAATCTGAAAGTCATAGGCCGCGCTGGGATCGGGGTCGACAATATCGATATTGCGGCGGCCTCGGCCAAGGGCGTGGTGGTGATGAACACGCCCTTCGGCAATTCGATCACGACAGCCGAGCATGCGATTGCAATGATGTTTGCGGTGGCCCGGCAGATCCCCGAAGCGAACGCCTCAACCCATGCCGGCAAATGGGAGAAATCGCGTTTCATGGGGGTCGAGATCACCGGTAAGACCTTGGGCGTGATCGGCTGCGGGAATATCGGCTCGGTGGTTGCCAGCCGGGCGATCGGGCTGAAGATGAAGGTGATCGCCTATGACCCGTTCCTCAGCGCCGATCGCGCGCAGGAGCTGGGTGTCGAGAAGATCGAGGCGGTCGAGGATCTACTCTCACGCGCCGATTTCGTGACCCTGCATCTGCCGAGGACCGAGAAAACGGCGGATATCCTGAACGCCGAGCGCATCGCAGCGATGAAGCCAGGCGCGCGGTTGGTGAATTGCGCGCGGGGTGGGTTGGTGGACGAGACGGCCCTGGCCGCCGCTCTGACATCGGGGCATCTGGCGGGGGCCGCTTTTGATGTGTTCGAGACCGAGCCAGCCACTCAGAACCCTCTGTTCGGTCTGCCCAATGTGGTGGTGACGCCGCATCTGGGAGCCGCCACGAGCGAGGCGCAGGAGAATGTCGCACTGCAGGTGGCCGAACAGATGGCCGAGTATCTAACCCAAGGGGCGATTTCCAATGCGATCAACGCGCCCTCGATCACCGCCGAGGAGGCGCCCTTGCTCCGCCCCTGGGTGAAGCTGGCCGAGGTTCTGGGCGGGTTCGCCGGGCAGCTCACCGAGGAGGCGATCGCCGAGATCGAGATCGAATATGTCGGCCGGGTCGGCGCGCTGAACCTGAAACCTCTGACCGCGGCGCTGGTTGCGTCGATGCTGAAGCCGCAGATGGGCGAGGGCGGGGTGAACATGGTCTCGGCACCTTTAGTGGCCAAGGAGCGCGGGATCTCCATTGCCGAGACCCGCAAGGATGCGCAGGGGGCCTATGGCTCGTACATACGGCTGATCGTGACCACGGATCAGAAGACCCGGACGGTGGCGGGAACGGTGTTCTCGGATGGCCGTCCGCGCTTCATTCAGATCAAGGGAATCGGATTGGAGGCGGAGCCGCAGCCGAACATGCTCTACACGGTGAACACGGACGAGCCAGGTTATATCGGTGCGCTTGGCATGAAGACCGGGGATCTGGGGATCAACATCGCGAGCTTCAATCTGGGGCGCTCCCAGAAGGGCGGCGAGGCGATTACCCTGATGGGGGTCGACGATCCGCTGGCACCGGAGACTTTGGCGGAGATCGCCGCTCTGCCGCAGGTTCGCGAGGCCAAGGCGCTGCGCTTCTGAGGTGAGCGCTTGCGTCTTTAGCGGCCACCTCTACGCCAGCCACTACATGAGCCAGCCCATGTCCGGTACGGCCAAAGCCGCCCGCAAAGCGTCCTGTCCGATTGAGGTGACCGTCATGACGGTCGATTTCTTGGGCATAAAAGGGCGCTCGGACAAGCAGTTGTTCTGCGATGGCAGCCACAAGCAGACCGGATTCGAACCGAAGAAACCTGCGGCCTGGAAGGACGGCATCCAGTTCATCTGCGGTTGCATGGCGATCGACAAAGCGCCACTCTGTGGCGGAAGCCTCGCCCGACACTGATCCTTTGGACCCTCATGCCCCTTATCGCCGGGATCGATGCAGCCGACGCGACTTTGATCGCCGCGGTGCTGACGGCGCTGGCCGCCCTGGTCGGGGTGATCTTCAGCCAGCTCCACACGGCCCGGCGCGAGGGAGTGCGCCGCAGGACCGAGTTTGAACTGGCCCGGGTCGAGATTCAGATCCGCGAGTTCTGGGGACCTCTCGACACCCTGACCCAGCAGGTTCTGACGGTCCATCGCACCAGCAAGGCGATGATTACGGATCTCGAGGCTCTCGGCCGGGTCGCGCCCAAGGATACGATCCCCCGCGACGCCCTGGATCTGTCGGACCCGTCCGTCGTCCAGGCGGCGGTTGAGGATCCTCGCCACAGGGCCACCTATTTCGTCTGGCGGACGTTCTTTGTACCGCTCCATATCGAGATCCAGCAGGTGATAAAGGAGCATCGCGATTTAATCGACGCCTCGCTGCCCGAAAGCTTCCAGACTTATCTGCAGCATTCGATTGGCGAGCAGATGCGCTATGGCCTGCGCGAGACCTCGGATGGGGTCGAAACCCTCGGCGTCTCCGAGGTGAGATGGCCCCATGCCTTTGTCGAGGATATCCAGGCCGGGCTGCGCGCCGCGCGAGAGGAACAAAAGGCGCTGCTGGAGCAGCTCAAACGCGGCTGAACCGCGCGAAAGCAACCTTTGACCCGCCCCCCAATCCGTCTATAAGCCTGCGCGGCCTGGCGGGAGGGTTAGATGGCAAATGTGGTGGTCGTTGGCGCTCAATGGGGCGACGAGGGCAAAGGCAAGATCGTTGATTGGTTGAGCGAGCGGGCCGATGTGATCGCGCGGTTCCAAGGCGGGCACAATGCCGGACATACACTTGTGATCGACGGCGCGGTCTACAAGCTCTCTCTTCTGCCATCGGGGATCGTCAGACCGGGCAAGCTCTCGGTCATCGGCAATGGAGTGGTGCTCGACCCTTGGGCGCTGATCGCCGAGATCGAGAAGCTTTCGGCCCAGGGCGTCGAGATCTCGCCCGAGACGCTGCAAATCGCCGAGAATACGCCGCTAATTCTACCAGTCCACCGCGATCTCGACCTGATCCGCGAGGAGGCGGCTGGTAAGGCAAAAATCGGCACGACCGGGCGGGGGATCGGCCCGGCCTATGAGGACAAGGTCGGGCGGCGCTCGGTCCGTGTGGCGGATCTCGGCGATGCGGCAACGCTCGAAGCGCGGCTGGACCGGCTGCTGGCCCATCACGACGCGCTCCGCCGCGGGCTGGATGCCGAGCCGATCGACCGCGCCACCTTAACCGCCGAGCTTCATGAGGTGGCGCCCAAGATCCTGCCCTTTGCCCAACCGGTCTGGCGCAGCCTGGCCGCCGCCCGCGACCGGGGGCGGCGGATCCTGTTCGAAGGGGCGCAAGGTGCGCTGCTCGACATCGATTTCGGCACCTATCCTTATGTGACTTCGTCGAACACGATGGCGGGCATGGCGGCAACCGGCACCGGCATGGGCCCAGATGCGGTGGATTTCGTCCTCGGTATCGTCAAAGCCTATACCACCCGCGTGGGTGAAGGCCCGTTCCCGACCGAGCTTGATGACGAAGTCGGCAGGCATCTGGGTGAGAAAGGACGCGAGTTCGGTACCGTCACAGGGCGGCAGCGCCGCTGTGGCTGGTTCGATGCGGCCCTGGTCCGCCAGACTTGCCGGGTCGGCGGCGTCTCGGGCATCGCGCTGACCAAGCTCGACGTGCTGGACGGGATGGAGGAGCTGAAGGTCTGCACGGGGTACCGCCTGGATGGGGCGGAGATCGATCATCTTCCCACCGCAGCCGCGCAGCAGGCCAGGGTTGAACCGGTGTATGAAACTCTTCCGGGCTGGAGCGACAGCACCTTCGGCGCCCGCCGCTGGCTCGACCTCCCGGCGGAGGCGATCAAATACATCAAGCGGGTGGAAGAGGTGATCGAGACCCCGGTCGCCCTGCTTTCGACCAGCCCCGAGCGTGAAGATACGATCCTGGTCACCGATCCGTTCCGCAACTGAGCATGCGGGGCTTGCGGAATTCCAAGGCGGCCTATGTTATTGCCATGTCTTATCGCACCCGAAAAATGCTGTGTCTTGTGGTCCTGGTCATCGGGCTACCCGCCTACATTATCACCGCGACAACGCTGGTGAGCGTTCTCGATCGGCCGCACATTCTTGTCGAGACGGCGATCTATCTCGGGCTGGGCGTCGCTTGGGCCTTGCCGCTCAAGAGTCTGTTTCGCGGTATAGGGCGCGAGGATCCTGACAAGACCGAGTGACCCCGGGCTGCTTCAGACCCGGTTGAGCGCCGCGCTATGCCGGTCGCGTTCTTCCTGGCTGAGCGCGAAGAGGCCGTCTCCGACCAGCACCAACTGGCCATTTCGCACCAGTTTGCCATAGCCTTTGATCCGGGCTTCCAGCGAGCGCGGATGGGCGCCGGGCAGCGCGTCGAAGATGGTCATCACCTCGCGCCGGGTAAACCTGTTCTGATCCTTGACCAGCGTCAGATAGGCGGCCGAGGCGGTCAGCAATTCCGGCACCGACTCGGCGCCCGAGGCTGTGGCCAGATCGCCCGGCTCGATCTCGCGGTCTTTCGAGGTATCGCCACCTGTTTCTCCGACGGATGGATCGCCCGGCGCGCCCATCATCGTGCTGCTGCGATAGCTGGTCTCGAGCTCGTCTTGGCGCGAGCCTCCCGGGGCAGCACCGCCTGGCGCGGTGAAGATACTCGACGGATTGCGGACCGCAGCCTCGGACGCCGGTGGACTTGCCGCGTTGGTCGCTTCGGCTGATGGAGCGTCAGATGCGCCCGGTGGCGGTGCGAAGATATTGATCGGCGCCGCCGGGTCGGGAGCAGCACCGGGGTGGATCTCAGTCGCAGTTGCCTGCGCGAGTTCCTTAGGAGCGGTTTCGGCTTGACCCGGAGGCGGTGCAAAGATGTTGATCGGGGTCGCCGGGGCCTCGGGAACCATCTCGACCGCGTTCTGACCGGTATCGGGAACGGCCTCGGGCGCGGCCTCAGGAGCTGTCTCGAACGCCTGGTCCCGCAAATCCTCGGTCACCGCCTCCGCGATCGTTTCAGGCTCTTGTTCGGGTTCTAGAGCAGGGGCGGGCTCCTCCGCGATCTCCGGCTCTGAAGCTGGTTCTGGTGTGAATTCGGGCTCTGGCGCGGTGACCGCTTCCATGGCCGTTGCGGGCTCTGGCTCCGGAGCTTCCGCTTCGGTCTGTTCCGCCTCGGAGGCCTCTGCCTCTTTCAGCGATTTCTGCCGCTGGATCGCTGCGAAGATATCCTTTGGGATCATCTCCAGATGCGGCGGCGCGGCGTCCTCTTGAGGCTCTGGTTCCGGTTCTGGGGCAGGATCTCCCGCAGAAACGTCTGGTTCTTCCTCAGAGGCCAGGCCTTCGCTGGGTGGCTCTGCGAGCGTCTCTAGCGCAGGCTCTGGATCGGTGATTTCTTCAACAGGGGCCTCGACCTCATCCGGTGCGGCATCCGGCTGGGGAGCGCTGTCCGGCATCGGTACGTCATGACGGCCGAATATCGGTGCTGTCTCAGCGATCGGGGCTGGAGCCTCGGCGGTTTCGGGGCCGAGGTCAGGTTCTGGCTCGACTTCCGGTTCACGCTGTTGGTCTGGTTGTGGCTCTTCTAGTGGCTCAGGCTCGGCGACCAGCGCCTCAGTCATGGGGTCGGTCTCCGGCTCCGATAGGACCGCGGGATCTTCTGCGATTTCCTGAGGACAATCTGCAACCGGCTCGGATATCTCTCCGACGATATCCTCGACGACAGTCTCGTCAGGCGCCTCCACAATGAGTGGGACCACCGGCTGCTCGGTTGTTTGTTCGGTGCTCTCTTCAGCAGTCTCGGGCTCGTGGCGCAAAAGCACCAGTCCTGGAACGGCTTCGAAACTCGCGCCGCTCTCGCCATCGGCCCGTTGCAACCGTTCGAGCAATTTGGTCACCACCTCGTCATCCAAGGCAATCGAGACCTTGGCGAATTCCGGCGTTTCCTCCAGGGTCTGCTGGACCGAGCGAAGCAGCATGCGGATCGGCCGGGCCGGATCCTCGAAGCCTTCGGCGGCGATTGCGAAATCCCCGAGGCGCAGGCTGAGGCGTCGAACTGGGTCGGTCATTTCGGCGGTCTCCCTCGCGCTACAGCCGTTGGGGGAACCTCTCCGATTTGCCATCCCCGGTCAAGGAGATGCGGGGCGCTGTTGAGGCTGTCGCAGACTGGATTTCGCTTGACCGCGGGGGCGGGCTGCGAGACCTCTCGGCGATGACCCGGCTTCCTCTTCGCTTTGATGGCCCGGTCACCCTGGTGGGTGGCGGCGCGCTCGACCGCTCGATGCTCGAGGAGGCCAGGGAGTTGGCCCCAGATCTGGTCGCCGCCGATGGCGGGGCCAATCTTCTTGCGGACTGGGGTCTGCCAGTGGCCGCATTGATCGGCGATATGGACTCGGTCGAGGCGCCGAACCGGGTCGCGGGCGCCGAGATCGTGGCGCTGGCCGAGCAGGACAGTACGGATTTCGAGAAATGCCTCTACGCGACCAAGGCACCGTTTTATCTGGCGGCGGGGTTCACTGGAGGCCGGGTCGATCACATGCTGGCCGTCTTCAATGCGATGCTGCGGCGCCCGGAGCCTCCAGTGGTGCTGATCGGCGAGGAGGAGGTGATCGCGCTGGCCCCGCCCGGGCGGACCCTGGTTTTGGAGCTCTGGCCCGGTGCACGGGTTTCGTTCTTTCCTCTTGGACCTGCAAAAGGGATCGCCTCTGAGGGTCTGGCCTGGTCGGTTGAAGGGCTGGCAATGGCCCCGGATGGTCGGATCGGCACGTCGAACCGGGCCGAGGAAGCGGCGGTGATGGTGGGGTTCGATCGGCCCGGAATTCTGGTGATGTTGGAGCGTGCGGCGTTGAGTACTCTGATCCATGCTGTGACCCGGGTCTGATCCTCCCCGCCGACCCCCAGCCCCCCAGGACCAGGCCACCGCCCACCCCCCCCCCCCCCCCCG
>JBCDKL010000083.1:0-11208 GCA_038746695.1 Pseudomonadota bacterium | reverse complement strand
GCAGTTTCTCCTTTTCTTTATGCCGCCGATATGGCGTTCTCTGCGCCAATGAGACGAGGGAGAACTGGGATGCGTTCTGTGATTGGTGTTGCCACGGCTCTGACCATCGGTTTGTCGGGGTGCGGGCTCTTCTCCGACGATGAGGACGAGTTGCCCGAGGAGCCGACAGCCCAGGAGCTTGCCCCGACCCGTGGAGTGCCGATCCAGGCCGTGCGTGAAGTCGAAATCGGGCGCACCCGCGACGGATTCGTCATCACCGCTTTCGGCACCGCCCCGCAGCTCGGTTATGCCCTGCCCCGGCTGCGCGCGAGGCGCGATGGGCAGCCGGGGCAAGACGGGTTCATTGATTTCGATTTCGTGGCAAGTCCGCCAGCGCCGGGGCTGGAACGCGGGGCCGGATCGTTGGAGGCAAGGGCGTTGCGCGCGGATGTTTTGCTCCGCACCTCCGAGTTGCGCGACGCGGCGGGTATCCGAGTGCACGCTTTGCAGGGCGGATTGCAGTTGGAATTCTGACCACAAGAGTGGCTTTGCCCGTCGAATTTATTCGCTCAGTTCGATCACCCTGAGCCCTTGAGGCCCAACTGCAAGGCCGATCTCACCTGCACAGATCCTCAATGCATCTGCGCCGAACGCCTCGCGCCGCCAGCCCTTTAGGACCGGAAGGTCTGGATTTTCCTCGCCCGCCAGCGCGTCGAGATCCGCAGAAGAGGCGATCAGCTTCGAGGCTACGCCCAACTGATCCGACCGTGCCTTCAGGAACACCCGCAGCATATCGGCCACCGCGGCAGAACCTTCCTTGCGCCTGGGTGTGGGCTCGATTTCTGGCAAACGAGCTTCGGGGCATTGCTGGCCCGCGACCACGGCGGCCAGGATCTCGGCCGTCACGTTTGGCTTGCGCAGATCGCGTTGTACCAGCCGGAGTTTGCCGAATTCCTCGGGCGTCTTTGGTTTCGCGCTAGCAATCTCGAGGAGAGCGTCGTCCTTCATAACCCGGCTGCGCGGGACGTCCCGCTCCTGCGCAGTGATCTCGCGCCATTTCGCCAATTCGCGCACGATTGCCAAAAGGCGGGGATTGGTGCTGCGCGCCTTGACCTTGCGCCAGGCCTCGTCCGGATCGGTCACATAGGTGGCGGGGCTGGTTAGGATCGCCATCTCCTCATCCACCCAATGGGCCCGGCCCCTGCGCTCCAAATCCTCCTGCAGCGCCTCATGCACCACCCTCAGATGGGTCACATCGGCCAGCGCATAGGCGAGTTGCTTGGTGCTGAGCGGACGCCGCGACCAATCGGTGAAGCGGCTGGATTTGTCGACTTGAGCTTTCGCGATGCGGCGCACGATGGTCTCATAGCCCACCTGATCGCCATGCCCGCAGACCATCGCCACCACCTGAGTATCGACCAGCGGCAGCGGGATCTGGCCTGAGAGGTGGTAAAAGATCTCAATGTCCTGTCGCGAGGCGTGGAAGACCTTGGTGACCGAGGTATCGCCCATCAACTCGAAGAGGGGGTCAAGCGAGATCCCTTTGGCCAGGGGGTCGATCAGCACACCCTCTTCGGGCGGATCTTCAGGCCGCGCCATCTGCACAAGGCAAAGCTGCGACCAGTAGGTTCGCTCGCGGATGAACTCGGTATCGACGGTCACATAGGGTGCGCTGGCATAGGCCTGGCACGCCGCCGCAAGATCGTCGGTTGAGGTAATCAGCTCCATCAGCCTCGGTCTACCGCTCCGCCTTGACCCTGTCGCGCGCTTTTCGTCACAAACCGTTTTCAAGCAAGAGCGGTTTGAGTATGTCGAAATTATGACATAGCGCCAAGCAGATGGACCGGTAAGACTAGATTGCAGGTCAGGAGGAGAGGGCCAAAATGAAAACCGTGCTGATCGCCAATCGCAAAGGCGGTGTCGGCAAGACCCTGACTGCGGTCACGCTGGCCTCGGCACTGGCCAACCGAGGTTACAAAGTGGCGCTGGCCGACGCGGACCGGCAGCGTTCCGCGATCGGCTGGCTGAACCGCCGCCCGGCCGAGGCGCGACCGATCCTTGGCCTCGATTGGACATCGGGCAACGATATCGGCGAGGTGCCCAAAAAACGCGACTGGCTGGTGATCGATGCGCCAGGCTCGATCAAGGGCAACCGGGCCGAAGCGCTGATCGCCGAGGCCAAGGCGGTGATTTGCCCGGTTCAGCCCTCGTTCTTCGACAGCGCATCGACCGCGGATTTTCTGAGGGCGATTGAAGACATCAAACGTATCCGCAAAGGAAAAGTCGCGGTTCATCTCCTCGCCAATCGCAGCCGTCCGAACAGCCGGGCAGCCAAGGTTTTGGACGGGTTCTTCGCCGAGATCGGCCATAAACCCCTGGCGGCGATCAGCGAGCGCGCGGTCTATGGCGAACTGGCGGCCGGTGGTCTCGCGATCTATGACCGGGTGCTGAAGACGCTCGACCCGGTGAAGGCGCAATGGGCGCCGGTTCTGGAGATGTTGGACGGTTGAGTGCGACGGAGCCATCAACGATTTGCGTTCAAGCTCTGCCTAGCCATCGAGGAGCGAGCGCGTTAGGCAGATCATATCGTAAAGGATGAAACCCGACATGGGCTGTCCGAGGTTGCCCCAAGCTGCCAAAGAATGGCCGCGAGGTTCCCAATTCCAGCCCCACTCCGGCCACCGGCATCGGGTGAGTTTGCCGGAAACATGTCAGACAGGAGGCAAAAATGTTCAAGAAATCCCTGATCGCCGCGGTTTGCTGCACCGCCCTGGTCGGTTGCGAGACTGTGCAGAGCAATCAGAACACCGCCATCGGGGCGGCGGCTGGCGCAGCACTCGGCGCTGCGGCTGGCACACTGGTCGGTGGCAATGACCGGCGTAACGCCCTGGTGGGCGCCGGGATCGGCTTGCTCGCCGGCGCCGCGGTTGGTCAGTATCTCGACCAACAACAGCGCGAGCTCGAGGCGAGCCTGGCCGGCACCGGCGCCGAGGTGGAGCGCAACGGCAACGAGCTTCTGGTCAACTTCCCCGGCAATGTGACCTTCGCCACCGACTCTGCCGAGATCAGCCCACAATTCTACACCACGCTCGACGATGTATCGGCCACGCTGAACCGGTACCCTGAGAGCTATCTCGACATTGTCGGCCATACCGACAGCCAAGGCTCAACCCAATATAACCAGGCGCTGAGCGAGCGCCGGGCAAACTCGGTCGGCAATTACTTCCGCTCACGCGGTGTGGCCCCGGCGCGGGTTGCAGCCTTCGGTCAGGGCGAGCTGGCACCGGTCGCCGATAACAACACAGCCGCCGGGCGCCAGCAGAACCGCCGGGTCGAGCTGCGCATCACCCCTGCCACACAGGGCTGACACAAGACCGCGGCGCCGGTTGATCCCACCTGGCGCCGCGCCATATCGGCGGTGATGAGCGAAACCCGCAGCCTGCCCTCCACCCTGCAATTATGGATCGAGTTCGCCATTTTGTTCGTCGGCGTACCGGTCTTGATGCTGGTTTTCCTCGGACAATACGACCTCTTCTTGACGGTCTGGATCCTGGCCGCCGTTTCGGCAGTCCTGCTCTGGATAACGCCAGGATTTCAATGGTCAGATCTTTGGCGCCGGATCTCGCGGCGGGGCTGGTGGATGCTTTTGGCCTTCTCGGCGGCAACCCTGGCGGTGACGCTGTCCACGGTGCTCTTGCTGGTGCCGGAACGTCTGCTGGAGCTGCCGATCAACGGCACCGGGCTTTGGCTGATGATCCTGGTCCTCTATCCTCCGATATCCGCCTGGCCACAGGAATTGATCTTCCGCAGTCTGTTCTTCGAGCGTTACGGCAGGTTGTTCCCCAACGCTTCGGTCGCGATCGCGGTCAATGGCGCAGCCTTCGCTTTTGGGCATCTCTTTTTTCAGAACTGGGTGACCATCGCGATGACCGGGCTGGCAGGTGCTGTGATCGGCTGGGCCTATCTACATGACCGCTCACTCTGGCTGGCCTGGGCGCTGCATTCGGTCGGCGGAATGCTGGTCTTCACCTCGGGGCTGGGGATCTTCTTCTACCATGGTGCTATCGGCGCCACGCCATAGATGCGACTTCCCGCGAGGCTGTTCAGCGCAGCGATCACGTCTCGGCGTGCAGAGCAGAATGCCTGCCTGCTCGATTTCTCCAGTCGAGCTACCTTGTTGGGTCAGCTTTCCGTGCATCTCGCGAAGCGTGAAGGACTGAGCACGCCGATTGCCTGAGAACGGTTTCAATCACGCCTTCCTCCTCGATTGTAGGGTCATGTGAACGTGCAACGCGTATTGGACACGCCGAAAATAGGTCAGCAGCATGCTCTTATTCGGCCCAAACCCCGCAGGGGCAAAAACCGCTTGACTGGCCATCTTGACAAATTGCGACCAAGCCGGGACACAGCCTTCGCAACCTCTGGGCGGCAGTGACAGTTCATGCCTGCGCCCCAAAGCCTCGGGAGCCGCCATGCATGCCTATCGCAGCCATACCTGCGCCGCGTTGACCGTCGCCGAGGTGGGCCAGACCATCAGGCTCGCCGGCTGGGTCCATCGCCGCCGCGATCATGGCGGCGTGGTCTTCATCGATCTGCGCGACCATTACGGCATAACTCAGGTGCTGGCTGACCCGGATTCGCCCGTCTTCGATGCGGTCGATGCCTGCCGTGCCGAATGGGTGATCCGGATCGATGGCGTTGTTAAGGCGCGCGATCCGGACCTGGTGAACCCGAAACTCGCCACTGGCGAGATTGAGGTTTTCATCCGCGATCTCGAGGTGCTCGGCAAGGCCGAGGAACTGCCGCTGCCGGTCTTCGACGAGCCGGATTATCCCGAGGAGATCCGTCTCAAGCATCGCTATCTCGATCTCAGACGCGAGACCCTGCACGGCAACATGATGCTCCGCTCGAACGTCGTGAGGTCGATACGACAGCGCATGTGGGATATCGGATTCACCGAGTATCAGACGCCGATCATCACCGCCTCTTCGCCCGAGGGTGCTCGCGACTTTCTGGTGCCGAGCCGTCTGCACCCGGGCAAGTTCTACGCGCTGCCGCAAGCTCCGCAACAGTTCAAACAGCTGATCATGGTGAGCGGCTTCGACAGATATTTCCAGATCGCGCCCTGTTTCCGGGACGAGGACCCGCGGGCGGATCGTTCTCCGGCCGATTTCTATCAGCTCGATATCGAGATGAGCTTTGTCGAGCAGCAGGATGTCTTCGACACTGTCCAGCCGGTGATCACGGGGATTTTCGAGGAGTTCGGCGGCGGGCGAAAAGTCGACGCCACCTGGCCGCAGATCTCCTACAAGGACGCCGCGCTCTGGTACGGGACCGACAAGCCCGATCTGCGCAACCCGATCAAGATGCAACCGGTCAGCGAACATTTCCGCGGCTCGGGCTTCAAGATCTTCGCCAACCTGCTCGAACAAGACGGTAACGAGGTTCGCGCGATCCCCGCACCGAGCGGGGGATCTCGCAAATTCTGCGACCGGATGAACGCCTTCGCCCAGAAAGAAGGCCTGCCCGGGATGGGCTACATCTTTTGGCGTGGAGAGGGCGAGGACATGGAGGCGGCCGGACCATTGGCAAAGAATATCGGGCCAGAGCGGACCGAGGCGATCCGCCAACAGCTCGGCCTGCAATCGGGCGATGCGGCGTTCTTTTTGGGCGGCAAACCCTCGGCCTTCGAGGCCGTGGCCGGCCGGGCACGTGTGGTGATTGGCGAGGAGTTGGGCCTGACCGAGAAGGACCGGTTCGCCTTTGCCTGGATCGTCGACTTCCCGATGTACGAGAAGGACGACGAGGGCCGGATCGATTTCGAGCATAACCCGTTCTCGATGCCTCAAGGGGGCATGGAGGCGCTCGACGGCGATCCTCTGACGGTCCTCGGTTATCAATACGATCTGGCCTGCAACGGCTACGAACTCGTCTCTGGCGCCATCCGGAATCACAAGCCCGAGACCATGTTCAAGGCATTCGAACTCGCGGGCTATGGCCCCGAGGAGGTCGAGAGCCGGTTCGGCGGTCTGCTCAATGCATTTCGCTATGGCGCTCCGCCCCATGGTGGGTGTGCGATGGGGATCGACCGGGTGGTGATGCTGTTGGCCGATGAGGAGAGCATTCGCGAGGTCATTATGTTCCCGATGAACCAGCGTGCCGAAGATCTGATGATGGCCGCGCCTTCGGAGCCGACAAACGAGCAATTGCGCGAACTTGGCCTCAGAGTAATTCCGCAAGAGTAACTCGCAGCTACCTGGCGGTTCGCCCGAGCCTTCGCGACCTTGGCCGGGCGATACTTCTCCTTTGCGTCACACAGTCTTGACCGGGCTGTGATTGCGATCGGCATGCGGCGGTCCCACCTCATCGCCATCGGACAATGCGGGCCTTGGCCCATGGATGGAGATGACAGAATGAAAACTCTGATGATTGCCGCCGCCCTTGCCACCGCAACCGCTGGACTCGCCTCGGCTGAGACGACGGTCAACGAGAAGCGGGCGCAATTGGATCGGATCTTCGCCGAGCAACGCGCCGCCCAGGCCCAGGCCCAGGTGAGCACCGATGCGCAACCGGGTTTTCTCGACCGGATTTTCGACCGCGACCGGATCAGCTTCGGCGTCGTGGCACCGGATCGGGCCGAGCGCGGCGCGGATTTCCGCCGCTTTGGTTCGGATACCCGCGCCGGGCGCTGAGAGCGGCTGACCCTCACCGCCTCCAGAGGGAGGCGGTATGGCGCAGGGGCCGGGCTTGCGGCCTAGTAACTGGCGTCCTAAACCCTCCCAGTGGCCGCGTTCTGGGAGGGTCTTGATGATTGGACGATTAAACCACGTCGCCATCGCAGTGCCAGATCTGGCCGCGGCGACCAGGCTTTATCGCGACACGCTGGGCGCCTCGGTCTCTGCGCCTCAAGCTGAGCCCGACCATGGGGTGACAGTCGTATTCATCGAACTGCCCAACACCAAAGTCGAATTGCTCGAACCACTTGGCGATGGGTCTCCGATCGCAGGGTTTCTGGAGAAGTCGCCGAGCGGGGGCATCCACCATATCTGCTACGAAGTAGACGATATCCTAGCTGCACGCGATCGTCTGAAGGCAGAAGGGGCGCGGGTCCTTGGGGATGGCACGCCCAAGATCGGCGCCCATGGCAAGCCAGTCTTGTTCCTGCATCCCAAGGATTTCAATGGCACGCTGGTCGAATTGGAGCAGGTCTGATGTCGCTGGTCTCGGGGCTCGTGCTCTTCGCGGTGATCTGGTCGGTCGTATTCTTCATGGTGTTGCCGCTTTGGCAGAAGAGCCAGGCCGAGGATGGCAATGTGGTGCCGGGCACGCCGGCGAGCGCTCCAGTCGATCCCAAGCTGAAGATGAAAGCGGTGCTGACGACCTGCGTCAGCGCGGTGGTCTTTGCACTCGTCTTCTGGGTGATCGAGTACCAAGTGATCGATCTGGCCGACCTGAGCTGGATGGTGCCCCCAAGTCAGCGGTAGACGCGCGTGCAGACTGCATGAGACTTGTCGTTCGAAGCGGTATCCGCCTGACGGCGGATGCGACATTCCCTTGGAAAAACCGTCCCGATTTTTCCAAGGCGTGACGCTTTCCGTTCAGGTCGAGTGGCGGGTCAGGCGGTGGTATTGGTGACAGATCGTGGCCAGGCCGAGCACCGGGACAAGAAGGTTGAGGAGCGGGACCGAGAGCGGCAGAGCGATCAACAGCCCGGCAATCCAGATCCGCCATCGATGGGTTCTGCGTAGGCGCCTCGCCTCGGGAGGCGGACTGTGGCGCAACGCGGTCATCTGGAAAAACTCACGCCCCAGGAGGTAGCCGTTCAGCGCATAAAAGATCACCGGTGCCAGCGGGGCGAGTAGGAGATAGAGCATCAGTGCCAGCGCATTGGCCGCGATCAGGGTGAGTGCGAAGCCGATCCCGTCGCGGAGCCCTTCGAGCAGGCCCGGACGGCGGGTCATGGGCAAGCCAGGATAGTGGCGTTCCTCGACCGCATCGGCGATCTTGTCGAGAAACAGGCCAAGAAAGAGCGCCGCGACTGGGAACATCAGGAAGGAGGAGGCGATCAGCATCCCTCCTAGCGCCAGGGTCTGCGCGCCGAGAAGCGGCGGTGAAACCGGGCCGATCCATGGCAGGGTGAAAAGCGGATCCGGCAACAGGCTGACCGACCACACAACACCAGCAGTTACTGCCGCCAAAAGCGCCACGGTCAGTATCAGCGCCTTCATCACCACCCATTGAAAGCGGCGATCGCTGACGAGTTGGCCGAGGGCTTTCGCGAAATCCCCGATCAGATCCATGTGGTGAGTGCTGCGATATCCGGTCGGTCCCGCTCGGCGGGGATGATTTTCGGCGTGCCGAGATGGATGAAACCGGGCGACCATTCGCCCTCACCGGCTCCGAGGGTCTCGGCCAGGAAAACCGGATCGCGCGAGAGCTTGCCACTGAGCCAATTCGCGCCCCAACCAGAGGCGAGCGCTGCGTTGACCAGAGAGAGGCAGACACAGGCGGCGGCCATCTCTTGTTCCCAAATCGGGATCTTCGCACTCTCGCGCGGTGAGAAAATCACTGCGACGATGCTGGCGCCGGTCGCCCAGACGGCGCGGGCTTTGTCGATCGCGCCTTCGTCTTCGCCCAGCGCGGCAAGGCGGCTCATGGCCGCCTCGGCGACCCGGGCACGGCTGTCTCCGGTGACGGCCGCAAAGCGCCAGGGGGTGAGTTTGCCATGGTCGGGTACCCGGCTGGCCAGCGTAAGAAGATCCGAGAGCTCTGCCCCTTCCGGCCCCGGCCCGGTCAGGGTCTTGGCCGCGGTTGAGCGGCGGGTGGCGAGGAAGTCAAGAACTTCGGGTTTGGGGGGTAACGGGCTCATTCGGTCGCTTTCAACAAGGGGCGGGTCAAGGAGGAGAGGCTTTGACGCTGCCGCCCCTCCTCATCGAAATTATGAGGCGCGAGCCAGCTTTCAAAGGCCAGAGAGAGGGCGGGCCATTGGTCATCGGTGATCGCATACCAAGCGGTGTCGCGATTATGGCTCTTCACGATCTGCGCTTGAGCGAAGACGCCCTCGAAACTGAACCCCAGCCGTTGCGCGGCCCGGCGCGAGGGCGCATTGCAGGCGTTGCACTTCCACTCGTACCGGCGATAGCCCAGAGCGAAGGCGTGTCGCATCATCAGCGCCATCGCCTCGGTGGCGGCAATCGTGCGCTGGAGCCTGGGCGAGAAAGTAATATAGCCCACCTCGATCGACCCATGCTCCGGCGCGATCCTGAGATAGGAAGCGGTGCCTACTGCCCGCCCCTCGACCAGGATCGCGAATTGGAGCGGGTCAGCGGCGGTTCGGGCAGGGCGGAGCCAGGCGAGATAGCTCTCAAGACTGTCAAACGGGCCGTTGGGCATATAGGTGAAGACCCGCCCCTCCCGGTCCTCGGCGAGCGCGTCGAAGAGATCTGGGGCGTGGTGCTCCTCTAAAGGCTCCAAGCGGCAGAACCGGCCTGCCATCGGCGCGCGAGGCGGCGGGGGCGGCGGGATCCAATTCGCGACCTCGCCCCCGATCGGCTGGGCCAGCGCGTTCAGCCGTGGCGACGTCGCCGCCGGGGCACGGGCCCGCAGTAGCGGGGCTGTCAGCGCGCTGAGGCTCTGACGCTGCTGACCCGCATCGTCGAAATTCCCGGGATGGAGCCAAGCGGCATAGGCGGTGCGCAGAGCCGGCCAATCGCCATCAGTGGCGGCGAAGATCGCCTTATCGCGATTGCGGCCCTTGGTGACATAGGCCTGCGCGAAACATGCCTCGTAGGAGAAACCCAATCGCTCGGCTGCCGCGCAGGAGGCTGCATTGAGCGGGTCGCAGGTCCACTCCACCCGGCGATATCCCGCCTCGAAGGCCCAGGAGATCATCGCAGTCAATGCCTCGGTCCCAACCGCCATGCGCTGCATCGCCCGGGTCAGGATGATCGAGCCGATCTCGATCACGCCATTCGCCGCATCGATCTCCATGAACGCGCCCTTGCCGAGGGCATGGCCGGTCGCACGGTTCACATAGGCGAAGTACCGCATTGAGGGATGGGTCTCGAGCGTCTCGAGCCAGCCAGTGAAGGCGGTCCGGCTTTCCGGCGGTTCCTGCATGCGATAGGTCCAGTCCGCCCCTTCCGGATCAAGTTGCAGAGCGGCATAGAGACTGGCGCCATGGGTGCTGGCCGACAGCGGCTCGAGCCGCACCAACCGACCCTCGATTGGCACTTCAGGAGGGAGGGGAGGCGCCTTGAAATCGAAAACCGGCGCACCGATCGGCTCTCCCAGCGATGTGGTGTAACTGGCGGGCGGCATGGTGAGGTCCTTTCCCGGTTCTCGTAGCGATTGGCATCATGATTGGCCAGTGAAACACCCTTATGCGCAGCGCGGGCGCGAAACGCTCTTTGCTCGGCTGGCAATAAAGGCAACCACGGACTGCGAGGCCCTAGACTGTTGAAACAGACTTGCGCCAGTTGGAAAGGGCAAGTCATGAATGCCGGGCTAACCGCTTTTCTTCAGTATCCTTTCAGACCGTTTTGAGAGCTTCTTCGCAGAGGCACCACGAACAGGGGAGTAGATGTCTCCCCCCGGCGGTCAGCGATGGAGAAGGGCGGTGGACGGTTCCAGTCACCAAGCAGGGCAACATGCGGGTCAGATCTCGGATCAGAGCCCCTATGGCACGGATCCGACCGGGGCGGTCCTCAATGGGATATACCGGGTCGAGGAGCGTCTGGCCCAGGGCGGCATGGGCGAGGTCTATACCGGGCGCGTGATCGAGACCGGCGACCGGGTGGCGATCAAGATGATCCTGCCACAACATGCCAGCGACGCGCTGATGATCGGATTGTTCCGCAAAGAGGCTTCAGCGCTGCATAACCTCTATCACGAGGCCATTGTCCGATATTACGTCTTCTCGGTCGATCCGGTGCTGCAACGACCGTATCTGGTCATGGAATATGCCGAAGGCCCCTCGCTGGGCGCATATCTGGCAGAGAATGGTGCTCTGTCACCGCAGGAGCATGCAAAGCTCCGCCGCCGTCTTGCAGAAGGACTCCAGGCCGCGCATCAGGCCGGGATCTGCCACCGCGATCTCTCGCCCGACAATATCATCCTGGTCGGCGGCAAGATTGAGTCAGCCAAGCTGATCGACTTCGGCATCGCCAAAGCCGCCGATAGCGACGAGACCCTGATCGGTTCGGGTCTGGCGGGAAAGATGGCCTATAT
>JBCDKL010000082.1:0-11320 GCA_038746695.1 Pseudomonadota bacterium | reverse complement strand
TTGCTGCCCCATCCGCGGATGCATGAGCGAGGCTTCGTTCTGATGCCGCTCAACGATATAGCCCCCGACTGGTGCCATCCGCTGACCGGGCGTTCGGTGGCCGGGATGCTGGCGGATCTGCCGCCTGCCGAACGTGCGGGGATCACCCGTTTCGACCCGCTCGGACCATCGTGATGGGTCTTGCAAAACGCCATCTTTGCCAGTATCTACGCGTCTTCTCTGCCAGGATCAGCTAGGAGCGTCGCCAATGGCCCGCGTTACCGTTGAAGATTGCGTTGATAAAGTCTCGAACCGGTTCGATTTGGTCATGATGTCGGCCCATCGGGCGCGGATGCTTTCGGCTGGGGCTCCGATCACGATCGAGCGTGACAACGACAAGAATCCAGTCGTCGCTCTTCGCGAGATCGCAGATGAGACCATCACCCCCGAAGACCTGATGGAAGAGGCGGTTGAAAGCTATCAGCGCCATATCGAGGTGGACGAGCCTGAAGAGGACAATATGGCCGTCCTGATGGCCGGTGGCGTCGAAGAGCCGCGCCCCTCGCCTGCCGACGATCTGGACGAGGAGAAACTGCTGCGCGCCCTGATGGCCGAACAAAGCCGCTAAGCGCGCCTGCCAACCCACCGCCGCCGGAAGCGTCCAGCGGCTGCAGGAGGCCCTCGAGTGATCCGTCAATTCGAACTTGTCGAGCGGGTCAAAGAGTACAATCCGAATTCGGACGAGGCGCTGCTAAACCGCGCTTATGTCTTCGGCGCCAAGGCCCATGCACACCAGCGCCGGGCCAATGGCGACCCTTATTTCGGACATCCGGTCGAGGTTGCTTCGATCCTCACTGAACTGCGCTTGGACGACGCCACGATCGTCACCGCTTTGTTGCATGACACGGTCGAAGACACCGATGCCACCAAGGAGGAGATCGCTCGCCGCTTCGGCGCCGAGATAGCGGCGCTGGTCGACGGTGTCACCAAACTCACCAAGCTAGAGCTTCCCAGTCAAGAGACCGCCCAGGCCGAAAATTTCCGCAAATTGCTGTTGGCCATGGCCAAGGATGTCCGGGTGATCCTGGTCAAACTCGCCGACCGCCTCCACAACATGCGCACCATCAACCATCTGAGCGAGGAGAAGCGCCAGCGCATCGCCCGCGAGACGATGGAGATTTATGCGCCACTCGCTGGCCGCATGGGCATGCAACGGATCCGCGAACAGCTCGAAGATCTCTGCTTCGAGGTGCTGCAACCCCAAGCCCGCACATCGATCATGCGCCGCTTCCTCAAGCTGCGTGCCGAGAAAGGCGATATGATCCCGCAGATCTCCGATGAGATCTTGCAATATCTCGATGCCGCCGGGGTCGAGGCTGAGATCATCGGGCGCGAGAAGAAACCTTATTCGATCTGGCGCAAGATGGAGGAGAAGCGTACGGCCTTCAGCCAGCTTTCGGATATCTATGCCTTCCGGGTGATCTGCCGGGATGAGGAGGATTGCTATCTGGCACTCGGCGCAATCCACCGCCATTGGCGGGCGGTGCCGGGTCGCTTTAAGGATTATGTGTCGAGTCCAAAGGCGAATGGCTATCGCTCGATCCACACCACCGTCTATGGGCCCGGCCCGGTGGATGGTGCGGCGATGCGGGTCGAGGTGCAGATCCGCACCCATCAAATGCACGCGGTGGCCGAGACCGGTGTGGCCGCCCACTGGGCGTTCAAAGGTGGCGAGCGGGTCGAGAACCCCTTCGCGGTCGATCCCTTCCAATGGCTGCGCGATCTGGTCGAACGGCTAGAGAAGGGCGACGAACCGGCAGAGTTCCTCGAGAATGTCAAACTCGACATGTTCAACGACCAGGTCTTCTGCTTCACGCCCAATGGCGATGTGGTGGGTCTGCCGCGCGGGGCGACGCCGATCGATTTCGCTTACGCGATCCACACCCGCGTCGGCGACCGCTGTGCCGGAGCCGTGGTCGATGGCAATCGCGTGCCACTATGGACCCGGTTGCGAAACGGCCAACAGGTCGAGATCATCACCGCCGAGGGCCAGCGCCCCAGCCCGCAATGGGAGGAGTTGGCCAAGACCGGTCGGGCTAAATCCGCGATCCGACGTACGGTCCGCGAGCGGCTGAGAGCCGAGCAAGTGGCACTCGGCCGCGATCTCGTATTCCAGGGCTTTGCCCGTGCCGGCCGCACGGCGGGTGAAAAGACCTTGGCGACTGCGGCCGCGAGACTCGGCATTCAGGACGTCTCGGATATGCTGATAGCCTTGTCGGAAGGACGGATCGCCAGCCATGCGATCATCGAGGCGGTCTATCCAAACCAATCCGGTCAGCCTTCTGAAACTCTGGCCGCCGTGCCTGAGATCCGGGTGCGCGGCATCAAACGCGGCCAGGCGATCAGCTTTTGCAAGACCTGTTGGCCGATCCCGGGCGATCGGATCATGGGCCTGATGCGGCGAGGCAAAGTGATCGTTCACGCGATCGCCTGCCCACTTCTGGCGGAGTTCGAGGACGAACTGGAACGCTGGCACGATTTGGGCTGGGACCCGGAAGCCAACGCCCAGCCGGTGAACCTGGTGCGCATCAGTTTGACCCTCGCCAATCAGCCCGGAACGCTAGGTGCGGTCTGTACCCTGGTCGGAGAGGCTCAGGCCAATATCGACAATATCGGGGTCAGCACGCGGAAACCCGATTTTTTCGTGATGGACATGGAATTGGAAGTCAGAGACGTGAAACATTTGGGCGATATTCTCGCCTCACTTCGCGCACAAGACTATGTGAACCACGTAGAACGTGCGTTCGGAAGTACCGAAATTGAAACGCGGCCGCCCGGGGTGGAGCAGCCGCGCTTGCCCCTGGGCCGTCAGCCGGTGCATGGGGCTTGAAGGCGAAGCCCGCTTGGCGACAGCGCGGAGCTTCTGCATAGCCACGCGTTTGGGCGCCCTGTGGGCCGTCCTTTGCGCCGAGCAGATGGGGCGAGAGGAGCAGAACCGGCCGGCATGATCCTGAAACGCCGCGACAAACCCAGCTTTTGGTACCGGGCACGCGAGTTCGTCGCTCCGCGCAAGGGTATGCTGCGCGGTGTCGATTATCTCTCGAAGCGGATGCGCCGCCTGCCCGACAGCCCGCATCGCATTGCGCTTGGCTTTGCTTGCGGGGCGATGGCCTCCTTCACGCCCTTCTTTGCCTTTCACTTCTTCGTCGCCGCCGGGATCGCCTGGCTGGTCCGCGGCAATATCATCGCCTCGCTTTTCGGCACTGCGGTCGGCAACCCGTTCACCTTTCCGCTGATCTCGACAACCTCGCTTTATCTCGGGCGCTGGATCATGGGGCGCGGCGACGAAGGCTCGACCTTCGACGTGGTGATGGATTCCTTTGCCGATGCCTTCAAATCGACGTGGGGCACGATGAAAAGCTGGTTCGGCTATGGCCCCTCGCGCTGGGACGGGCTGGTGCAGTTCTTCCATGATGTGTTCGTGCCCTATCTGGTGGGCGGGCTCATCCCGGGCCTGCTGGCGGGGACGATCTTCTATGCTATTCTCCTGCCGGTGGTGAGCGCCTATCAGAACCGCAGGCGCTCGAAACTGGCCCTGATCCGTCAGCAGCGCGAGTCCGACAGCCCGGCCTCTGGCGCTGCCTTCGACGAAGTGGCCGGTGATTGATCGCGAGATCGCATGAGCAGGAGATCGAGATGGCCCAGATGCCCCTGACTACCCCGCTCGGCCGGCTGCGGCTGGGGGTGAATATCGACCATGTGGCAACGATCAGGAACGCCCGCGGCGGCGCGGTGCCCGACCCGGTCCGCGCTGCAAAGATGGCCGAGGCCGCGGGCGCCGACGGCATCACCGCCCATCTGCGCGAAGACCGGCGTCACATCACCGATGACGATATCGCCCGGCTGATGGAGGCGCTGAGCCTGCCGCTCAACTTCGAGATGGCCGCGACCCAGGAAATGCAGGCCATCGCGCTACGCCACAAACCCTATGCCGTTTGCATCGTGCCCGAGCGGCGCGAGGAGCGCACGACCGAGGGCGGGCTGGAAGTCGCCCGCGAGGAAAATCGCCTGGCCCATTTCATCGCCCCCCTGGCCGAGGCCGGCTGCCGCGTCTCGATCTTCATCGCCGCCGACCGGCGTCAGATCGAGGCCGCCGCACGGATCGGCGCACCGGTCATCGAACTTCACACCGGCAGCTACTGCGATGCCCATGCCGAGGGCCGGATCGCCGAACGCGATGCCGAGCTCGCGCGTCTCCGCGACATGGCCGCCTTCGCCCACAGCCTCGGGCTCGAGGTCCATGCCGGCCATGGTCTCACCTTCGACACGGTTGCTCCGGTGGCGGCTTTCCCCGAGGTGATGGAGCTGAACATCGGCCATTTCCTGATCGGCGAGGCGATCTTCTCGGGTCTCGATTCCAGCATCCGCCGCATGCGCGAGCTGATGGACCGCGCCCGGCGCGAGGCGTTTGGCGAGGGGGTGGCGTGACGCGTCAGACCCCCTCTGTCGCCTGTCTCCGGGCGGCGGGATGATCATCGGCATCGGCAGCGATCTGGCGGATATCCGGCGGATCGAGGGCACGTTGGAGCGGTTCGGAACGCGCTTCGTCAACCGCGTCTTCACACCGATCGAGCAGGCGAAATCCGACAGAAGGCGGGAACGCGCGGCCTCCTATGCCAAGCGCTGGGCGGCGAAGGAGGCGTGCTCGAAAGCGCTTGGCACCGGCTTGTCGATGGGGATCCGATGGCGCGAGATGGGAGTGGTCAACCTGCCCTCAGGCCAGCCGACCATGGCGCTGAGCGGGGGGGCCGCCGAACGCCTGGCGAAACTCACCCCGCCTGGCATGACCGCCCGGATTCACCTGACCATAACCGATGACAAACCCTATGCCCAGGCCTTCGTGGTGATCGAGGCCCTGCCCGCCGACACCCCCTATCTGGCACCGGGCTGACCGCTTCCCCCGCCGCTGCATCCGGCCTATGCTGGACCGGCAGGGGAGTTGTTGATGTCATTGCTCGACGCGGTTCTCGCGGGTCTTTTCGTCGGTTTGCTGCTTGGAGAGTTATGGGGTCCCGCAGCTCTTCTGGGCCTGTTTCTCATCTGGATGATCGCTCTACACGACAGCGGGTTCCGACTGCGGCTGCGGCGGTTTCTCGACAAGTTGATGGTGCGCCCGGGAGCCCCGGCACGGGTCTATACGATCCTGATCCGCCGCGTCCTGCGCCGCATCGACCGCTGGCTGATACCGCAGAACATCGTGGATCATGGGCGTGAATGGACTGAGATGCGCGCGCCCGACCGCGCGCATGCCCTTTCGGTTGCCCGGCGAATCTGGGGCTGGCCGCTGTTCGATCGCGCCCTGTTGCTGGCCTTTGTCTATCCGATTGCAGCGATGATCTCGGTGTGGATCTTTGCCGGGGTCGAGGGGCGGCTAGGGGATCTCCCGCTCTTGCCGGAACAAGGCTCGTGGTGGGAGCGGCTGACCTTTCAGGGATTGACCATCGGATTTGTCTTTGCTGTTACGCTAAGCTTACAAGAGCGAGCAAAACGAGGTTTTCAACTCGTTTTGCTCGCTATTGCATTCGCATTCGCAGTCGCAGTCGCAGTCGTAGGCTCAGTCACATTCGCATTCGCATTCGCACTCGCACTCGCAGGCTTAGCCGCACTTTCAGCCGTACTCACATCCGCAGGCGCATTGGCAGGTGCACTCGCAGCTGCATTCGCAGCAGTACTCGCAGCCGCACTCGTAGCCGCAGGCGCATTGGCAGGTGCACTTGCAGCCGCATTCGCATCCGTACTCGCAGCCGCACTCGCAGCCGCACTCGCAGGTGCATTTTCCTGGGGGGCGCTGCGTGGGCGCGGCGGTCTTGCCTATCTGCTGTTTACATTCGCGACATTTGCCTCGTTCCTTGCGGCAGGTCGGTTCGGCGATCTGAGCGGCGAAGGTGTCAGAACCTTGCTGATCTTTTTCGGAGTGATCCCGCTGACTAATGCGTGCCTGGATTTCGTGTCGATAGGTCTGACCCGGTATTTGCTCCGCGCCGGAACACGCGGGCCTCGCCTGGCGGTGCTCTATGGATTTGCCGATCTGGTCGCCGCGCTGGTGTTCTTCACCCTGCTGGGCTGCGTCTTGATCGCCCTAGTGCAGGGTTTGAGCGCCGTCGCCGGAGCGCACTTGTTCGACCTGGACCGGATGTTTCGCGAGATGCGCGATCCCGCGACCAGGTGGGATTACCTCTGGGTCTATCTGATGATCTTCTCGACCATCGTGCCGACCTTTCTGCATTTCTCGCTGGCGACGCTGAGTGCTTTGTCCTGGGTGCCGCTCGGATGGCCTGGACTGGCGGGGCGCGCCCTGGCCAATGTCGAGGCGCAGGCAGGGAAAGAGCCGGGCCCGATGGTCGTGCTGGCGGGTCTTCTGACCCTGACCACTCTGATCTGCCTGGCCGTCCCGACTGCTCTGATCGGCATGGTTTGCTTTGGTCTCTGGTCGTTGCTGCACTGGTGGGGCCAGGATTTCCTGTCGATCTTCGAGCTTTGGTCGGCCTGGCTCGCCAGCTTGTGATCCTGCACCCCCAGTTGATCAGCACCCAGCTTGACTTGCCCCCCCTCCGCGGTCAGATAGCCCGGCACCGGGTGACAGGATGAGAGCGCGTATGGCCAAGGCGAAGCAGAAGGATGGGTTTTGGGAGACGCTGAAGACGATCTTCTGGGCCCTGGTCATCGCGGCGGCGTTTCGCACCATCCTGTTCCAGCCGTTCTCGATCCCCTCGGGCTCGATGAAGCCGACACTGCTGGTGGGGGATTATCTCTTCGTCTCGAAATTCGCCTACGGCTACTCGCGCTATTCCCTGCCCTTCAGCCCGGATCTGGGCGAGGGGCGGCTGTGGGGCAGCCTGCCCGAGCGCGGCGATGTGGTGGTCTTCAAGCACCCGCGCAAGGATCAGTGCAGCCAGGGCCCGGTCGAGCTGGTGGTCAGCCTGGCGCGCCGGGTGGCCGGAGCACGGGTACCCTTTATCGACGATTGCTCGGATTACGTAAAACGGGTCGTCGGCCTGCCGGGCGATCAGATCCAGGTGCGCGGCGGAGTGCTGCATATCAATGGCAATCAGGTCGGGATGGAGCGGGTGGCCGATTTCGTTGAGCCAAGGGTGCCTCGCGGCAATCCGGCCCGACCGCCGCAATGCATGCGCCCGGTGCCCGCGATCGGCGGGGCCTGCGTGAAGGAGCAATGGCTCGAGACTCTGCCCGAGGGTCTGTCGCACCCGGTGTTGAACTTCTCGGGCACAATCGGCGACGAGGCTCCGGCCCCGCGCAATGCAGATGACACTCAGTTGTTTACCGTTCCCGATGGGCATCTCTTCTTCATGGGCGACAACCGAGACAATTCGGTCGACAGCCGGGCGGCTGGCGATGTCGGCATGGTGCCGCTGGAGAATATGATCGGCCGGGCGGATGTGGTCGCGTTCTCTTGGGACGGGCCGATCTGGAAGGTCTGGGACTGGCGCGCAGACCGGTTCTTCAAATGGATCGATTGACCGTTAGCAAGACTGGGCAAACGAGGCTGGCGGCTGCCGAGCCGATGGGCCTCCGCGCCAGGTCGCTTGATCGATCTTGTATCCGCGCTGCTTCTCGGTCTCAGGGGTGCTCAAGCTGGCGGGATCACTCCCCACACCTTCCCAAGGCAGATAATGTATCCTCACCGCTGTCCGGGCGATTTCTGCGGGGGATCTGCTGATGGTCCATCGCGGCACCCTGGCTGAAGCCGAGCGTCTGGCAGAGACCCTGGGCCACCGGTTCGAGCGGATTGCGCTTTTGGTCGAGGCGCTGACCCATCCCTCGTCCGGATCCCCCTCGCGGCCCGACAATCAAAGGCTTGAATTCCTGGGCGACCGGGTGCTGGGCCTGGTGGTGGCCGAGGCGCTGCTCGCGGCCTATGCCGAGGAAAGCGAGGGCAATCTAGCTCCGAGGCTCAACGCGCTGGTCAGGCGCGAAACACTTGCCGAAGTGGCGGGCGAGATCGGGCTCGGCAATTATCTCCATCTCGGCCGGTCCGAGAATGTCTCGGGCGGGCGGCGCAAATCTGCGATCCTTGCAGACGCCATGGAAGCGGTGATCGCGGCGCTTTATCTCGATGGTGGAATGGAGGCGGCACGGCGGTTCATCCTGGGCTCCTGGCAGGCCAGGATCGATGCTCCTGACGAGGCGCCGATGGATGCCAAGACCAAGCTTCAGGAATGGGCGCAAGGGCGGGGTATGGCGCCGCCGTCCTACGAGATCAAGCTGCGCGCGGGCCCCGATCACGCACCGCGCTTTACGGTCGAGGCTCGGCTCGAGACCGGGGTCTTCGCCGCAGGCAGCGCGGGCAGCCGCAAGGGCGCCGAACAGCTCGCCGCCGCGGCTCTGCTGCGCGAGATCGGGACGTGAGCACAAGCTTGGCACGCTGTGGCTTTGTCGCCTTGATCGGCGAGCCGAATGCCGGCAAATCGACGCTGACCAATGCGATGGTCGGCGCTAAGGTCTCGATCGTGACCCATAAAGTGCAGACCACGCGGACCCGGATCCGCGGAGTAGCGATGCATGGACAGGCGCAGATCATCTTCGTCGACACACCGGGCCTGTTCCGACCGCGCCGCCGGCTCGACCGCGCTATGGTCGCCTCCGCCTGGGCCGGTGCCTCAGAGGCGGATGTGACGGTTCTGCTGGTCGAGGCGCATCGCGGGCTGACCGAAGGCGTCGAGGCGATCCTGGCACGAATGGACGAGCATCTGGGGCGGCGCCCGGTGGCTTTGGCGATCAACAAGATCGACCGGGTGAAACGCGACCGCCTGCTGGCCCTAACTGCTGAAATGAATACGAAGCGCGAATTCGCGGCCACCTTTATGATCTCGGCCGAAAAGGGCTATGGTGTCGAAGATCTGAAATCCTGGCTGGCAGAGACCCTGCCCGAAGGCCCATGGCATTACCCGGAGGACGAGATCTCCGATCTGCCCGTGCGCCTGCTCGCCGCCGAGATCACGCGTGAGAAGCTGACTTTGCGCCTGCATCAGGAACTGCCGTATCAACTCACTGTCGAGACCGAGGCCTGGGAGGAGCAGAAAGACGGATCAGCCCGGATTGCCCAGATCGTTTATGTCGCGCGTGATGGACATAAAGGGATCGTGCTCGGCAAAGGCGGCGAGACGATTAAGGCCGTGGGCGCCGAGGCAAGGGCTGAGATCGCCGAATTGATTGGCCGTAAGGCGCATCTGTTCCTGACCGTGAAAGCCCGCCCGCAATGGCTCGACGAGCCTGAGCGGTATCGTGAGATGGGGCTCGATTTCGATGGTTGAGGCCCGGCTTGCCTCCGGTCTCTGGGTCTCGGCCTATCTGGCCCGGCTGAATGCCGAGGGGATCTTCGCCCATGTAATCCATCATGGCGAGGACACCGCAGGTGCGGTGGCGGTGAAGCTTGCAACGATGGACGGGCAAGCATCGCTTTACACCAGGATCTACGACGCCGAAGGGCGTAGGATCTGGGACCGTCTCCAGATGGGTGAGGAGGCCGAAACCGACGCGCTGATCGCAAGGCAGCGCGGCTATGATCCGGATCTCTGGGTGATCGAGGTGGAAGATCCGAAGGGCCGCCATCTTCTGGATCAAGAAGGTCTGATGTGAGTCTCCCCCAGCACGACCAAGCCACCGCCCGCCCCCACCCACCCGCCGCGAGCGGTGGCTTGATCGTGCTGGGGGAGGCTATTCGGGCCGGGCCGGTTTGAGAGATGGACTGGCGTGATCGGGGGCTGCTTCTTTCTACCCGCCGCTTCGGCGAGAGCGCGGCGATCATCGAGGTTCTGACCGAGAGCCATGGCCGTCATGCCGGGCTGGTCCGCGGCGGGGCAGGCACCCGGATGGCGCCGGTCTTGCAGCCGGGGGCCGAGCTTGACCTCGAATGGCGCGCCCGGCTCGACGATCATCTCGGCATCTATCGGGTCGAGCCGCTGGCAAGCCGGGCCGCGCTGCTGATGGCCGACCGACGTCGCCTCGCGGGTTTCAATGCGATGGCCTCCCTTTTGCTCGCTCTCCTGCCCGAGCGTGCGCCCCATCCAGGTCTATACGAGACCACAAGCGGTCTTGCAGACGCTCTGACCCGCGCGCCGGACTGGCCGGACGTCTATGCGATTTGGGAGCGGGATCTCCTGACCCTGCTCGGCTATGGCCTCGATCTGACTGCTTGCGCGGCCACCGGTGTCTCCAGCGATCTCATCTGGGTCTCGCCCAAATCCGGCCGCGCAGTCTCGCGCCAGGGCGGCCAGGGATGGGAGGATCGGCTGCTCCCCCTGCCCGCCCTGTTCGGCGGCGCCGATCGGGTCCCGAACGAAACCGCCACAGCGCTTCGTCTCACCGGCCATTTTTTCAAACACTGGGTGCTCCCAGCCATAGATCTGCCCGCCCTGCCGGAGGCTCGCCAACGCCTCGAAAAGCTCCTAGCCGATGAGTGACGTGCCGGGGTGCAGCGGGCGGCGCGCACCTCCCGGATGGGAGTTGCAAAGAGAGTAATGTGAGCGCGTCAGCGCGAACGCATTTTGCCTCGACCCGGCTCAAAGACCCGGAGGCGACCCTCTGTCACTGGCCAGGCGCGCGCCTCTGGGCTATCGCAGCCCAATGATGGACCGCGGCCCGAGCCAAGATCTCTCGCTCCTCTGGCGCCTGATTGCCGAGACCGGCTGGGCGCATCGCTGGAGCTATGCCGCCGCCCTCGCCCTTATGATGGTTGTCTCGGCCATGACCGCCTCGGTTGCCTTGATCACCGGCCCGATGTTCGAGACCTTGTTCCGCGAGCAGAGCCTCGCGCCATTCCAGCGCATCGCCGGACTGATCCTGATTGTCTTCATTCTTCGCGGTCTAGCGCTCTATGGCCAGACCGTGCTTCTCGCCCGGATCGGTAACCGGGTGGTCGCGGGCCTGCAGCACCGGCTCTATGACCATATCCTGGCCCAGGGTATGGGCTTTCACGCCCGTCACGGCACCGGCGATCTTGCCAACCGGCTCAGCCAGAATACCAATCAGATCCGCCAGGGTCTGCAACTGATCGCGACCAGGCTGGGAACGGATGTGTTCTCGGTGCTTTCGCTGCTCGGCGTCATGCTCTGGGCCGATTGGCGGCTCACGCTCTTTGCCTTGATCGGTCTGCCAGTGATCCTGGGCGGCATCGCGCTTCTGGTGCGCAGGGTCAAGAAACAGGCCCGGGCCGAAATAACCATGCAGGCCCGTATCCTGGCCGCGATCAATGAGACGGTGTTGGGTGCGCGGATCATCCGCGCATTCAATCTGCAGCCTGAGATGCAGCGCCGGATGGGCT
>JBCDKL010000081.1:0-11325 GCA_038746695.1 Pseudomonadota bacterium | reverse complement strand
TCAAGCGCGGCTTGATCGAGAAGGCGCCCCATATCCTGCGACCGCCGAAACCGCCCCCGCGCGATCGATGGATGACCCGCGAAGAAGCGCGCGCAATGATCGATGCGGCTGCCTGGCCGCATGCGCGCTTGGCGATGATCTTATTGCTATCGACGGCGGCCAGAGTTTCCGCGATCCTAGAACTGACGTGGGATAGGGTCGATTTTGAGGCTGGAACGATTCAGCTCTCCGACGATCTCAACAGCAGCCGTAAGAAGTCGCGCGCGACTGTACCGATGAACGCCATGGCACGGGCTGCGCTGACAGAAGCGAAGACCGGCGCGGTCTCTGATCATGTCATTGAGTATGGCGGCAAACCGATCAAATCGCTCAAAAAGGCGATCGCGGGCGCGGCCAAGCGCGCGAAACTTGAAGGCATCTCGGCCCATGTGTTCAGGCACACCGCAGCCGTTTGGATGGCCGAGGGGAGGGTCCCAATGGAGAGGATTGCTCAGTTTCTAGGGCATCGTGACAGCAAGGTCACAGAACGCATTTATGCACGTTTTTCACCCGATCACTTACGCGAGGAAGCCGAAGTTTTGAATCTCGGGATTTGGGCTGCTGGTTCACCTGGACCAAAGAACCGTTTATAGCGGATCGGACGGGCAATGAACCAGCCAATGATTTCAAAGGGTTAATTTGGTGGGCGGTACTGGATTTGAACCAGTGACCCCAGCGATGTGAACACTGTGCTCTACCAACTGAGCTAACCGCCCGGTGGGGGTCGTATAGGCCTGGTTATGGGGTGGGTCAAGCGTGGGTGGTGGGGCGGTTCAGGGTCTCGAGCATCGTTGCAAGCTCGGCATATTGGTGGAGGATTGCGTCGGGGGCGAGATCCCCCAGCGGCTCGGCGGCGAAGCCGAAACTGGTGAGGATGCAGGGCATGTGAGCCCGCCGCGCGGTTGTCAGATCGGTGATCGTATCGCCGATAAGGACCGAGCGTTTCGGGTCGGCGCCGATCCTGCGGCAAGTCTCGAGCAGATGCTCGGGATCGGGTTTGCGCACGGCCAATGTGTCGGCACCCAACAGCGCGCCAAAACGGTGCAGAATGCCGAGTTTCTCCATGAGGATCCGGGCCAGGCGTTCGGGTTTGTTGGTGCAGATGCCGAGGCGCCATCCACGTGCCTCGAGGGTGTCGAGACACGCCTCCAGCCCGTCATAGAGCCGGGTTTCCTCGGCGATCCGCGCTTCATAGGCGGTCAGCAGAACGGGATAGAGCCGGTCGGCCAGGGCCCTTGCCTCGGGTGCGTCTGGATCGTGCGCTGCTTTCTCGAGCGAACGGCGGATCATCGCGCGCCCACCTCGCCCGGCCACTTGACGGTCGCCCGAGGGATCCAGCAGGGGCAGCCCCTCAGGCGCCAGAGCCGCGTTCGCTGCAGCCAGCAGATCGCCCGCCGTATCGGCCAGCGTGCCGTCCAAATCGAAGATTGCGCCTTGCATGATCTCTCCCACCGCTCGACGTGTTCGCTTAACGTGCCGGGGCAATGAACTGAAACAGAATCTGAACTTTGTGCAGGGATGCGAGGGTTTTCCGGCGGTACGGTGGCCTGTATAGAGCCTCGCCATGACCGAGACCGTGACAGAACTAAAAGAGATCGCCGTTGTCGTACTGGCCGCGGGCAAGGGCACACGGATGCGCTCGGCTCGGGCGAAGGTTCTGCACCAGGTCGCCGGGCAGCCGATGCTGCATCATGCGCTGCGTGCGGCGCTAAGCTTGGCGCCCAGACATCTGGCGGTCGTGGTGGGGCATGACGGCGAGGCGGTTGCTGCTTCGGCGCGGGAGCTGGTCCCGGACGCATTGATCTGCGCGCAGGAAGAACAGCTCGGCACCGGCCATGCCGTGAAGATGGCCGAGGCGGCGCTGGCGGGGTTCGAGGGCATGCTCGTCGTCCTCTACGGCGATACACCGTTTGTCGGCACCGAGACGCTAATGCGATTGACCGAAAGCCCTGGCAGCTTGACGGCGCTGGGGTTCGAGGCGGCGGATCCTGGGCGTTATGGCCGCTTCGTGCTGGAGGGGGAGAGGCTGGCCGCCATTGTGGAGGCGAAGGATGCGACGCCCGAGGAGCTCGCCATCTCCACCTGCAATTCCGGTGTGATGGCCGGACCTGCACCGGCGATGTTCGAGATGCTGGGGCGGCTGACCAATGATAATGCGCAGGGCGAGTATTATCTCACCGATCTGGTGGCTCTGGCCCGTGCCGATGGTCTGCTGACGCGCGCGGTGCTGTGCGACGAGACCGAGACGCTGGGCATCAATGACCGGGTGCAGTTGGCCGAGGCTGAGGCTCGATTTCAGCGCGCGGCCAGGCGCATGGCGATGCAATCCGGCGCCACCCTGATCGACCCCGACAGCGTACATTTCGCCTGGGACACGGTGCTTGGCCAGGATGTGCTGGTCGAGCCCCATGTCGTCTTCGGCCCCGGAGTGCGCGTGGCCGATAGTGTCACGATCCGCGCCTTCAGCCATATCGAGCGGACCGCCATTGCCGAAGGCTGTTCGGTCGGTCCCTTCGTCCGGCTTCGCGGAGGTGCTGTGCTGGATCCGCACGTGCAGCTCGGCAATTTCGTGGAGCTTAAGAACGCGCACATGGAAGAGGGTGCGAAAGCCGCTCATCTCACCTATCTGGGCGATGCCGAGATCGGCGCGGGCAGCAATATCGGTGCCGGTACGATCACCTGCAATTACGATGGAGCGATGAAGCATCGCACCACCATCGGCCAGGGCGCGTTTATCGGGACAAATACGGCTCTGGTCGCCCCGGTCACAGTGGGCGAGGGCGCCTATACCGCGACCGGTACGGTGGTCACGCGGGATGTGCCGCCGGGCGATCTGGCCATCGCCCGGGCGCGCCAGCAGAACAAGGAGGGGTTCGGAACCAGATTGCGCGCGCGTCTGGCGGCCCAGAAATCTCAGAAAAAGGCGTCCGAGAACGCCAAGGACTAGGCGGGTAGGAGAGGCAGCATGTGTGGCATCGTCGGCGTTTTGGGGCAGCTCGAGGCTGCGCCCCGGATATTGGACGCCCTGAAAAGGCTGGAATATCGCGGATATGATAGCGCCGGATTGACCACGCTGGAGAACGGTGTGCCGGTGCGCCGGAGGGCCGTAGGCAAGCTGTCGGAGCTGATCAGGGCGGTTGCCTCCGAGCCAGCCCATGGCTCGGCCGGGATCGGCCATACCCGCTGGGCGACCCATGGCGCACCCAATGTGCAAAACGCCCATCCCCATGCCGCCGGTCCGGTCCATGTCGTCCATAACGGCATCATCGAGAATTTCCGCGAACTGCGTGGTGAGTTGGAAGCCCAGGGCATCCGATGCGAGACCGATACCGATACCGAGGTGGTAGCCCAAATGGTCGCCGCCAGAATGGCCCGGGGGATGCGCCCGTTCGAGGCGGTGCAAGACACCCTCTCGCGTGTCTCCGGCGCCTTCGCATTGGCTTTCCTGTTTCGGGATCATCCGGATCTGATGATCGCTGCCCGGCATGGCTCGCCCTTGGCGATTGGTTGGGGCGAGGACGAGATGTTCGTGGGCTCGGATGCACTGGCGCTTTCTCCGATGACCTCCGAGATCACCTATCTCGAAGAGGGGGACCGCGCTGTCCTCACCCGCTCGGGCGCACAAATCTTCGATGCCACCGGCGCGGAGGTCGAGCGGGCGGCGCGCAAAGTCTCGGTCGACAGTGCGATGACCGAGAAGGGGCCGCATCGGCATTTCATGGCCAAGGAGATCCACGAACAGCCGCAGGTGTTGAGCATTCTGCTCTCGCGCTATCTCAGTGCCGACAAGACCCGGGTGGTCTCGCCGGCTGAGGAGATCGACTGGGCCGGGGTCAGCCGCCTGTTCCTGATCGGCTGCGGCACGGCCAGCTATGCCGGGCAGGTGGCGAAGTACTGGTTCGAGCAGATCGCCGGTCTGCCGGTCGAGGTCGATATCGCCTCGGAATTCCGCTATCGCGAGCCGCCGATGAGCGGAAGCGAGATGGCGATCCTGCTAAGCCAGTCGGGCGAGACGGCGGATACGCTGGCGGCTTTGCGCTATCTGAAAGGTCGCGCCCAGGGCACCTTGGCGGTGATCAATGTGGTGGAAAGCTCGATCGCCCGCGAGGTCGACGTCGTGCTGCCGATCCTGGCGGGGCCGGAGATCGGAGTGGCCTCGACCAAAGCGTTCACGGCGAAGCTGGTCACGCTGGCCTGCACTGCCCTGGTCGCCGCGCGTCAGCGTGGCCGGATCGACGCGGCACGCGAGGCGGAACTGATCGGGCACTTGCTGGCGCTGCCCAACGCCATGTCGGATGTTCTTGCGCAGGAGCATACCGCGGCGACCACTGCGCAGGACATGGCGCAGGCGCGCGATATCCTCTATCTCGGCCGCGGCCCGATGTTCCCGATTGCACTGGAAGGCGCGCTGAAGCTCAAGGAGATCAGCTATATCCATGCCGAGGGTTACGCTTCGGGAGAGCTCAAACACGGCCCGATCGCTCTGATCGACGAGCGTGTGCCGGTGGTTGTGATGGCACCGCGCGATCAATTGTTCGACAAGACGGTCTCAAACATGCAGGAGGTGATGGCGCGTGGTGGCAAGGTCGTGCTGATCACCGATAGGGCAGGGGCCGAGGCCGCGGCCACGGGCACATGGCGGATCATGACCATGCCGACGGTGGACCCGTTCGCCGCGCCGATCCTCTATGCTCTACCTGCGCAGCAGCTCGCCTATTTCGCGGCCTTGGCCAAGGGCACGGATGTGGACCAGCCCCGTAATCTGGCGAAATCTGTCACGGTTGAGTGACCGGTTGCCTGCTGCGGAAAAGTGATCCATCGCCCCGGCTTGGGACATCTCTAAGTCTCGCTAAACTCTCAAAGAATCTGTATGGTCGGCCCAGGCAGGATCATCGAAAAGGACACCGCCTGATGAGCAGATATCTTCTTCTGGCCGCATGCCTGACAGTGCTGGGATGCGCGCCGCCGCCGAAAAAGGTCGAGAAATCGAAGGATTACTCGGCGTTCCTCGACTCGAGCTGTTACACCGTCGATCTCTTCGACCGCCACGAGATCGTGCCCGCCAGCGCTTCGGTGCCTCAAGGCTTTCGAGGCTATCTCGGCGATTGGGGCAACGGCGCCTGGAACGGCAAATGGTGCCATGATCTGAGGGTGCTGAGCGTCAGCCCATCGGGCGAAGTCGATCTCTTGGACATGCATGCGCCGAAGACAGCGACGTCTCCCGCCACGGTGTTTAGACGCAAGGCGATCATCGACCGAGATGGCAATCTGCGCTTCACCTATGACAAGGAGACCCATGTCTACCGGCTCGAAGGGCGCTTCCTGGTGGGCAAGAGAATTGGCGATCACGGTGAATTCGAGATCGCGATGACCCGGAAGGATGTAGTCCCGCTGCCCGTGGTTCGGCCTGAGCGGCTGGCGCTGGGGAACTGAGCGCGGCGTTAGGAGTGCCTCCTCTCGGCGAAAACCCGGATACCTTTACAGGTCGCATCTGCGCGCATGCGATATGCAGTTACCGATGTAAAAGGCGCGGGCCGGGACTGTGTTCTGGATCATTTTGACCGGCTCGGCGCCTCTTGAGTGCCGCGTACATGTCGGAGTTTGGTGGAGCCGCCTCCAGCCTTCCTACAAAGGGGACAACTTTCCTCGCAATTCATGCGCCCTGGGGCAAGGGGCCGACCGGCGGGGCTGCCGTGTCGGCCTGGGGCTCTGCGGCGGTGCCTCCAGGCTCGAAGCTGATCACCAGATCCCCCGGTCGGGGTTTGGCTCCTCGGAGCGCGAAGACCACCTCGCCCTGGCGGACCAGGGCAACCGGTTCCGCCTTCTCATGGCGCGTGGCGAGATGATCGGTGAGATCGCTCCCCTCGGTCAGTTTGGCAACGGCAAAGCGCCAGCCACGCTCGATCCGGAGTTTGAGGAGGTCGAGATCGCGCCCCGATCCCATCAGGGTCCGCCCGCCCAAGGTCACCGGCAGATCGTCCGCGCTTTCGCGGATCTCGTGGCGGCCCACCTGGAACACCCGCTCGCGTCCGAGTTCCGGGCCAAGATCGGTACAAACCAGGGCGTTGTAATCGTCATTATCGGTCATCGCCACCAAAGTGCCATAGCGGGCGAGATCGATTGCATGTTCGGCGGCTTCTGACAGAAGTTCTCCATTATAGGTCGTCCAGCATTCGGCTCGTGCGGGGCCGAGATGGTGCCAGTTGCGGTCGATCAGGATCACCGGTGTCTCCGCCTCGCGCAGGGCCCGGGTCAGGCCCATCGAGACCGGGTTCGCCCCCAGTACGATCACCCCCTGAGGCGCGCTGGAGGTCAGGCCGAGCCGCCGCGACAGCGGGCCGAGCGAGAAGCCATGCACCACCACTGTCGCCGCCACCAGCACGAAGGCCAGGGGGCCTAGCATTGCCCCATCGGCGAAACCCAGATCGGCCAGCCGCTCGCCGAAAAAGCCCGAGATCGCCACGGCGACCACACCCCTTGGCGCGACCCAGGCCACCAGCAGCCGCTCGTTCCCGGTCAGCTTGGTCCCGATCAGAGCGGGCAGCACGGCGAAGGGCCGCGCAACGGCCATGATCACCAGAACGAACAGCACTGCGCGCCAGTCGAGTGCGGCCAGCGAGGCGAAATCCAGGCTCGCCGCCAGGATCACGAAGACGCCAGAGACCAGCAGCACCGTCACCTGCTCCTTGAACCGTTTCAGCTCGCCCAGCGAGGGCAGGCGCATATTGGCCAGCACTACGCCCATCACGGTGACCGCCAGAAGCCCGCTCTCATGCAGAACCCAATCGGTTGAGGCATAGACCGCCAGCACTGCCACGAACAGAATGGGCGCCTTCATGTATTCCGGCACGAGCCCGCGGCGGAAGGCGAGCCCGATACCCCGTCCCGCGGTAAAGCCGACTGTCGAGGCAACGATCACGCCGATGCCGAGATGCCCGGCCGCCTCGGCCAGATGATCGGCCTGCAGGGCGACGGCCAGCTCGAAGGTCAGTACGGCGAAGAGCGCACCGACCGGATCGTTCACGATCGCCTCCCAGCGCAGGGTCGAGCTGACCCTCTGGTTCAACCGCGCCTGGCGCAACAGCGGCATGATCACCGTTGGCCCGGTCACCACCAGGATCCCGCCGAAGACCGCGGCGGGGACAAGGCCGAGCCCGGCTACCCAGTACCCCGCCGCCGTATTCGCCGCCCAGCCCAGCAGAGCCCCCCAGGTGCAGAGCCGGCGCACCGGCAAGGCCGCATCGCGCAACTCGTGGAAGTTCAGCGTCAGCCCGCCCTCAAACAGGATCACGGCGACCGCGACCGCAACGATCGGGCCGAACATCTCCCCAAAAGCCGTGGGCGGATCGATCAGACCCAGCACCGGCCCGGCCAGAACCCCGGCCAGCAGCATGAAGACGATCGCCGGCATCCGCAGCCGAACCGCCAGCCATTGCGAGCCGACGCCCAGCACGCCGATCAGCGCGACGATCAGGGTCAGATCTTCCATGGGATCCCCTTTCACCGGACTTTATGACCTGCATCGCCCAAGGTGGACAAGCTCTCTGGATATGCGCGGCGGGAGGGCTTGCCAGGGCGCCAGGGGCGCTCTAGACGCGGGCCTATGCTGCTGACCGTGCTCGAGATCACTGCCCCGGTCTTCCTGCTCGGCACCGTTGGAGTGGTCTGGGCCTGGGTGGGCGTGGCCTATGATTTCGCCTTTGTCTCGCGGCTGGTTCTGAACGTGTCGCTGCCTTGCCTTGTGTTCTCGACCCTTGCGGTGACCGAGCTTTCACCGGCCGCAATGGCCGAGATGGCAGGCGCCTCGGTTCTGGCTTTTTTCCTGTCGGGCCTTGTCATGTGGGGTCTCCTGCGCGCCTTCGATCTTTCGATCCGGTCCTGGTGGACCGCATCCGTCTTCGGCAATACCGGGAATTTCGGGTTGCCGCTTTGTCTTTTCGCTTTTGGAGAACAAGGGCTCGCGCTGGGTATGGTGCTGTTTGCCGTCGCGGTCGTCTTCCAGTTCACGCTTGGCCTCGGCGTGATCGCGGGGCGCGGGCAGATTGGAGCGGTGTTGCGCCAGCCTATGGTCTATGCCGCCGCCGCTGGCGCCTTGGTGGCCGCACTCGGCTGGCAGATGCCTGAGATCGCACTGCGCAGCATGGGCCTGGCCGGGCAGATCGCGATCCCGCTGATGCTGATCACCCTGGGGGTCTCGATCGCCCAGCTCGAAACCTCGTCCACCGGGCGGGCGGCCTTGGTGACCGCGTTGCGCAGCACGGTTCTGATCGCTGCCGCGGTCGCGTCGGGCTGGGCGCTCGATCTCGGCCCGCTCGCCTTCGGCGTGCTGGTCCTTCAGTTCGCCACTCCAGCGGCAGTGACCGTCTACATGATGACCGCGCGATATGGCGAGGGTTCTGGCGCCGTCGCGGGGTTGGTGCTCCTCTCGACCCTTTTGGCGGTCGTGGTTGTACCGGCGGTTTTGCCTTTTTTGTTGTGAAGAGTGACGACGCTCACAGAAATTCCCAAAGAGCTCAGCCATCAAGGACCCATCAGATGAACCAAGTGATGGAGGTTCCCATGACCAGCCAGACCGAACCAGACCAACTGACCGACGAAGAGCTTGAGAATGTCGAGGGCGGCTCAACGGTGGCGCTGCTCTTGCCCGCCGTGCAAAGCGCTCGCGAGTCCTCGACACACCCGGTTAAAAAGCGCCTGCGAGGCATCGGGAGCGGCGGCGACGTCATGAAGTAGAGACTCCGCGTCCACCAATGCGTTCCGGCTGGTGCGAAACGTCGACTCTGCGCCGAACCGAACGGTGCTTAAGGTCGCAAGGACGGCATCGCTAGCTTGCCGCCACAGCTTCGCGCGACGGGATGCCGAGCCCCTGCTGCCGATAGTTGGCTAACGGCCGCGCAGATCGCGGCGCAAGATCTTGCCGGTCGCAGTGGTCGGCATCTTCTCGATAAAGGCTATCTCGCGCGGGGCCACATGCGGGCTCAGCCTGGTCTTTACATGGGCGATCAAGGCAGCGGCCAGCACATCCCCCGCATCATGCCCGGGGCCGAGCGTCACAAAGGCCTTCACCAGTTCAGTGCGCACCGGGTCGGGCACACCGATCACCGCGGCCATCTCGACGGCCGGATGCCCGGTCAGGCAATGTTCGATCTCGGTCGGCCCTATGCGATAGCCAGAAGAGGTGATCACGTCATCGGTCCGGGACTTGAAGGTGACATAGCCCTCAGCATCCATCCAACCCTCATCCCCGGTCAGCATCCAATCGCCGTGGAATTTCGCCCGGGTCTTCTCGGGCGCCTGCCAGTATTCCAGGAACATGGCCGCATCGCCGCGGCGGATCGCGATCTCGCCGGTCTTGCCGGGGGTCAGCACCTGGCCGTCCTCACCCAGGATCGCGACTTCCGATCCTGGAAAAGCCCGGCCCATCGCGCCCGGTTTGACCGTCATTACCGAAGCGCAATTGCCCAGCACCAGATTGCATTCGGTCTGGCCATAGAATTCGTTGATCGTCAGACTGAGCACCTCGCGCCCCCAGGCGAGCATTTCGGCACCGAGGCTCTCTCCCCCCGATCCGATCGATCTGAGTGCCAGCGAAAACCGTCCTGGATCCGGCACTTGGCGCATCAGTTTCAACGCAGTGGGTGGCAGGAACACATTGCTGACGGCGAAGCGCTCCATCAGGTCGAAGGCCCGCTCGGGATCGAACCGCTCCATCCGATGGCTGAGCAGAGGTTGGCCGAAGCGCAGGCAAGGCATGGCGATATTACAGAGCCCGCCCATCCAAGCCCAATCCGCCGGGGTCCACATCACGGCGCCGGGCTTGGGAAAGAACTCATGGACCAATTGCACGCCCGGCACATGGCCGAGCAGAACCCGGTGAGCATGAAGCGCCCCCTTGGGCGGGCCGGTCGTGCCGGAGGTATAGGAGATAAAGGCTGGTGTCTCCGGCGTGCTCGGCGCGCCCTCGAACCGGTCGCTGGCGCGCTCCAGAAGCGCGGGCAGTGCCTCGGCCCCTGGCCCCGCGCCATCGATGGAGAAGATTGCGTCGAGCCCAGTGCCGATCCCTTCGAGCTTGGGTAGATTGGCGAGATCGGTCACCAGCATCCGCGCGCCGGAATGATCCAGCCGATAAGCCAGCCCCTCGGCTCCGAACAAAGTGAACAAAGGCACCACGATTGCGCCGATCTTGTAGGCTGCCAGATGGGTCAGCAGCACTTCCGGCCCTTGCGGCAGCAGCACCGCAACCCGGTCGCCCTGTTTCAGACCGCGCGCGGCCAGAAGATTGACCAGCCGGTTCGCTGTCCGGTCCAGCAGGCCAAAACTCCAATCCTGAACCTCTCCGCCGCCGGTCAGATGGCGCAGTGCCAGCCGGTCGGGCACTTTGCGCGCCCATTTGCCGACCATATCCTCGGCCAGGTTGTATCTGGGCGGCAGGCTCCACGCATGGGCGTGGCGAATGGTGTCCCAAGACGATGCGGCAATGATCTCGGCCATGGCGGGCATAGCGCCTTTGCCGGGCCTGGCTGTCAAGTGGCAGGCAGGCGGTGGCCGCGGCGTCTTTTGGTCTTCCCCCTTTCGGTCAACTCGCAGTCTTGGAGCGGTCACATGGCGGGCATCGTCTCGGCCACGCCTGGCCAATCCATCGCACGGTTGGCCATATCGCGCAGATGCGGATAGCCCGGTTCGAGCAGGAAGGGCATCGCGGTCTCGGCAAAGTGATAGGCGATCACCATGGCGAGATCGCCGCCATCATACTCCTCAGGCCCCAGGCGGCGGACCGAGGCGGTCTGATCCAGGACCGCGAAGCCGCCTTCGATCTGTTTGGTCAGCCTTGCCTGCCATGTGTCCCATTGGAATTCGACCGGGCGGCGGAGCTTCTCATAGACCATGGCGACGGATTTCTCGGCGATGGAATTGGCCAGGGCGAGTCGCTGCAGGCATTCGACCCGGGGCTTGCCGCTGCCGGGGATCAGACGCTGGCCTTCGGGCGCGGTCTCCTCGAGATAATCGCAGATGGCGAATGTCTCGATCAGATGGGTGCCGTCCTCCAAGATCAGCACCGGCACCCGCGAGACCGGGTTGTGTTTGCCGATTTCGATAAAATCCTCGCCCGCCACGGTCAGCTCGCGGCGGTCGATCTTGCGGCCTTGATGCGCGCACCAGAGCGCCACCCGGCGCACAAAGGGCGATAGGTTACGGCCGAGCAGAATCATCGCAGGTCTCCTTCAAGTCTTACCGCCAGCATTGACCCGAGCGCCGGGCGCTTGTCAAAACCGGGTGTGGGTTCTG
>JBCDKL010000080.1:0-11343 GCA_038746695.1 Pseudomonadota bacterium | reverse complement strand
GCGCGGGCGGCGGCGGCAATCTCCATATCTTGGCGGGCGATCCTCCAGCCAGCCCGCCAAGATATGGAGCTCGCACGGAAACATGGCAGAATGAGGGTCGCTTGCGGGTCTCCTACATCACCGCTCCTCCGCAACATGGGCAAAACGCGCAGGGCGGCGCGGGCGGCGAAGAGGGTGATTTCCTGCCTCGACCGGGTTGCCAGCCAGGCCCGCAATTCCTTTTGGTCTTGAAAATCCGTCATGCCCTGTCCGCCCATTTGCAATCCGGGCAGGCTAGGGTGCTGTCTCTCTCCTGTCCATCAGGCTCGGGGCTGGCGCACGCCTTGCCAGCGGTCTTTGGCTTTCATCCACATCTCGACCCCGCGCAGGAACCAGGGCGTGCCGTTATAGAAGGGTTGCGACCGGAAGGGTGTGGGGTCGAAGGCGGTCCGCGCCTCCTCGCGCCCCAGGATCTTCTGCGCCAGCCGGTGGCCGAGATAGGGCGCCATCGCGACGCCCGAGCCGTTATAGCCCGCGGCGTACCAGATGCCTTCGAGCTGGCCGGTATGGGGGATGCCATCGAAGGTGAAGGCCACGAAACCGCGCCATGAATGGGTGATCGCAGTCCCGGCGAGGTCGGGAAAGACGCTGAGCATGATCTGGCGCATCCGGGCGGTGGCGCGGCCCTCGTCCAGCACGTTCAGCGAGGCGCGCCCGCCATAGATCAGCCGCGTGCCGTCCGGCGAGGGCCGGAAATAGGAATGGGTCGCCCGGGTCTCGACGATATTGGCGCCCGAAGGGATCAGCGCGCGCATCCGGTTCTCGCCCAGCGGTTCGGTCGCAATGATGTAGGAGGGGATCGGCATCAGCCGCCGGGCGAAGGCGCGGAACGGGCCCTTGGGCCCTCCGGTATAGCCATTGGCGGCATAGACCAGCTCGCCCGCTTCGGTGACCCCATGCGGGTGGCGGATGCGCCAGGCGCCGGGCGTACCTGAGACGGTCTCGACCGGGCAATGGTCATAGATCCGCGCCCCCGCTGCCCGGGTCGCGCGCAGGAGCGCCCGGTGCATCAGCGCGGGATGGACGGCGGCATGCTGGGTGAAATGCACCCCGCCATGGTAGAGATCGCTGGCGATGTGCCGGGACTGTTCGGCCCTTGGGATCAGCTCGACCTCCATGCCGAGGGCGGGGGCCTCCTCCTCGGCCCAGCGGGCGAGGTCGCGGTAATGCCGGGGCGAGGCGGCGCCGAGGAAGCGGCCGGTATGGGCATAGCCGGTCTCTCCCGGCAGATCGGCGATCAGGTCGGTGGTGTAGTCGAGCGAGCGGCGGGCCTCGGACAGGATCGCTTCGGCACGGTCCCTTCCATGGCGCCGGGACAGGCCGGCAAGCGTGATCCGGTGGCCCCAGCCCAGCATCCCGCCATTGCGGGTGGAGGCGCCAGCCCCCGGTGGCCCGGCCTCGAACAGAGCCACCTCGCGCCCGGCTTCGGCAAGGCCGCGCGCGGCGTTCAGCCCGGTGAAGCCCGCCCCGACGATGGCGATCTCGACCCGGGCCGGGGGGATCTGGCCCGAAGCCGGCTCGGGCGGGGCGGCATCATGCCAATAGGGGGTTGTCTCGGTCATCGCGTCGTCGGCCTTCTGGAAGGGTCAAATGGGGTTCGCGGCATTCAGCCAGCAGCGCGATGTCGGTGCAAGGCTGGAGCCTTCGGATCGGTGATCCTGAGAAACGAACCTTCGGATCGGCGCCCTCAGGGACGGGGTCGCGGGTCGTAGCCATAGAGCCAGTCGAGCCGCCCCGCCGCCAAACCTGCCGCCAGATCAGGCGCCAGCCGCGAGGCCATCGCCAGCGGCCAGTGCCGCCAGGCGGAGCGGGCGTGGAACAACCTGCCATTCGCCTCGGCCCGGCGGATCACCCGGGCGACCCGGGGCCAGCGCTCCTCCTCCCAGGCGGACAGCGCCTCGGGGATCGCAGCCTCGCCCGCGCGGGCGAGATGGCGGGCCAGCACCACCGCATCCTCCAGAGCTTGGCCGGCACCCTGGGCCAGGAAGGGCAGCATCGGGTGAGCGGCATCGCCGATCAGGGCCAGCCTGCCGGAGCTCCAGCGCACCTGGGCGGGACGGTCGAAGAGCCCCCAGAGAAAGCAATGATCCACCGCCTCGAGGATCTCGCGCGGCCGGGCATGCCAGCCGTGGAATGCGATGCGGAGCGCATCCGGGTCGCCGGGAAGGGACCAACCCTCTTCCGCCCAGTCGCTCTGCTCGCGCACGGCGACGAGATTGATAAGGCTGCCCGAGCGCAGCGGATAGGTGACCAGATGCCCGCCCGGCCCTGCCCAAACCGTGGCGGCACTTTCGGGCGGAGTGGACAGCCGCTCGGCCGGGATCAGCGCGCGCCAAGCGATCTGTCCGGTGAACCGCGCCTCCTCGTCCCGGTTCAGGCCGCCGCGCAGGGTCGAGCGGATCCCATCGGCGCCGAGCACCAGATCGCCATGGTGGATTGCGCCATCCTCGAGATGGAGCGCTGCATGGGTGCCATGGGTGACCACCCGCTGGGCACGGGTGCCGAGGCGTAGCGTTACTCCGGCCGCTTCCGCCGCCCGGGTCAGGATTGCCAGAAGATCGGCGCGGTGGAGTTGCAGATAGGGGGCGCCCCAGCGCCGTTCGGCCCGTGGCCCGAGGGGGAGCGAGAGCAAGAGCCCTCCGGTCACGCCGTTGCGGATCTCAGCCCGGTCGGGATGGCTGGCCTGAGCGCGGGCTTCGGGCAGGACACCCAGCCAGTCCAACGCCTTGGCGGCATTGGCCCCGATCTGGAGCCCGGCCCCGACCTCGCCCAGAGCAGGGGCCGTTTCGACCAGTTCCACCTGCCAGCCGGCACGGGCCAGTGCCAGACCGGCGGCCATCCCGGCGATCCCGCCCCCGGCGATCAAACCTGTCGGCATAAGCTCCTCCTCAGGCGCTGTGCCGAGTGTATGCCGGGGTGCTCCAACAGGCGAGTCCCCGATGGCCCATTCCGGCCCCGGAGCGCTGTCGCCTCATATCTCTTCGATGGTCGCTGGTCCGTCTGGAGACATTTCCGTTTTGATTTAGCGGCAAGGACGGCTGGCCAGCCGTTGGTCCCGCCCCCTCAAGGTCGCTATCCATCGAGGGGAGATCGTCTCGAACGCGTTCGGGCAAGATGATTAGAATTTGAAGATTAACACTTCCTCACCGCGCGCTGGTCTGACCGTCGGAATGGGATGCCGTGACTGTTGAAACCCTGCCGCAGGGCAAGTCGAAGGTGCTCTACCAGCATGGGCCCTTCTCATAGCCTAATCTACCTTACGCTGCGGCACGGACGCCTGACGAGCGGCGCTTTGGCACGGCAACCTGGCGCTTTGGCGAGATGGTGCTGCTAGTGGCGATCTCAGAGATCATCCGCCGCCATAAGATGCCTAGAGGGAGAGGCGCCTGCTATTCCAAAGGCTTGCCGGTGCCGTGCTCCCTTTTGGTGGCGATGGACTGATCAGTTGTCCAAGAAGCTCCGCAACTTGCGGGACCTGCTAGGGTGTTTTAGTTTGCGCAGGGCCTTCGCCTCGATCTGCCGGATGCGTTCGCGAGTGACCGAGAATTGCTGGCCGACTTCTTCGAGCGTATGGTCAGTGTTCATGCCGATGCCGAAGCGCATCCGCAGAACCCGTTCCTCGCGCGGGGTGAGGCTTGCCAGCACTCTCGTCGTCGTGTCCTTGAGGTTCGACTGGATCGCAGAGTCGAGCGGCAGGACGGCGTTTTTGTCCTCGATGAAATCGCCGAGCTGGCTGTCCTCCTCGTCGCCGATCGGGGTCTCGAGGCTGATCGGTTCCTTGGCGATCTTCATCACCTTGCGGACTTTCTCCAGCGGCATCTGGAGCTTGGCGGCCAGCTCCTCCGGTGTCGGCTCGCGGCCGATCTCGTGGAGCATCTGGCGCCCGGTACGCACCAGCTTGTTGATCGTCTCGATCATATGCACCGGGATGCGGATGGTGCGGGCCTGGTCTGCGATCGACCGGGTGATCGCCTGGCGGATCCACCAGGTTGCGTAGGTCGAGAATTTATAGCCCCGGCGGTATTCGAACTTATCCACCGCTTTCATCAGGCCGATATTGCCCTCTTGGATCAGATCCAGGAATTGCAGGCCGCGATTGGTGTATTTCTTGGCAATCGAGATCACCAGGCGGAGATTGGCCTCGACCATCTCCTTCTTGGCGATCCGGGCCTCTTTCTCGCCCTTTTGCACCGTCTGGACGATCCGGCGGAATTCGGGGATGTCGACGCCGACATGCTGGCCGATCTCGCCCACTTCGGCGCGCAGGCTCTCCAGTCGGCCACGTTCGGTCGAGACCATCTTGTCCCAGCCTTTGCCCGGCAGCGTGGCGACCCGGTCGACCCAGCCGGGATCGAGTTCGGAGCCGCGATATTCGCTGATGAACTCCTTGCGGTTCACCCGGTGATGGTCGGCCATCTTCACAATCTGGCCCTCGATGGTCATCAGCCGGCGGTTGATGCCATAGAGCTGATCGACCAGCGCCTCGATCCGGTTGTTATGGAGATGCAGCGCGTTGACCTGAGCCACGACCTCGTTGCGCAGGCGCTGATAATCGCGCTCCTGCCCCGCGGTGAAGCTGGCGCCTTCGTTCAGGGCCGCATCCAGGCGTTCGGTCTGCATGGCGCGTAGGCGCTCGTAATTCTCGGCGATGGCGTCGAGGCTTTCCAGAACGCTTGGCTTCAGCTCGGCCTCCATGGCCGCGAGCGAAAGATTGGCCTGGGCCTCCTCGTCATCGGCTTCCGAGCCTTCGCCCTCGCCGTCCGCCTCGCCTTCGCCATCCGCCTTGGCCTCTTCGGCCTCATCCTCGGCGGCGCTTTCGTTCTCGTCTTCGCTTTCGCCCTCGGCCGCGACCACCTCCATATCGTCGGCGTCGGTGGCTTTGCCGAACGTCGTCTCAAGATCGATCACATCGCGGAGCAGGATCTCCTCCTCCAGCAGCTCACGCCGCCAGATAGTGATCGCCTGGAAAGTCAGCGGGCTTTCGCAGAGGCCGCCGATCATTGTCGCCCGGCCAGCCTCGATGCGCTTGGCGATCGCGATCTCGCCCTCGCGGCTGAGCAGTTCCACCGTGCCCATCTCGCGCAGATACATCCGCACCGGGTCGTCGGTGCGGTCGACCTCGGTGGTCGTGGTCGTGGTGGTCGCCACTTCCTTGCCGGTTGTCGCCTTGTCTTCCGAGATGTCGGGATCGCTCTCCTCATCCTCCTCGACGACGTTCACACCCATCTCGGAGAGCAAGCTCATCACGTCTTCAATCTGCTCCGACGAGAACTGATCGGAGGGCAGCACACGGTTGAGCTCGTCATAGGTGATGAAGCCCTTGGCTTTTGCCTTGGCGATCATCTTCTTGACGTCGGCCTGGCTCATATCGAGCATCGGGCCGGGCGCCTCCTGGGTTTCAGCGTCCTGCTGATCTTCGTCCTTGGGGGCCATTAATACCTCGCATATCGGGTTGACGCCGCACCTGGTCGGGCCGCGTCGGGTTCCTACGCTTTGGCGTTCGGCGGTGCCAGAGACAGGGGCGCGCATCCATGGCTGCGCCCGCGAGGAGCCGAATCACATTCCTTCTCAGATAGTTCAATGTAGAAATCGAATCATTGATTCGTAGATCCAGTCAGCGCTTTTTTTTGCGATAGACCTGTTTGTCCAACAAATCCTGAATGCCAGAGGTCTCAGTTTTGTCCGGGACGGCCTGATCGGCCTCCAGTGCGCGCTGGTCAACCATCTGCACTTGTTGGCCGGCTTGGCGCATGCGCCAGGTGGTGTCCTCGCCCGCATCTTCCTCCAATTGGCGCATTTCCGCAAATTCGGATTCAAAGCCGATATGCGCGGTCTGGCGGTCAATCGCTTCGGCGAGAGCGCCGTGCACCCGGCTTGGATCGGCGACCGGGCGGGCCAGCGGATGGGCCCGGGCCTGTGGGATGCGCGAGAGCTCTCGGGCGATCTCCTCCAGCGCAGCGGCGTCCTCCTCGGCCATGGCCGAGAGCAGCCTCGAGCGCAGCGCGAGGTAGTCCTGGGTGAGGAGTGGCATTTCCTCAAGCTTGGTCTCCAGAGCCATGGCATGGTCGGGATTGGCCGCCGCGATCAACAGGATCGCCGCTTCGCGGATCCGCGCTGGATCCTGGGCGCCGGGTTTGGCGAGCGGCGAGGATTTGGTGCTGGCCAGCGGGCCCATTGCCGTGCGTTTACCCCCTTGCCAGGGTCGGTTCTGGCGCGCCGGTGCGGCACGTGCCCCCTCGGCCGGGCGGAAGAGAGCGGCGAGGCGCTGGCGCAGCTCGGCCGCGTAATGGTTGCGCACGCCGGGGTCCGCGATCCGCCCGAGTGCCGCGCGCAGCCTCTGATCCAGGGCGGCGCGGCGTTCGGGCGTGTCCAAAGGCTCCGCCTCGGCCTCGCGGCGCCAGAGCATGTCGATCAGCGGCATCGCGCCAACCAGCGCCTGAGACATCGCCTCGGGCCCGCCTGCCTTGATCAGATCGTCGGGATCCTGCCCCTCGGGCATCAGGCAGAAACGCAGCGAACGGCCCGGCTGCAGCAGCGGCAGGGCGACATTCACCACCCGGTCCGCCGCCCGCAGCCCCGCCTTGTCTCCATCGAGCGCCAGCACCGGCTCGGCCGCCATCCGCCAGAGGAGATTGAGCTGCTCCTCGGTCACCGCCGTACCCAAAGGCGCCACTGCATGCGAGAACCCGGCCTGGGCCAGGGCGACCACATCCATATAGCCCTCGGCCACGATCACCGTGCCCTCATTGCGCGAGGCATCCGAGGCCGGGCCGTGGTGGTAGAGCACCTTGGATTTGTGGAAGAGATCGGTTTCGGGCGAGTTCAGATATTTCGCGTCATGGCCAATCAAAGTCCGGCCACCAAAGGCGATGCAGCGCCCGCGCGCATCGCGGATCGGGAACATCAGACGGCCACGAAACCGGTCATAGGGCGTGCCGCCGCCATCGGGCTGGATCAGGAGGCCCGCGGCGACCGCGTCCTCAACCATTCCTTTCTCGCGAAACGGCTGGGCGAGGAAGCTGCGGCTGTCGGGCGCATAACCGATCTCGAAGCGTTTCAGGGTCTCGGCATTCAGACCTCTCCGGGTGGCGTAATCCCTGGCCCCCTGCCCTTGGGCAGCCCGAAAAGCCAGACCAAAGGCCTGAACCGCCTGCTCCATGACTTCGTAAAGCCGCGTCTGCCGGTCGCGCTTCTCCGCAGCCTTGGGATCGCGGGACTGGGCCGGCATCTCGACCCCGGCCTCGCGGGCCAGGATCTCGACCGCCTCGATGAACGAGACGTTTTCGCTGTCTTTGACGAAGGTGATCATGTCGCCCTTCGCATGACAGCCAAAGCAGTAATAGAACCCCTTGCGGTCATCGACATGGAAGGACGCTGTCTTCTCCTGATGGAATGGGCAAGGCGCCCAGAAATCCCCCTTCCCGGGCTGCGATTTGCGCTGATCCCAGGTCACCTTGGGCGAGATCACCTCCGACAGGGTGAGCCGCGAGCGAAGATCATCGAGGAATCCAGGGGGCAAAGCCATGGATGACGTTATGCCAGCCCCGATGCGAAGGCCGCAAGCGGGATAGGGAGGCAGCGACAGAATGCGAGGCGAGACCAGGTCAGCCGGAACTTGGCGCAAACGGGATGCTGTGGGGAGGGAGAGAATGTAAAAGGTGCGACCAAGCACATCGAAAGCCATAAGTGCCCCAGCCAGCGGGATAGTGCATCGAAACCTGACTGCTGATCACTAAAGGGAAGTGGCATAAGGTCCCGAGTCCTGTTCCTTCCTGCAGATTGGCTAAGCTTCAATCCGATTTCAGTTCCGACGAGACGAACCGGCCCGCGACCGGCGCCCGAGGCTGAACCAAGCTACAGGGAAACAGGATGCAGAGGACGTTCTGCAGAAGCAGCGGGGCCGCAAAGGGCCTTGTTTGCGTCAGCTCCAGCGCCCGCGGCGGCGCCTCTCCTTGACAATCAGATTCGCCCAGCGAAGCTTTTCCTCATTGTTGAGTCCCTCATGGAAAGGTTTCTCCCATGCGCCTCCCCGGCTTTGTTTCGCTCCTCGTCGCTCTCACCCCCTTCGCCTTCGCCACCCCCGCCCAGGCGGCTTGGGAATTGCGGCAGATCCCCGGGCTCGCGGTGATCGAGCAGGTCGTGGAGGGCACCCGCGTCACCTTCCAATGCCTGGGGCGCCAGAAGGATCGGTTACAAGTCGGGTTCGACCGCGGTGCCGAGGACATGCCTGCCACCCCGGCCGTTATGCTGTGGATCGAGGCGCCCGACGGCCGCACGGCGCGCCATTCCATGGATGCATTCAAGGAGGGGCCGGGGCTCTCCGCCACGCTCCTGACCAGCGACATCGTGCTCGATCAACTCCGCCAAGCCGCTGCCTTGGAGTTCACCATCGCCGGCACAGGCAAGCGGATCGTCCGGACCAATGCCAAGGGCACCGGCGCCTTCCGCTTGGCGGTCTTGGAGCAATGCGGGTTCTGAGCACCGGGGATGTGTGTTTGGTGAGCGTTTAGGCTCACAGTCAGTCGGGATGGTGAGACGTTTGCGATCTTCAGCTTGAAACTTGCAAAGCTAATCGGCGCCGCGGTAAAGGCCCGTCAGATCTCCTCCACCGGGTTCTCCAGCGAGCCGATCCCCTGGATCGTGCACGTGACCACATCGCCCGCCTTCAGGAATCGCGGAGGGTCGAAGCCCAGGCCCACCCCTGCCGGCGTCCCGGTCGCAATCAAATCGCCCGGCATGAGGGTGATCCCCGTCGAGACCGTCGCGATAATCGCGGGCAGATCGTGGATCATCAACGAGGTGTTCGCATTCTGCCGCTCCTCGCCATTGACATGGGTCGAGACCACGCAATCGCTCAGATCCACCTCGTCAGCCGTCACCGCCCAGGGGCCGATTGGGCAGAACGTGTCTTGGCTCTTGCCCAACAGCCATTGGTTATGGCGCTTCTGCACATCCCGGGCAGTGACATCGTTGAGGATGGTATAGCCCCAGACATGCTCCAACGCTGACTCGGGCGTGATGTTGCGGCCCGGTTTGCCGATGATCGCGGTCAGCTCGACCTCGTAATCGATCTTGACCGAGACGGTCGGGTCGAAACGGATCGGCTCGCCTGGGCCAATGATCGCTTGCGGCAGTTTCGAGAAGATCACCGGCAGGGCGGGCGGGGCGACGGTGCCGCGGATCTCGGGCGCCTCGGTCTCCTGCACATGGTCATAGTAATTCTTGCCGACGCAGAAGACCCGCTGTGCCTGACCGCGCAGCGGCGGTTGCAGGCAGATATCGGCCAGATCCAGCGCGGTGCCGCTGAGCGGCGGCAGCTCGCGCATGGTCAGGAGCGAATGCACGCCGCGACCAAGATCGGCGATCTCGAAGGGCGAAACGATGCCCGCAGCCGCATCGACCTGGCCCAGCCGGTCGATCCCCTGGTGATTGAACGATGCGATTTTCATAAGCTCCCCTCCGGTTCGGCTGGCGCGGTGTTTTCGAGCGTCGGGCCTGCGCGCGCAAGCAGGCGGCGGCAGATCGCCTCGGCCTCGGCCCAGCTTTTGGCATGATGCTGTGCCTCGGGCGCGGGGTCGAGCACGTCACAGACCAGCTCGGCACCGGTGAAATGGATCCGCTCCACTTCCGGACAAGTAGTGGCGGCACTGGCGATCTGATTGCGGGAATCGTCGATGAAGATCATCGGGCGGCCCACACGTTCGGCCATCCAAGCGAGAGCCGGACCCTTGCCCCCCGCGTTCTCAACCAGCGGATAGCCCATGCCCAGCGCCGCGAGATTTTCGATCCGCCCCGGCTTGCCATGGCGCGGCACATTGGTCAGCACCATGATCTGCGCCAGATCCGCCAGCCGTTCCAGCGCTGCCGCAGCACCCTCGACCTCCTCCTGCCGCGTCACCTCGCTCTCGAAGAATCGGCCGATCCAGGTGAGGCAGTCTTCGAACGCGATCGGTGTCTCCGAGCCAACCGGGATCATGCTGCCCTCTAACCGATAGCTGGTGAGCCGGAAGACGATGTCATGGCTGGCGAGGAACCGTTTCAGATGGGCGGCAAGCAGCACCATCACCTCGTCAGCATCGACCGCCAAGAGGGGCCGCGTGGGGTCGAGGGTCAGCTCTTCGAGCTGCGCCAGCACGCGCGGGTCAGGGGGTTTCGCTGACATCGCTCAGGTCCAGTGTGGCAGGTCGCCGCCGGGAAGGGCGGCGCGGGCACGCATCGGCAGATCGGGCGGCTCGGCCAGATCCTCGCAACAGGCGAGCAGAACAGCCTCGTCGCCCAAAAGCATGTCGAGCACCGAGGCCAGGAATTCGGGATCCCCAGCCATCCGGGGCAGTTGAGCCGTGTCGAGCCCGCTCTGACCGAGAAACCGCGCCATCAGATCGGGCTGCCCCGCCATCCAATCCAACACTCTCGCTGCGAACAGTTCGGCCGCTTCTCGCGACAGCATCGTGGCGTTCTTTGGCGCGGCCATGCCCACTCCGTAAACTTTTGGAAAGATTTCATTAAGATTTGTATCGTTATATCGCGACCAACAGCAACAAAGACTGTGACAGCCGCATAGACAAGGGTCGCCGATCCAAGGGGAACTGCCGGGCATCTGGCCCGTAGCATCCCGATCCCCGATAGGCCGAGCCCGCATCACGCTTCCTTGGCGAGACCGGCCGGAACGGTTGCACAGACGGATATGTAGTGGACCGGATATGCCAGGCCGCTTGCTCATCGTGGATGATCTGCCCAAGACCCGCGCGCTCGTCCGACGGCAGCTCTCAGCTGCATATTTCGACGTGGTCGAAGCCTCCACCGGCGAGGAAGCGCTGAAGATCGTCAAGCAGGACGAGATCGATCTGGTGCTGCTCGACATCATGCTGCCGGGAATCGATGGGTTCGAGACGTGCCGTCGGTTGAAGGCCGCGCCCGAGACGGCGCATATCCCGGTCGTGATGCTCTCCGACCTGTCGCAGAACGCATCGAAGATTGCCGGGTTGGAATCGGGGGCGGATGACTTTCTGACCAAACCCTGCGACTTCAGCGCTCTGGTCACGCGGGTGACCAGCCTCACCCGGATGAAGATGGTGATCGACGAGCTGCGCCTGCGCCACGCGGCCAATGCAGGGATCGGCCTTCTCACCTCGCTGCATGACACACCGGAGGAGGCTTATTCCAAGGCCGCCATCCTGGTGATCTGCGACAACCCGCGACATGCACGGCGGGTGCGCGAGAGACTGAGCAAACATCTGGAAAGCCGGGTCGACCAGGCGGTGGATCCGGCCGAAATCGAGACGCTCACGCGGCGCCACACCTATG
>JBCDKL010000079.1:0-11369 GCA_038746695.1 Pseudomonadota bacterium | reverse complement strand
CCCTGCCAAAGGCGGCGAGCGTGCTTTCATGCATCATCTCCGACAGGGTCGGATGCGGGAAAACGGTTTGGATAAGTTCCGCCTCGGTGGTCTCCAGCCCCTTGGCCAGTACGAAGCCCTGGATCAGTTCGGTCACTTCGGCGCCGATCATATGGGCGCCAAGCAAGGCGCCGGTTTGCGCATCGAAAATCGTCTTCACCAGTCCTTCGCTATCGCCGAGTGCGAGCGCCTTGCCATTGCCGATGAAAGGGAAACGGCCCACGCGGAGATGATAACCGCGGGAGACCGCCTGTTCCTCGGTAAGGCCAATACTGGCGATCTGTGGGGTGCAATAGGTGCACCCGGCGATCGCCTCCGGTTCAACCGGGTGGGGCGTCTGACCGGCGATCGCCTCGGCAACCATCACGCCCTCGTGGCTGGCCTTATGGGCGAGCCAGGGTGGCCCAGTGAGGTCGCCAATGGCCCAGATCCCGGGCGCGGCCGTCCGGCCCTGCCGGTCAGTTACAACATGACCACGATCGATCTGGATCCCCGCATCCTCCAGGCCAAGGCCTTCGGTATTGCCGATGATGCCGATGGCTGAGATCACCGTGTCGAACCGATCTGTCCGGGGGCCGTCAGCCGTGTCGATAGTGACGGTCACCTCCTCTGAATCGCGGGTCAGGCCGGTCACCTGAGCGCCGGTCAGAAGGGTCATCCCTTGGGCTGCGAAGCGCGCGGCGGCATGGGCCGAGATTTCGGCATCCTCCGCCGGGAGGATCCTGTCCTTCAGCTCGACGATTGTCACTTTGGCCTCAAGTGCTGTGTAGAAACTGGCGAACTCGATCCCGATAGCACCCGAGCCGATGATCAGGAGCTTTTTCGGCCGGTGCGGCGGGCGCAGCGCGTGTTTGTAGCTCCAGACCTTTATGCCGTCCGCTTCGATCCCGGGCAGGTCGCGGGCCCGCGCACCGGTGGCAAGGATAATAGCGGGCGCCTCCATATCCCTAGCATCACCGTCATGCGCCGTCACCCGCACCTGTCCTCGCCCATTCAGCGCCGCATCTCCTTCCAGGACAGTCACCTTGTTCTTGCGCAAGAGATGCCCGACCCCGGCTGAGAGCTGCCCGGCGATCTTGCGCGATCTGGCCACCACTGCGTCGAGATCGATCCCGACCGCCTCGGCGGTCAGGCCGAACTCCTCCGCCCGATGCATCATGTGCAACACCTCGGCCGAGCGCAGCATCGCCTTGGTTGGAATACAGCCCCAGTTGAGGCAGATGCCGCCGAGATGCTCGCGCTCGACCACGGCCACTTCCAGGCCCAGTTGCGCGGCGCGGATGGCGGCGACATAGCCGCCGGGCCCGGCGCCGATTACGATCAGGTCGAAACGGGACATGCGGCCCTCCCCTGTGAGGAAGTCAGGCTAGACCGCCAGCAACCATCGGGGCAACGCCTGTTGCCGGGTCAGCCCATATAACCGCCTTGGGCGCGATAGGCCCGCTCGGCGGCGCTGTCCTCACGGCCGAGCGGCGCATTGCGGCTGGGGAACCGGCCGAAGCGGCGGATCACCTCACGATGGCTCCGGGCATGGGAGAGATTCTCGCGTCCGGTCCGCCGAAGCCTTTGCCGGATCAGATGGACGCAGCGGTCCTGATCGGCCAGCACTTCGGAATGCATCAAGGGCAGATAGAAGAATTGCCGCTCCGGCTCAGGGATCTCTAGGTCATAGCCTCTGCGGATCGCCTCCGCGGCAGCGGCTCTAGCCTGCGGATCGCAGGCAAACGACGCTCCGGTACCGCGATGGATATGCCGCGGGAACTGATCGAGCAGGATCATTGCGGCCAAGGCGCTTTGGGCTCGGGTCAACCAGGCGCGGCGTTGGCCCGCGGCAGCAGCGGTCAGATCGGAACCGAAGCGCGCGGCGACCTCGGCATCCAGGCTGGGATCTGGCGGAGCGTACCAGCCCGCCGGGCCGATCTCGTCAATCCAGAAGGCGAGGATCGCGCGGGCGCGGGCGGGGATGTTTGCGTCTCTCATGCCGTTGAGCCTTCATTCTCCCAGGCGGCGTCCTCGTCGCTGGTCGCCTGTTCAACCACATACTCCTGAGCATATTCCGCCGAGACCTGGGTAGTGATCATGCTGATCGGCGTGGCGGGCAGGGTCTCATCGACCGGGGTCGCGGCCCGCGCGGTCATGCGATAGAGCGCGTAGGCCGAGATTGTCACCATGCAGAGAGCCATCGACCACATGAAACTCGGCGGGCCGAACCAGTCCATCGCATATCCCACCACCACCGGCATGCCCGCAGCCCCAATCCCGTTGAGAACCACAAGACCTCCCGCAGCGGCGGCCATCTGGTCATGCTCGAGAAAGTCGTTGGTATGGGCAATCAGCACCGAATAGAGCGGGTTTGCCATGCCTCCGATCAAAAACCCGGCCGCAAGCAGCATCTGGAACGAGGGATCGGTGGCACCGGCGGCGGCGCAGCCCAGGGCTCCGATGGCGGTGACGATGGCAATCAGGGTGCGTCGGTCGATCCGGTCGGAAATCCAGCCGATCGGATATTGGCACACCAGCCCACCCAGATAGATCACGCCCACGAATGTCGCAGTCTGGGCGGTCGAAAGCCCGATTGTGGTGGCATATACCGCGGCCATGCCGAACATGCAGCCAAAGATTGCCCCCAGAAAGAAGCAACCGATCACCCCCAGCGGCGAAGACCTGAAGAGCTCGACCAAGCTCATTCCTTTGGTCGCCTCGAACAGGGGGACCGGTGAGACCGAGAGCAAGATCGGCGTGATCGCGATCGAGACCGCGACCGACATGATGACGAAGAGCTCGAACCCCTCGGCGGAGGCCACATTGATCATCGCCTGGCTGAGCACGATCCCGGCCATCTGCACCATCAGATAGGCGCTGAGCGCCTTGCCGCGATTGGCATTGTCGACCCCGTCATTCAGCCAGCTCTCAGCCACCACATAGACGCCGGAAAAGCAGAACCCGACCAAGACGCGCATCAGGAACCAGCCGACCGGATCGACCCACCAGGCATAGATGATGAACGCCGCTGAGATCAGCGAGGCCAAGGCTGCAAAAACCCGGACATGGCCGACCCGGCGCAGCATCCAGGGCGTGGCCCGGGCGCCACCTAGAAAGCCCAGGAAATAGCCGGTCATCACAAAGCCCATGGTCGAGCTGTCAAACGCCTCGAGCCCGCCGCGCAAGCCGAGTGCCGTGCCCTGCATTCCGTTGCCGAGCTGCAAGAGGAACATGCCTAAGAACAGCGCCCAGGAATTGCTCAGAACGCGCAGCATGGCGGGGCCTTTCCGGTTGCGTGGACTATACGATAGGGTGCCGCGACTCAGGGATGCTCTGCCCGTCTGTTCGCGGCACCTGATGTCGCCCGAGCGGTGCCCGCGCAGTCCAGGGTTTGGACATCGTTCTACCGCATCGATAATGAGATTCAGAACACTAATGCACCTGGGGTGACGACCCGAGAAAAGCAATCTCTGCGTTGTCCGGGCTGAGACCTATCCCTTTGGAAGCAAAAGGCTGCTATCGCCATAGGAGTAGAAGCGAAACCGGCTGGCGATGGCTTGGGCATAAAGGTCCTGCATCCGTTCGCGGCCCATCAAGGCCGAGACGAGCATGAACAGTGTCGAACGCGGCAGGTGGAAATTGGTCATCAGCCCGTCGATGGCGCGGAACCTATGACCCGGTCGGATGAAGATATCGGTCTCGCCGGTCCAGGGGCGCAAGACTCCGGTCTCGGAGGCGGCGGTTTCGAGCAGGCGCAAAGCAGTGGTGCCGACGGCAATTATCCGGCCGCCTTCGGTACGGGCTTCTGCAATATCGGCGGCGGTCTCGGGGCTGAGGCTACCCCATTCGGCATGCATTTTGTGATTGGCGATATCCCCGGATTTAACCGGCAGGAAGGTGCCGGCACCGACATGCAGGGTCAATCTGGCGGTCCGGATCCCGGCTAAGGCGAGGCGGGCGAGCAGGTCTTGATCGAAATGCAAGGCCGCCGTCGGGGCGGCGACCGCCCCCTCACGCTCGGCAAATACGGTCTGGTAGTCTTCGTCGTCCTGCGAATCCGCCGCCCGGCGCTGTGCAATGTAAGGGGGGAGTGGCATCACCCCCGCCTCTGCCAGACCGGTATCGAGATCGGGCCCAGCGCGGTCAAAGGCGAGGCGGATCTGGCCTTCCTCCTTGGCAGTCACCTCGGCCGAGAGCGGCGGGAAGACGATCCGGTCGCCCAGGGCGAGGCGCTTGGCGGGGCGGGCGAGAGCAGTCCAGACTGCGGGGCTCTCGCGGCGGATTAGTGTCGCCTCGATCTTCGCCTGACCGCTGCCATCCGCCGTGGCGCGGGTTCTGATACCGATCAACCGCGCGGGCAACACTTTGGTGTCGTTGAAGACCAGCATATCGCCCGGGCGGAGAAACCGTGGCAGGTCTGCGATGGTCGCCCCCTCGGTCTTGGACCCCCGCGCAACCAAGAGACGCGAGGCCGACCGGGGCCGCGCCGGGCGAAGTGCTATCAGCGCCTCGGGCAGATCGAAATCATAGGCGTCGAGATCGGTGGCCCGGTCCGGCGCGTCCGGTCCCGCCATCCCAGCGCAGGCTTAGGGGCAGGCGGCTGCGACACGGACCGAGATCATCTTGTCGGGATCTTTCACCACGCCCGATTGGCCCTCGCCTCGTTTGATATTGTCCACCGCTTCCATGCCTTTCACCACCTTGCCCCAGACGGTGTATTGATTGTTCAGGAAATGGCCTTCGTCGAACATGATGAAGAACTGGCTGTTGGCTGAATGCGGGGCCGAGGTGCGGGCCATGCCAACCACGCCGCGGTCGAATGGGACATCCGAGAACTCGGCTTGCAAGTCGGGTTTGTTCGAGCCGCCGGTACCGCGTCCGGTGGGATCGCCGGTCTGCGCCATGAAGCCTTCGATCACCCGGTGGAAGACGACTCCGTCATAGAACTTTTCCTTGGCAAGCTCGGTGATCCGCTGGACATGGCCCGGTGCCACATTGGGCATCATTTCGATGCAGACCTCGCCGGATTGCAGTTCGATAATCAGGAAGTTTTCGTCCACGGCCTGTGCCTCCGAGAATGGGGTGAGCAGGAGGAAGGCCAGGGTCAGGCAGAAAGCGCGCAGCATCGGATCCTCGCGTCACGGGATGGGGTGGTTGTCCTCAACGGTCTGGTAACGGTTTCGCCCTGGCCGGTCAATTCGCGCCCAGGCGCCTTTCCCATACTAGAGTCAGTCCCGGCCAAATCGCTTCTTCAGGGCGGTTGCGACTGCGGGCGATACAAAGTCCGAGATGTCGCCGCCCATCCGAGCGATCTCCTTGACCAGTTTCGAGGCGATCGCCTGATGCTGCGCTTCGGCCATCAGAAACACCATCTCGACCTCATCGTTCAGCGCGCGGTTCATGCCGACCATCTGGAATTCATACTCGAAATCACTCACTGCCCGCAGGCCGCGAAAAATGACCTGGGCGCCCAGATCCTGCGCGAAGTGCATCAAGAGGTTCTCGAACGGCTGCGCCTCGATCCGGGTGCCGCTGGCCTCCGAGATCCCGGCACATTCTGCTTCCAGCATCGCCACCCGGTCCTCGAGGCTGAACAGAGGACCCTTGTCGCGGTTGATCGCCACACCGATCACGAGGTGATCGACCAGTTTGGACGCGCGGCGGATCACATCGGTATGGCCCAGCGTCACCGGGTCGAAAGTGCCCGGATAGAGTCCTTTGCGCACGGCATCCCTCCCCCTAGGACGTGTTGGCTATTCTCATTGCGCGTCACAGCAACAATCTTGCGCGGCCGGGGTCAAGAGCAAAAAGATGCCGGATCGGGCCTTTGTCCCGGGCTTTGCGTTACGCGTGGTGCCGTCACAGTGCTCGGCGCTAAGCTATAACCGGCGGCGCGGCGGATCAGCCCTTGGCGGCGGATCGACGCGCAGCGGTGCCTGACGGGGAGGTTCGGAGACCCGGATCGGGCGGGGCTTTGCCACTGCGGCTCCAAGACGATGCGCCAGATGGCTGGCCATGCGGTGGCCCGCCCAGTATTGCCCATGGTCATATCCCGGCATCTCGGCGGTTCGGCTCCATGTCGGATGACCCGGTTTGCCATTCAGCCCAACAGCCTCGGGCAGCAGCCCGCTTTCACCCGGTGCCGCAGTCTGGCCTAAGCGAAACCAGAAGGCGAGCACCCCATCAGCCCGGGAATGCAGCGCATCGGCGCTGGCTGCCCGTGCGATGGCTGCTTCGAATTTGTGATCGTTCGCGATCAGTCCGACCGGCACGGCGGCTGCCATCAGGAATAACCGGATCTGCCGCGCCTGCTCGGCTGAGAGCCGCGTCATCGCCTCAAGCGCCAGGCGGCAACCGAGCGAATGGGCGACGATTGCTACTTCTCCCGCCCGATGTTCGAGATGCGCCGAGAGCCAGCTTGCCAGCATCGCACCGCAAGTCTCGGCCCGGGCGACCAGCCAGGGATAGGCCCCGCCTTTCATCGCCGCGTCTCCGGGCCAATAGATGGGGCAGAGCGCCTGGGCTAGTCTGGGCGCTTGACGCTCGATCAGATCGGCGAAGGCTGCGTAACCCTCGGCGGCTTCGGCCTCGGTGGTGTTGAAGCCGTGGATCAGCAGGATCAGACGGCGGCCGCGGGCGGGCAGGCGCCCGGCTATTTTTTCCAGCGGCTCTCCACCCACAGGCCGACTGCGCAGGGTCAGACGCGGGCCAGCGGGCACCTGCTCAGCGCCCGGACAACAGGCGCTCGGTGATCGCGCGGAAGATCGGACCCATCAATCCCGCCACCAGACCGATCCCGATCAGGACATAGCGGGTATCGGTAATCTCGGTGAACTGGTTGTCGGTCAGCGTCAAAAGCGCGATGATCGAGAAGCTGAACACCAGGCAAAAATAGTAGGTCACAATCACAGATCGGTTGGCGAGCAGGGTCTGCAGATCGTCTAGAGCGTCTTCTAACTCCGCATTCGCGGTTTGGCGGATCTGTGCCCTGTCTGGCCCGGTGGCCTCTCTCAGCGCCTCCAATGTGGTCTTCTCGAGCATCGCGGGCAGCAACAGCCAATGCGCCGGTGTATCCAACTCGTATTGCAGATAGGAGGAGAGCTGACCGCAGAGCCGCTGGTAATGCAGGGCATAGATCCGCCCGTTCCGCGTGCCCTCACGCCATGAAGTCAGATCACCTCCGCGCAGTCTCACCCAGGCCTGCACCCACCAGCGCTGCAAGACCCGGCGCAGGCCCAGGTCGAACAAGCTCTGTGTGAGTATCCCTGACAACACCGCCAGGATCAGCGTGGCGACGGCAAAATCGATCCCAGCCGAGGCGAATTGCGCCAGCCCCTCGGAAAATCTGATCACCTTCGCCCCCAGACCTTATCGGTCAGCCTTGCAGCATCTCCACCAGCGCCGCGTTGTCGGTCTCGATCTCCGAGATCCGTGCTTTTACCACATCGCCGATTGAGAGGAACCCGACCATCTGGCCGTTCTCCAAAACCGGCATATGGCGGAAACGGCCCTCGGTCATGCGTTCGAGCACACTGAGCGCGGTTTCCGACAAAGCGCAAGTCGTCACATCGCTGGTCATTACCTCGCCGACTGCGAGGCCGAGGCAATCCGCCCCGTCCTGTCCCAGCCGACGCACGATATCGCGCTCCGAGATGATCCCGGCCACGGTTTTCCCGTCGGTCGAGACCACCAATGCCCCGATTCGCTTGGCCGATAGCAGTTCTGCTACCTCGGAAAGAGACAGTTGCGGCGCGACCGTCTCGATCGTGCGGCTGCCTTTTAGCTTGAGGAGTTGCAGGACATTCACGGCATTTCCTCCCATTTTTCTTGCTAAAGCTGTATCAGATTGCGCCTTCACCCCTAGGGCGTCAACCACTCTGGGACAGGGGGTGATCCGGTTTGCCGCCCGTGCGATTCGCTGGTATTATTGGGATGTGGGGTGGACCTGCGTCGTCATCGGCGGCGCACGGAAATGGGTGATATATGCGTTCATTTGGTGTTGCGGCGGTTTTGGCGGTCTGCGTTGGCCTGTCTTCCCCCGCCTCTGGCGCGACGGCTGTTGGTGACGAAGTTCCGCTAGATCTTCCTCAGATCGCTCTGGCCGATTTGGTCGATGATGAGGGTAATGCCGATATGTCGGCCGATGTTGCTGGCGAAGATTTGCAGACCGTTCCGATACCGACGCCGCTCGCGCTTTTGATGACCGCGTGCCTCGGTCTGATCGTTGCTGCCGGACGGGACGCCTGAGCGGCGCGCGACCCACGAGTTTGCACTTTGTCGCCGGATCGCCGATAAGAACGGTCAGTTGAGTAATTAATCCGAACCGATCCAAGGCTGCCCATGCCGCGTTTTCTCATTCTCGCTTTGGCTATCCCGCTCGGTCTGGCGGCATGCGCCCGTGGCACGGTCGAGACCGCACGTCCCCATCCGTTCGAGATTTCCACCGCCGAGACCGGTCAGATCCTCGCCCTCCGCCCGGTCGATCTCTCCGGCAGCGAAACCTTGGCCGATGATGGCGCCGGGGCGCGGTTCGGAGGTTATGCGGGGCTGGTGATCGGATCGTTTATCGGTCAGGGCTCGGGGCGGGCACTCGGCGCGCTGATCGGGCTCGGCACTGGGGCTTTGCTAGGCGCTGTGATCGAGAATGAGGTCGAGCGGGACGGCGTCACCGAATATCTGATCCGTTTGACCGACGGGCCCCGCGCAGGTGAGGAGATCGTGATCCTGACCGACCGCCCGGGCCCTGAACCGGGCGAGACCGTGCGGGTGATCGACCGCAGCCCAAATTACAGCCTCCTCCTGCCCGCACCCGCCTGAGTCTGTCCGGGATCACAAACGCGTCAGTCCGGTGGGTCTGAGCGCCGGAGGCCGCCGCCCGCGCCGTTCTCTCCTCAGAAGCAATAGGATGGAGGATGAGATGACTCCCGCACTCACTCAAGCGATCCGGCGGCTCGGCTTCGCCGCTGTTTTCGGAATTCTGACCGCCGCCGCCCCAGGCCTGACGGGCCTTTCCGGGGCCGAAGCCGGGCAGGCCCGTATAGCGCCAGTTATCAACGTGGCGGATGCCTGGCATGGGCGCTCCGCAAGCGATCGGAGCAGATTGGTCCGCCGCGAGACCAGGCAAAACCTGCGCCGCGATATTCGTCGGGAGGCAAGGCGAGAATTCAGGCGCGAAAACCGGCGGGAGGCGCGGCGAGAGATCCGCAGAGAAATCCGCCGCGATATCTACCGCGACCGCGCTGCTCGCCGGGGCGCCTATGTCTATGTGCCTACCCCCCGTATTCGTACGGTCACGCCCCGCTATCTCCGCGCGCCGCGTTATGCGATTGGCGCGACCCTGCCACGGCAACGTTTTCTCCGCGTGCTCTCGCCACAGCGTCTGGGTCTGGCGACGCCGCGCCGCGGTTATGCCTGGTATACCGGCCAAGGCGATGCCTATCTGATAGCCCTCGGCACCGGCCTGATTGTGAAGGCGCTTGCAGTCTAAGCGAACCGCCGGTCTCGGCCATCCCCGGGGCCGGCGCTGAATTCGAACTTAATGCGCATATCCTGCCGCCTTACCGCCCGGGTCACCCGCGCCTCTTACCGCCCTTGCATTTGCCTGCGTTTCGCGTATGAGACCGCTTCCGGCGCGCTTACACCCCTGGAGGATCGTGCCGCTACACAAAGCAAAGGAGCTTCACGATGGCGGATATGCCAATCCTCGAAGCCTCCGCACGTTCCGGCACGGGCAAAGGGGCTGCCCGGACCGCACGTCGCGAGGGGCTCGTTCCCGGGGTCGTCTATGGTGGCGGCAAGGACCCGGTCGCGATCAACGTCAAGCATAATGTCCTGCTCAAGTCGCTGCGTGCGGGCAAGTTCATGGCCACGTTGATCAATCTGCGTGTTGATGGCGCCGACAACACCGTGATTTGCCGCGCGGTGCAACGCGATGTGGTCAAGGATCTGCCGATCCATGTCGACTTTCTGCGCCTCTCCGAGCGTAGCCGTATCAATCTGATGATCCCGGTCGACTTCCAGAACGAAGAAGATGCCCCTGGCATCAAGAAGGGCGGCATGCTGACCGTGGTTCGAAACGAGGTTGAACTGAAGGTCCGTGCGTCGAACATTCCCGACAAGATCGATGTCGATCTGACCGGGCTGAATATCGGCGACACGATCAAGATCTCCGACGTTTCATTGCCCGATGGCGTGAAGCCCACGATCACCGATCGGGATTTCATGATTGCGAATATTGCGGCACCCAAAGGTCTTTCGGCCGCGGATGACGACGAGGTCGAGGAAACAGGCGAAGAGACTGAAACAGAGGAGAGCGAGGAGTAATCCCCGCTCGCTCTGCCAAATCAGAGCAGCCCGGTGTTGGATCTCCAGCTCCGGGCAGCTTGTTTTTGACGTCAGAGTCCGCGCTCAATGACCCTGTCGAGTGCATAGCGCCCGCCGCCCTTTACGACGAACATCGCCGCGACGATTCCCCAAAGAGCGGCATATTCCCAACCGCCATTCGTCCAGAAAAATCCAGCACCGAGATGCACGCTGGCCGCCACCGCCAGCAGAACGGTCACTGCGAGTGCCGAGGCTCGGGTGAAGAGGCCGAGCGCCAAGGCGAGCCCGGCAAAGACCTCGACCGACCCTGCCGCGAGAGCGGCCAGATAACCATTGGCAAAGCCGAGTTGGGTTTGAAAGAACTGCCCGGTCGCCTCCAACCCATAGCCGCCAAACCAGCCGAACAGCTTCTGCGCGCCATGTGGGATCAGAAACAGCCCCGCCGCCACCCGAAGCCCAGCCTCGGCCGCTTGGTCGAGTGCACCATAGACAGGCTTTAGCTCTGGGATCGCCGGTTTGTTTTCCGTCACTGTGGTCATCATCGCCTCCATCGATCTACAGCGGTTAGTGTCTGAGGCGGAGTTAACATGACCGCGGATTGGAATAATCACTCCGAAAAGAAAAGTTCTTTTGCGCATTATCGCAAAATCTTGCCACGTATCTCGGAACCGCCGCGCGCCGGTGGGTGGGGGCGGGCGGTGGCTCCGAGATGCGCGGCAGGGCTCCGTCAGCAGTGCTCAGTAGATCGTCTTGGCCATATGGGCGGGATATCCCGCGTCATAGCTCTCGGAATCGAAATCCGGCTCGACGGCTTTGACCATATCGCCCGCGCTGGGAACATCATCCTTGCTGGGCCAGGTATCGGCTTCCCAGAGCTTGGCGCGGTGGAAGGCTTTGACGCAGTGGAAATAGACCGTCTCGATATGGATGATGATGACCGAGCGGGGCAGCTTGCCTTGGATCTCGAAACTTTCGAGCAAGGCGGGATCGACCGAGATCTCGGCCCGTCCGTTCACGCGCAGGGT
>JBCDKL010000078.1:0-11395 GCA_038746695.1 Pseudomonadota bacterium | reverse complement strand
TGCAGATGCCAGTCATCGGGGCGGGTGAGGGTCAGGCTGGGCTCCATGCGCCCGGTCTAGCCAGAGGTCAGACGCCCCGCAAGTCTTGACCCTTGTCGTTGCCCCCTCTTTCACGGTGGAGCTGCCGCGCACCGGGGGGCGGGTGGGGGTGGGCGGTGGCTGCGCCGTGAAAGAGGGGGCGAGGTTCGGGTTGGTTTGGCGGGTTCACTCCGGCGGATCTTGCAGCCGTTCAGCGCAGCCTTTGGTATAGGTCTCGGTCTCCGTCCAGCTCTCGCGCTCAGGCAGACCGTCGGCGGCATAGCGCACCGTGCCGATTGCCTGGATCTCGGGTTGGCCATCTGCGTCCTGGAGGATCGTGTAGGACCAGAGACTGTCCGTCTCTCCCGGGTCCTGGCCGTTGATCCGCAGCATCTGCGCCTCGGTCCCGTCCGGGCGGTATTCGGTGTAGCGGCAGATCCCCGGCACTTTCTCGCAATTATGCGGGGCATAGCGGGTGAGGCCGTGGCCATCGATCCGGCGCGCGGTCGAGCGTCCTTCTGCATCCAGGCGCATTTCGCCGAACAGAGTCCAGGTGTCGCCGGAACGCAGGTCGAGCTTGTAGATCCGCGCGGCGCCTGCGAGCGGGGTTAGCCGCATCACCGCGTTCGAGCAGAATTTGAGATAGATCGGGGCGGATCGGGGAAGGGAGGTGCCTTCGGCGCCGGCCTCCTCAGCGCCTGCCATTCCGGGAACCAGAAGGCCCAGAGCTATCAGAAGCCCCGCTCTCACAGATCCAACCGCCCAGCGAGGCTGGCGGTCGCGCCGCGGTCGAGGCGCACTACGCCCGGCGGCCCGGCGCTGGGAAAGAGATCGAGCACCATCGGATCATGGCCCGGCACGCATTGCTCCGGGCTGCTGGCCAGGCTCTGGATCAGATCCCAGCCGCGATGCATCGCCTCGATATCGACCACGATGGGGAAGGGTTTGCGGGCGAGGAAATTCTCGTAGAAATGGCTGGCATCGGAGGCGAGGCAGAGCCATCCGCCCTCGGTTTTCACCCGGACCGACATCAACCCTTTGGAATGCCCGCCAACGGCATGAACCGTGACCCCCGGCGCGATCTCGGCATCGCCGTCGTGGAAGATCACACGACCGGAATAGACATAGCGCACCATCTGCACGACATGCTCGATGCTGAAGGGCATCTTCAGAGTGGGCATGCACATGCATGGCCCGGTGGCATAGTTCATCTCGGCGGCCTGCAGATGGAATTTCGCCTTTGGGAAACTATCGAGCGTGCCGGCATGGTCGTAATGGAGATGGGTGACGATGACCTCGTCGACCGTGTCGGCCGCAATGCCGATCTGTGCCAGGGCCTCGACCGGATGGAGCTGGATCGGGCGGCCGCGCCGTGCCGCCTCCTCGGTGTCATAGCCGGTATCGACCAGGATCGTGCGGGTCTCGTTGCGGATCACCCAGACGAAGTAATCGATCGGGTGCGGGGCGGCATGGTCGTCGTCGAATAGGAAACTTTCGGCCCGTGTCCGGGCGGGTCGGTCGGCATATTTGACCGCCCAGACCTGCCAGAGGTCAGACATCCAGCGGCTCCTCGACCGCCCATGTGTCGAGATCGCGGCGGGTGACCATGTCCGCGACCGCGGCGGCGAAAGTGTTGAAATGGGCGCTGGCGAGATGGGTCTCGAACGCTGCTGCGTCAGAGTAAAGCTCGTAGAGGAAGACCTGATCGGGCCGGGCGGGATCGGTCCAGACATCGAAACGGTGGCATTCCGGCTCGAGGCGCAGCGAATTGGCCGCGTTCCGGCGCATCAGCGGCAGGAAATCGGGCATTCTATCCTGGTTGACATGGAAGGTGACGACCACCGCGAACATGGGACCTCCGGCGTTCCTCTGGGCTTTGTTTTGCCTGAGCCTATGGTAAAGCGGGGCGATGCGCCAGACGGGAGAGATGGCATGCAGAACCTCGACATCGCGGTCTTTGAGGGGGATGGGATCGGGCCGGAGATCACTGCGCCGACCTTGGCGCTGATCGACAAACTGGCACGCGAGGCACAGGTCGGTTTGCGGTTCGACAGCCTGCCCGCCGGGGCCGCCCATTACCGCGACCATGGCGAGAGCCTGCCGCAGAGTTCGCTCGAGGCGGCGAGGGCGGCGGATGCGATCCTGCTTTCGGCCATGGGGCTGCCGGGCGTGCGTTACCCCGACGGGACCGAGATCGTGCCGCAGATCGAATTGCGCATGGAATTGGGTCTTTATGCTGGGGTCAGACCGGTCACGCTTTTGCCCGGGCAGAAAGGGCCGCTGGCTTTGCCGGACGGAAAGACCATTGATTTCGTGCTGGTCCGCGAGTCGACCGAGGGGCTTTTTGCCTCGATGAACAAGGGCGAGGTGACGGAGGACGAGGCGCGCGAGACGATGGTCATCACCCGCCGCGTGACGGAGAAGCTCTCGGATTTCGCCTTCCGGTTGGCGCGGCAGAGGAAGGCCAAGGGCCATCCCGGGCAGGTGATGTGCATCGACAAGGCGAATGTGTTCCGCGCCTTTGCCTTCATGCGCCGGGTGTTCGAGGAGCGTGCCGCTCTGAACCCGGATATTGAGGCGACCGCCGGGTATGTGGATGCGGTGGCTTTGTGGATGGTGCAGAAGCCCTGGATCTTCGATGTGATGATTACCGAGAACATGTTCGGCGATATTCTCAGCGATCTGGGCGCCGGATTGATGGGTGGGCTCGGCATGGCGCCTTCGGCGGATATTGGCGACGGGCATGCGGTGTTCCAGCCCTGTCACGGGACGGCGCCGGATATCGCGGGGCAAGGCGTGGCCAACCCGCTGGCGATGATGCTGTCGGGGGCGATGATGCTGGACTGGCTGGCCGAGGAGAAGGCGGTGCCCGGCCTGGCAGAGGCCGGCACGCGGTTGCGCGGGGCGGTGACGCAGGTTTTGGCGGAGGGCGCTGTGGCGACTCCGGATCTGGGCGGCACGGCCGGTACGGCGGATCTGGCCTTGGCGGTCGAGGCGGCTTTGTAGAGCGCTCGCCGCCCCCTCCAGCCCCTCGAAGCCACCGCCCGCCCCCACCCACCCACCGCGCGCGGTGGCTCCGAGGGGCTGGAGGGGGCTGACATGCGCGCTGGATTGGGGGATCGGAGATGGCGGTCAGAGTCGTGGGGATCGGCGCGGGCTATTTCAGTCGGTTCCACAACGATGCCTGGGCGCGGATCCCGGGCGTGGAGCTGGCCGGGGCTTGCGATCCCGATCTGGCGGCTTTGACCCGCCATGCGCCGGGCGTGCAGGGCTTCAGTGATGCGGCGGAGATGCTGACGGCCATTGCGCCGGAGATCGTCGATATCATCACGCCTCCCGCAAGCCATGCAGATCTGATCCGTCAGGCGCTTGCGGCAAAGCCCCTTGCAGTGATCTGCCAGAAGCCTTTCTGCCGCAATCTGACCGAGGCGCGGGCCATGGCAGAGGCGGCGGAGGCGGCAGGGATCCCTCTGCTGGTGCATGAGAATTTTCGCTTCCAGCCCTGGTATCGCAAGCTGAAGGAGCGGATCCTCGCGGGTGATTTGGGCATGCTGATGCAGGTCAGCTTTCGCCTGCGCCCGGGCGACGGGCAGGGGGTGCGGGCCTATCTCGAACGCCAGCCTTACTTCCAGGAAATGCCGCGTTTTCTGATCCATGAGACCGGGGTGCATTGGATCGACACGTTCCGCTATCTGATGGGCTCGCCCGATTGGGTCTGGGCCGATCTCCGCCGTCTCAACCCGGCGATCGCGGGCGAGGATGCGGGGATCGTGGTCTTCGGCCATCGCGACGGGCGACGGGCGGTGTTCGACGGCAACCGGCTGGCCGACCATGCCGCAAGCGATCTGCGGCGGACCATGGGTGTCTGCCTGGTCGAGGGGACCGAGGCGGCGATGCGACTCGATGGGGAGGGCCGGCTCTGGCGCCGCGCGTTTGGCGCCGAAACCTGGGAGGCGGTGGATTTCGACGCGCCTCGCACTGGCTTTGGTGGTGATTGCGTGCATGCCTTGCAATCTCACGTCGTGGCGGGCTTGGCGGGAGAAGTCCCGTTTGAGAACCTCGCAGGCGAGTATCTCGCGGTAATCGAGACTGAGGCCGCGATCTATCGCGCAGCCGAGACCGGGCAGCGGGTCGATCTGTGACCCGAAGCGAGGCCTGGGGCCATGCGGCCGGGCTGTTGTTCGCCGCGGTGATCTCGGTCTCCTTCTCGCTGGGCGGGTTGATCGCGGACCGGATCGATCCGGCGGCGCTGACCGCCGGGCGGTTTCTTCTGGCTGCCCTGGTGATCGGCGCCTTCGCCCTGCCCCAGATCCGGGCGGTGCATCTGAGCCATCTCTGGCGTTATCTTCTGCTCGGCGCGTTGTTGGCGGCCTATTTCATCTCGATGTTCGAGGCGCTGAGGTTGACCGATCCGGTCTCGACTGGGGCGATCTTCACCTTGACCCCGCTGATGAGCGCTGTCTTCGGCTGGGTGGTGATGCGCCAGGTGACAACTGGGCCGATGGCGATGTCGCTGCTCTTGGCCGCTGGTGGGGCGCTTTGGGTCACCTTCCGGGGAGACATGGCGGCACTTTTGGCGCTGGATTTCGGTGCGGGAGAGCGGCTTTTTCTGGCCGGATGCGCCCTTCATGCGCTCTACACGCCCCTCATCCGCAGGCTCAACTGGGGCGAACCAGTGGTGGTCTTGACCTTCGGCACCATCCTGGGCGGTTGCCTGGTCGCCTCGCTTTGGGGGGCGGAGGCGCTGGTCGAGACACGCTGGCAGGCCCTGCCGCCGCTCGTCTGGATCGCCTTTGTCTATCTCGGCGTGATGGCCACCGCTTTCACCTTTTTCCTTTTGCAATTTGCGGCGATGCGGCTGCCTGCCTCGAAGGCCATGGCTTATGGCTATCTGGTGCCAGGTTTCGTGATCCTCTGGGAGGGGCTGCTCGGCCATGGCTGGGTGGCGCTGCCGGTCTGGGCCGGACTGGCGGCGACACTGACGGCTCTGGCCTTATTGTTGCGGAGCTGAGCGCTTTTCGCCCAGAGATTGCAAATTTCCGTGTCCTGATCGCAGATTCGTGTCAAAGTGGGACATCTTTGAAGGGAGGCCCGGATAATGCTCAGACCGTTTCTCGCCCTGATCGCCTTGGCGCTTCTGGCTCAGACCGCTTCGGCCGCGACGCTGGTCCGGGATGTCTCGATCACCGCGCCGAACGCGGCCAGTCTTGAGAGCACAGTGGACAAGTTCCGCGACGATCTCGGATCGCTGAACGACAACCTGCCTGAAAATCTCGATCCGAACGGGCGGCGGCAGATTGATTGGGATGCGGCGCCGGACGGGGTTTCGGACCCCAACGCCTTCCCGGGCGATTTCTTCAATTTCAATGCCGATCCCCGAGCCCGCGGCATCGAGTTTCGCGAGACCGGCAGCACCACCGGCTTTCTGCTCAGCAGCACCCAGGCCTCGGGCCAGCCGGTGGAGTTTGGCTTCGACGCGTCCTTCACCCCGTTCAGTGAGGAGCGTTTGTTTGCCCCGGTCGGCGGCACGACTTTTGATGTCCTGTTCTTCGACCCCGCGGATCAGGTGACCCCGGGCGCCACACGCGGCCTGGGCGTGATCTTCACCGGGGTCGATGTGCAGGGCGGCAGTGAGATCAGCTTTTTCGGGCTGAATGGCGAGGAACTGGCCAAGCGCGACGTGCCGATCAGCGACGAGGTTGCCGCGCTGTCCTTTGTCGGGCTGATCTTCGACCAGCCGGTGATCTCGCGGGTCAGCATCAAGGCGGGCGATCGGGCGCTGTTGGCCAATGGCAATTTCGGCGCGGGCGCCGATGGCGTGGTGCTGGACGATTTCATCTTTGGCGAGCCGGTGAACGCGGTTAGTCCCATCCCCCTGCCCGGCGGCCTTGGCCTTCTGGCCACGGCCCTGCTGGGCTTTGCCGCCTGGCGGCGGAGGGGCTAGCGCCAGAAGCTCAGCGAGGTGATCAGCGGATCACAGGAATGCCCCTCCCACCAGGTCGCGCAGAGTGCCAGATCGTAGAAGAATAGGCCCGGACTTCCTGGTAGGTGGAAGAGGGCGAGGCCGATTGCGCCCAGGCATATCGCAGCGATGCCGCCCACCACTAGATTGCGCAGGCTCACGAGGCGGATCGCCAGCACGGCTTGCTCCTCGAGGTCGAGATCGTTGAAGGCTTTGTTCTCGGGCCAGGCCTCCAGCTTGTCGGCGATCTCGGGATGCCCCTTGAACGGGGCGACCAGGATGCCCCGCAGCCCGTCCCAAAGATGGATCGCGGTCGGGATCATTGTGGTCAGCAACATGCCGGTGACCATGAACCCCGCCCCGAACGGATCGCGCACCGCTTCTGCCGCCCGACCCGCCCAATCAACGCCCGGCCCGGGCAGGACCGGATTGCTGAGCGCAATCGCATTGGGCAGCAGAGCGGCGAGAAGCATTAGGCAGACGAAGGCGAGAACGATATCGACCAGCGCCTCCAAAAACACCCGCCCCGTCAATCCCAACCGGGCAGCCTGCCGAACGAACCACCTGGTGATGCCCCAGGACAGAACATCGACCATCGCGTTCAAAATGGGGAGTAAGAGGAAAAAGAGGAAGATAAAAGTAGCGGCAGCGATCGAAGCGAAGTCTCCAAGCAGACGGCCAATAAAGCTAAAGACTAGAAGACTGAAGACCACGCCGACGCCTACGGGACGGCCAACGCCTATGCCAACGCGTACGCCTACGGCTCCGGCTCCGGCTCCGGCTCCGGCTACGCCTACGGCTCCGGCTCCGGCTCCGGCTCCGGCTATGGCTAGGACTGCGGCTATGGCTAGGGCTGAAGCCGTAATCCATGTCGTGAAGAGCAAAACGGCTGCGCTCCTTCCTTCGGTCCAACGGCTTACAGCTGGAAGGCGTTTGCGGAGCCAGGGTAGAAATCCATTCTCTTCGTCTTCGACAAAGCGGAGACATAAAAGTAATGCGGTTGGGATAGTGATCACTGCACCAGCCCGCAGGGCCCTTTCGGGCCACCAATCCGCGTCAGCGAAAATTGGGAGACCACCTATGCTGTGATCGCCGCCCAGGACATAGGCGCTTGCGAACAGCAGGAAGGGATAGACAAAGGCGATGAACAAGCATCGAGAGAAAGACTTCCAGCCGATCAGCCGCTCCCCAAAGAACCGATCCCAACCCGCGCTGCGTGCCTCGAGCGAGCGGCGATAGCTCTCGGCGCTCAGTGCGCGGCGGCGCAGTCTGTCGGCATATTGATCTCGCCTGCCCTTATCGGCCAGGTGATCCTTGATCATGTCCGAGCGATTGAGCCAAAGCTGATAGACGGCCAGAAGCAGCGCAGGGACCGCGCAGAGCGCCGCAAGATCGACAATGCTCGCCCAGGTCTCACCGCTCAAACGCTCACCCCCCTGCAATGGGCAGGGAGCATGAGCTATCGCGCGGGGCCGATCAAGCGGCGGTCAGGCTTGGTCCAGCAAGCGGCGGGCGATCACTTGGGCCTGGATCTCAGCGGCCCCTTCGAAGATGTTCAGGATCCGCGCATCGCAGAGCACCCGGCTGATCGGATATTCCAGCGCAAACCCGTTGCCGCCATGGATCTGCAACCCGTTATCCGCCGCCGCCCAGGCGACCCGCGCGCCCAGCAGCTTGGCCATCCCGGCCTCGAGATCGCAGCGCCGCTCGGCATCCTTCTCGCGCGCTGAGAAGTAGGTGAGCTGCCGGGCGATGGTGATCTCGACGGCCATCATCGCCAGTTTGGAGGCGACCCGCGGGAAGGCGATCAGCGGTTTGCCGAATGCCTCGCGCTCCTGAGCGTAGCGCAGCGAGATATCCAGCGCCGATTGTGCGACACCCACGGCCCGCGCCGCGGTCTGGATCCGGGCGCTTTCGAAGGTTTGCATCAGTTGCTTGAAGCCAAAGCCTTCCTCGCCGCCCAGCAATGCGGCACCCGGCACCCGGTGGCCGTCCAGCGCCAGGGTGTACTCCTTCATCCCGCGATAGCCGAGCACCTCGATCTCGCCCCCCGCAAGGGTCGGGTCGGGGAAGGGATCGGCGCAATCGCCCCGTGTCTTGGGCGCCAGGAACATCGAGAGGCCGGAATAATCCGCGGTCTCGGGCTTGGTCCGGGCCAGGACGGTCATCATATCGGTGCGGGCGGCATGGGTAATCCAGGTCTTGTTGCCGGTGATCACCCACTCATCACCATCCTTCTCGGCTCTGGTCTTCAGCGCGCCGAGATCCGAGCCGGTATTGGGTTCGGTGAAGACGGCGGTTGGCAGGATCTCTCCGCTGGCGAGCTTCGGCAGCCATTCGGTCTTTTGCGCATCAGTGCCGCCGCAGAGGATCAACTCGGCCGCGATCTCCGACCGGGTGCCGAGCGATCCGACGCCGATATAGCCGCGCGACAGCTCCTCCGAGACCACGCACATCGCGGTCTTGCCCATGCCGAACCCGCCGAACTCCTCCGGGATAGTCAGGCCGAAAACGCCCATTTCGGACATGTCCCGGATGATGTCGACGGGGATGAGTTCGTCCTTCAGGTGCCATTCATGGGCGTCGGGCAGCACGCGGTCGACGGCAAAGCGGCGGAATTGCTCGCGCACCATCTCCATGTCGTCCTCGAGACCGGTGGCGCCGAAGACTGTGGCGCCCTCCTGCTCGGCGAGGAGTTGGGCGAGGCGCGTGCGCGCGGCCTGGGTATTGCCCTCCTGGGTCAGGCGCATCACCGCTGGCGCCATCAGGACCCGCTGCGCTTCTTGGGTCAGGCCGATATCCTGGGGTCGGGCGATCTCTCCCTGGCTCATCGGCAGGCCGCCATAGAGCTGCCAGAGATACTCGCCCATGCCGATCTGCAGGATCAGTTGCTCGGTTTCGGCAAACTTACCATTGGCCTGGAGACGCCCGGCCCAACCGGACAGTTGATCGAGCGCTTCGACATAGGTCGCGATCCAGGCCAGAGCGTGGGCGGCATATTGCTCGGCCTCGAGGCGCCGGCCCGAGACCCGTCCGTCCTCTTTCACCCGAGGCGCCAGGCTCTCGGTCGCCGCGCGCTGGAAGGCCCGGGCGGCGGCGATGGCTTCCTGCGTCAGGTCCAGAAGTGAAGCTGTCTCGAACGGCTGGGGAAGAGCGATCCCGGGTTCGGCATTCATGGTCTATCCCTCGTCGGTCGGGGCCGGGTCCCTGCCCGGCTGGATCAAACATGTTGCGCCGCAGCAGGTCATCCCGCGGGCGCACAACTACCTAGCTGCAAGCCCAGCGGGGGTCAACATGCGCGCGCAAGGAAATTGCGCATCCGCGTCACAATGCCAAATATCCTTTCAAGCCCTTTGCGTGGCCAGGATGGGAATCCGGCTCGACCCTTGGCAGCCTATGCTTGGCAGGCGGGACAGAGGCCGATCGCTTCGATCATCACCCGTTCGACCTGAAAGCCCGCCCCAGAGGCATAGGGTGCGAGATCCCGCGGCGGAGCGATATGGCATTCGGCCACTGCACGGCATTTGCGGCAGATCATGAAAGCCGGAGCATGGCCCTCGCCTGGATGCATACAGGCGACGAAAGCGTTGAGCTGCTCGATCTTATGGACGAAGCCGTGTTTTTGCAGGAAGTCCAGGGCGCGGTAGACAACCGGGGGCTGGCCGCCCAGCCCTTCTTGGTCGAGCCGACGCAGGATGTCATAGGCGCCGATCGCTGCATGGCTTTCCAGCAGCACCTCCAGGACCCGGCGGCGCTGAGGCGTGAGATTGAGATTGCCTGTGGCACAGACCCGCTCGACCTCGGCCAGGACATGACGCACGCAATGGCGGTGGTCATGCCTGCGCATCGCAGCCCCTGGGTCGGGCGCTCGCGGCGGCGCAGACTCCGCCCTGCCTTCGGGATCACGGTCTCGCACTGCTCCATCCTCCGATTGCGACGGGACCCTGTTATGGCATGTTCGGCGGGCACCGCCAAACTGGGCCGTCCTTTGCGGTCATCGGCGGGACCCTGGGCGGCGGGGCGTTCTTCGCGTAGGGAGGGGAGGGATGCAGTCGTTTTCCAGCTTCTTTGAGCCTTTGGGCCAGTTCGAGCTCTCCGTCATTCTGGGGGCGGCGGCGGTCGTGGCCCTGGGCTCGTTCGTGAAAGGCGCCATCGGTTTTGCGCTGCCGACCATCGCCTTTGCCTTCATCACCATGTTTCTCACCCCGCAGGAGACCATCGGCCTGATGATCCTGCCGCTGCTGCTGAGCAATTGGTGGCAGATGATGCGCCAGGGCATGGGAGCGGCGTGGCACAGCCTCCGCAGTTTCTGGCGCCTGAATTTGGTGCTGTTCGGATTGATCGGGTTTGTCGCCCAGGCGGTGCCGCATATCGCGCCCGAGCGACTGGTGCTGGTGCTGGGCCTGGTGGTCAGCCTGACGGCGGCACTGCAACTGGCAGGCTGGCGCCCCGCGATCCCGGCCGGGGGCGCGTTGCGCCGCCGCGGTGAGATTGCGACCGGTGGCTTAGCGGGCGTGATCGGCGGCTTGACCGGGGTTTGGGGGCCGCCGGTTATGTTTTTCCTGATCGCGCTCGGCATCTCGAAGACCGAGCAGATCCGGGTGCAGGGCGTGTGCTTTTTCCTGGGCTCAGTGGTGCTGGTCGGTGCCCATCTGACCTCGGGCGTGATCAACGCGGCGACGCTGCCTTTCTCGGTCGCCATGGTGCCGGCCATGGCGCTGGGGATGCTGTTGGGTCTGAAGGCTCAGGACCGGCTGGATCAGGAACGGTTCCGGCGCATCACCCTGTTGGTGCTGTGCCTTGCTGGGCTGAACCTGTTGCGACAGGGCTTGGGCGGTTGATCAAACGCAAGTGTTGCGAAACGGTCTCCGGCCAAGAGGCCGAACGCGACATGCTCTTCACCATCGCCTTGCGGCTCTGGCGAAGCTGTGGGTGTGGATGTCAGAGGATGCGCGCGACTCCAGCGCGACGGGCGTCCCCGGCGGCTTGTGGGCCGCGCCTGGGATCGGTGAGCACTGCATGCGTCCCGCCGAAGAACATCGATTGCTCGGGCCAGGCGCGAGCCTCGGGCCAGGAGGTTTGCAGTTCTAGACGGTCCTGCTCGTCGAGGCCGGTCAGTTCGAAATCGAGCGCATCGGGGTCCTCGACATGCAGGCGTGGTGTGGCGATGGCAAGCTCGAGATCGGTCTTTCCATCGATGAGCTGCAGCAAGACTTGCGCCAGGGCCGAGCGGATCCGATTTGACCCGCCAGAGCCAAGCATCGCTAGCCGCCCATCGGGCCAGCGGCAAGCAATCGGGCACATCATCGAGGCGAGGCGCGTGTCGGTGGGCCAGGAAAGCCAGTCGCCCAGTGCCGCCCCAGGGATCAGATCCGCCTCGCCCAGCATGTTGTTGGGCATGATCCCGGTGCCGGG
>JBCDKL010000077.1:0-11543 GCA_038746695.1 Pseudomonadota bacterium | reverse complement strand
GCAAGAGCCACCGCCCACCCCCACCCACCCACCGGTGGTCGATGGCTCTTGCGCGAGGGTGGGCGGATTCCTGGATTTGTAACTGGCTTCTCCAAGCGGCCTCGACCAAGACGCGACCGCTGCTCGCTGGGCGAGGGTGGGCGGCGGTCGCGCTTGGTCGGGAAAGCAAGCGAGCAGCGATGCGCAAGGCGCGGCGTTGACAGGTCCTGAGATCCTCTCCACCGTGCCGTCCTTCAGGGAGGCTCAATGCAGATCATCGTTGTCGGAGCCGGCATCACCGGGGTCGCCACCGCTCTGACCCTGGCGCGGGCGGGCCAGAGCGTCACACTGATAGACCGGCTTGCACCCGGTGATCCGGGACAGACTTCCTTCGGCAATGCAGGAATTCTCGCGAGCGCCGGTGTGGTGCCAGTCTCAGTGCCAGGGCTTTTGAGCAAAGTACCGCGCATGTGGCTCGACCGGGATGGGCCGGTCTATTTCCGCCTGTCCCATCTGCCGCGCTTTCTGCCCTGGTTGCGTCCGTTTCTCTCGCATGCGACTGCAGATGGGGTCCGGCGCATCGCCTCGGGCCTCGGGCCTTTGGTGATCGACAGTCTCGACCAGCATCTGGCGCTTGCCCGGGGCACCAAGGCCGAGCGTTTCATCGAGCGTGGACATTACGTCTTCCTCTATCGCTCACGGGCGGATTTCGAGAAGGATGCATTCGGTTGGCAGATTCGGCGGGAACAAGGGATCGTATGGGAGGAATGGGACCGCGCCGCTCTCGCCGACCGCGACCCGTTCCTCAGCGCGCATTTCCAGTTTGCTGCCGCACCGGGCGGGCATGGCTGGATCACATGGCCCGCCGCCTATATCGCCGCCCTGGCTGAGGCGTTTGCCGAGGCGGGCGGCCAGTTCCGGCAAGCCGAAATCGTTGACCTCGTGCCAGAGGAGAATGCCCGTGCCCGGGTGACGCTGGCGGGCGGCGAGACGCTGAGCGCCGACCGCGCGATCCTCTGCGCCGGGGTCTGGTCTGGCCGCCTGGCCGCCAAATTGGGCCATAACGCGATGCTCGAAGCCGAGCGCGGCTATCACGTCACGTTCGAAGGCGCCAGCCACCGCCCGCCCTCGCCTTACATGATGACCGAGGCCAAACTGGGCGTGACGCCAATGGAGCCCGGGCTGCGCGTCGCCGGTCTTGCGGAGTTCGCAGGGCTCGATGCGCCCGCCGCGGAGGCCCCGCTGGCGCAGATCAGGCGGCAGCTACACCGTCTTTATCCCAATCTGGAATGGGACAGTGCCAGTGAATGGATGGGGCAGCGCCCCTCGACCCCCGACAGCCTGCCGCTGATGGGTTCGAGTCCCACGGCGCCCTGTTTTCTTTTCGCCTTCGGCGGCCAGCATCTTGGCCTGACCATGGGTCCTAAACTGGCGCAATTGGTGTCGGCAGAGGCGCTGGGTCGGGGCTCAAACCTGGATCTTGCCCCCTATGCGGTCGACCGTTTCGACTGAGCCGGCAAGCCCAGGAACAGCCATCTCGGCCAGTGGAACCGGGGCAGGGTCGGAGGCGTTACCTCCTCCTCACCAGACCATGGCGGCAAACGATAGGCGATCAGCACGGCAGTGTCGTAATATGGCATCTCGGGCTCCTTTTTTGGCGCTTCGAAAATGCCCCGCCGCTCCTGCCAGGGCGCTGTCAGGAGGGCGTGCGTAGATGTCAGGAGCATCCCGATACGCAGGAGGAGCCGATGCGCCGCGCCACCCGTCTGTTCGAGATCATCCAGATCCTGCGCAGCGCCGAACGCCCGGTGCGGGCCGAGGATCTGGCCGCAAAGCTCGAGGTCTCGCACCGCACGGTTTATCGCGACATCGCGGCCTTGCAGGCGATGCGCACGCCGATCGAAGGCGAGGCAGGGGTCGGTTATGTAATGCGACGGGGCTATGACCTGCCGCCGCTCAATTTCGACCGCGACGAGGCCGAGGCGCTGCAGGTCGGGCTCTCGATGCTAGCGCGCACCGGCGACAGCGCTTTGCAACGCGCGGCCGCCCGGGTCTTTGCCAAGATAGACGCGTTGCGCGAGGATGAACGCAGCGCCCTGGTCGTCGCCCCCTGGGGCGCGCCGAACGACGATCCTGACCGGGGCTGCATCGCGCTGGCAGATCTGCGCCAAGCAATCCGGGAAGAACGCAAGCTGGCCCTGACCTACCGCGATGGCGAGGGAAGCGAGACCGAGCGCAAGGTCCGCCCGGTTGCCCTGATCTACCATATCGATTGCGCGCTTTTGGCGGCCTGGTGCGAGCTGCGCGCTGCCTTCCGGCATTTCCGGACAGACCGGATCTGGGCCTGCTCAGCGCTTGACGAGCAGTTCGCCGAAGATGCACCGGCGCTGCGCCGGCTTTGGGCCGAACAGCATGGGATGAGCCTCGCCGATCTCAACTGAGCCGCGCGCGAGAGTTGCAACCCGCATCATCGGGTTGGCACCGGAAACCCTGGCGGAGAGCGTTTTCTCAACAGCTCTTTGCGTCCGGGCGCTCCCGTCTGCATCCTGCGCCCGCCCTTCCCGTCCGCGACGTGCAACGACGCAGCTGACGCCCCCTGATGGATTGGGGCGGATGGCCGCGCAGGAAGAGCCGAGGCCCAAATGATCCACCTACCCCTGAACCCGACCGACCTGGCCGAACATGGCGCGGCGCTGACGCTGGCCCTTACTGCGGGGCTGGCCGTTTGGCGGCTGCGCGCCGGGCAGCGCTGGCAGACGGCTGCCTTCGTGCATGCAGAGATCCGACGCTTCGAGGCCCTGCGCGAAGTGCGCAACGCGCTGGTCATATTGGACGAGCCCAGCCGCGAGATCGATTTCGGCGGCGATGTGGCTGGGCAGCGTTGGGGCCGGGTCGACCGCTCGACCTTGATCGCAGCGCTGGGGACGGGCGGGGCCGCCTTTCCCGGCTGGCGGGTGCGCGACACCTTCGCGGTGTTCTTCGCGGAACTCGGCCGGTTCGAGGCGCTGATCCGGGCTGGGCTTTTCTCGGCCCGGGACCTTGCACCGTTTCTGAGCCACCGGCTGGCGGTTCTGGCCGGGCTCGCCGGGGGAGTTGACGCGCCAACCCGGGATGCGCTGTGGCAATTCCTGCATCGCGGCGGCTATCATGAGACGCTCGCACTGATGCGCCGCTTCGGCCATGAGGTGGCGCTGCCACAGCGCGGCAAGGCCGGGGCTGTGCCACCGCATCTGGTGCCGCGAGACAGTCTGATCGCCGCCCGCCTGCTTCCGCGTCGCGGGTCCGATGGCAGACGGCGCTGAGGCGAGCAGTTGCCCGGCAGGAGGGCTGCAGATGTCAAAGCGGATTGCAGGGATCGGAGCAAATCTCGCGCTCCTTGCCGGGTTCCTGGTGTTGGCCCGGTGGCATCTCGGCCTGTTCCCGGCGGGGATGTTCGAGGACGATGCGTTCTTCTACCTCCAGATCGCCCGCAATCTGGCACTGACCGGGGCTGTCAGTTTCGACGGGATCTCGGCAACCAATGGAGTGCATCCGCTCTGGCTGGGCGTCCTAGCCAGTGGCGCATGGCTGACCCATGCGGCGGGGCTGCCGGTGGAGGCGGGGCTTGTCCTTACCGCCGGGCTGCCGCTTCTCGGTTTCGCGATCCTCTGCCCGCCCTTGATTTTCGCCGCAATTCTCGCAGCCGTCTATCTTAGCGGCTTCGGCATGGAGGGCGTACTCGGCGCCCTGCTCTTCACCGTACTGGCGCTGGTGGCAGAGCGGGGATGGCGCTGGTCGCTGGCGCTTATTGCTTTGGCGCTTGTGCTTTGCCGGATCGATTTTCTGCCGCCTTTGAGCCTTCTCGCCCTCTGGTTCACCCTCGGCAGGCGGAGGCTGGTTCTGCCGCTTTGTATCGGGATGGTCGCCGGGATTGCGGCCAGTTTCGCGGCAAATTGGGCGATGGCAGGCGAGATCCTCTCGATCTCGGCGGCGCAGAAGCTGGGGGAGAGCGTGCAAATCGCGGGACTGGAGCTGTTGCAGATCAACCTGTCGACCCCGGGAAATCTGCTCCGCTTCGCGATCTACGCCGCTGCCCTGACGCTGCTCGTCACCGCCAAACGGCCACGGGTGGTGCTGACCGCCCCGACCTTCCATCTTTGCCTAGCGAGCTTCCTGGCGCTGCATGCCAACGCCTCTGCGCTGCGAGATTGGTATTTCTCGGTCCCGGTGCTGACGGCGCTCGCCGCCTCTGCCCTCGTGATAACGCAAGGGCGCCGCGCGTGGCTCTTTACCCTGCTCTGTCTTCTGCTACCGGTCGCCGCGACCGGCGCGCAGATGACCTGGTGGCACCAGGAAAGCCAACGCTATCGCAGCTTCCTGGACGGGATCGAGCGGAGCGGGCCACCGCTGATGGCTTACGACGGCTCGGGCTATATCGCCTTTCGGCTCTATCCCAGGGCGGTCATCAACGGCGATGGCTTGGTGAACAGTTCCGAATTCGCCCAACACTCGAGCGATCCCGAATGGCTGGCGGCCTATCTCGCCCGCAATCGCGTCGCCGGATTTCTGACCAATCCAAGCTATCCCGGCTGCCCGGCGCCGCGGTTTTGCTGCCCCTCGGATCAGATCCGAGAGGCCGCAGGATGGCAAAGCCAGCACCGTCTGCTAGCCGACCGGCTCTGGCTGTTCGACGGGGACGGCATTGCCTGTGCGCTCCGCCCCCGGTAGGGGTCAGGCGGCCTCGGCAGGCTGGAACCGGCCATAGAAAGTCTCACCCTTTGCCGCCATTTCGCACAGCAGGGCGGGGGCGGTGAACCGGTCGCCATGTTTGGCGGTCATCGCATCGCACATCTCGACCACTTTGGCGGGACCGGTGATGTCGATCCAGGAGAGCGGGCCACCCGACCAGGGCATATAGCCCCAGCCGAATATCGCCCCCACATCGCCTTCGCGGATGTCGAGCAGCACATTCTCCTCGAGAGCGCGCACGGCCTCGAGCGTCTGGGACAGGATCAGACGGGTCTTCACCTCCTCGACATCGGGCTGTTCCTCCGCCACCGGGAAATGCTCGGCCAGACCTTCCCAGAGACCCTGGCGCTTGCCTTTCTCGTCGTATTGATAGAAGCCCTTGCCGTTTTTGCGCCCGAACCGGCCGAGCTCGTCAACCATCTTCAGGACCAGAGCGTCTGCACCTCCGGGCACATAAGCGTTGCCCATCTGCGCCTTGGTCGCCTTGAGAATTTTGGCACCGAGATCAAGCGAGGTCTCGTCATTGAGCTGCAGCGGCGGCACCGGCATGCCCATCATCTTGCCTGCATTCTCGATCAGAGCGGGGGCGATCCCCTCGGCGACCATCGACCCCGCCTCGTTGATATAGGGAATGATGCAGCGATTGGCGTAGAAATACCGCGCATCGTTGACCACGATCGGCACCTTCCGGATCTGGCGCACGAAATCCAGTGCCTTGGCCACAGCCACATCGCCGGTTTTCTCGCCCTTGATGATCTCGACCAGCATCATCTTGTCGACCGGCGAGAAGAAATGGATGCCGATGAACTGCTCCGGACGGCTGGAGGCTTCGGCCAGCCCGGTGATCGGCAGCGTCGACGTGTTGGAAGCGAAGATCGCATCGCCTGGGATCACCGCCTCGGTTTTCTGCGTGACTTCCGCCTTGATGCCGGGATCCTCGAAAACGGCCTCGACCACAAGGTCGCAGCCCGCAAGATCGCCGTAATCAGTCGTGGTGTGAATCCGGCCGAGCACTTCGGCTTTCTTCTCCTCGGTCACCTTCTTGCGGCTCATACCCTTGTCGAGAATACCCTCGGAATAGGCCTTGCCCTTGGCGACGGCATCGTCGTCGCGATCGACCAGCACCACCTCGATCCCGGCATTGGCCGAGACATAGGCGATCCCGGCACCCATCATGCCAGCCCCCAGAACGCCGACCTTTTTGACCGTCTGATCCGAAACGCCTTTGGGGCGAACCGCCCCTTTCTCCAACGCCTGCTTGTTCAGAAAGATCGAGCGGATCATCGCCTCTGAACGCGGGTCGAGCAGCACTTTGGTGAACCAGCGCGCCTCGATCCTGAGAGCCGTGTCGATATCCCAGGTCGCGCCCTCATAAATCGCCGACATCATCGAGGAGACATTTACCAGATTGTTCATCGTCTTGCCCGCCGCCATGGCCGCGGCGCCCACATACATCGGGAACCCCGGTGCGGAGTAGGGCGTGCCGCCTGGGAATTTGAACTTCTTCTGGTCCCAGGGTTTGACCGCGTCCGCCTCGGTCGCATTGCGCAGCCATTCCTTGGCGGCATCCATCAATTGATCGGCGGGGACGATCGCGTCGATCAGACCCGCGGCCTTGGCCTTCTTCGGATCGACGGTCTTGCCCTGCATCAGATACTCGCCCGAATTCATCAGGCCCAGCATGCGCGGCAGGCGGGTGGCACCGCCGCCCCCGGGGAAGACGCCGACCATCACCTCGGGCAGTCCGATCTTCGCCTTGGGGTTATCGGCGACGATCCGGTGATGCGCGGCCAGGGCGATCTCGTAGACCCCGCCGAGCATGGTCCCTGGCGAGGCGACCACCATCGGCTTGCCGCCCTTGAGCGTCTTAGGGTCCGCGCCGCCCCGTTCGATCTTGCGGAAGATCCGGTGTAGGCCCATCGAGAACTCGAACATCGCCTCGGCGACATCCTCGCCGCGCGCCTCGGCGGCTTTCTTGGCCCCCGCCAGCATGGTCAGATCGGCCCCCGCACCCAGATCCTTTTTCGCCGAGGTGAAGACAGCGCCCTTGATCGCATCATCGGCCAGATAGGTATCGACGATCGCATCGAGCTCGGTGTTGAATTCGAGATCGATCACATTCATCGAGGCCTCGGCCTTGTCCCAGGTGATCACCGCGATGTCGCCATCGGTCTCGTAGGTGAAGTTTTTGTAGGTCATGGGTTCCCCTCCTTCAGGGTCAGTCCGCGGGCCGGCCATTGCGCAGAGCAAAGCGGGATTTGCCCCCAGCCTTGCGCAGCATCAGGTCGACATCCGAATAGAAAACCGTGTCGTTCTGCGCCCTGGTGCCGATGCAGATAAACTGCGCCGGAGCGTCCGAGCGGTTCTGCAGATGGTGCCCGTTATCGGCCCCTGCCTTGAAGCCAGCGGCCTCGCCCGCACCAAGCGGCGTTTCACCCTCGTTCTCGATCAGCACCAGATCGCCGGAGAGGACATAGACGAATTCATCCTCGTCCGTGTGCCAATGGCGCAGCGATGACGTCGCCCCCGGGGCCAGCTCGACCAGGACGACACCGAATTGGGTCAGACCTGCGGCGTCACCCAAAGCACGGAAACTGCGTTCCCCCATCTGGCTGGCATAGGGTTCCGGGTAGTACGACCCGGTGAAGGGCGCAATGGCGTTGAGATCGATCTTCGGCATGGGGTCCCCCTTGGCTGCACCTAGGGAAAGGCACGTCTGCATTGGCTCTCTCCGGCGGTGGAGCGGCTGTCTTGCCGCCCCTGGGTAACAACGACATGCTGAAGATGCGGGCGCGCGGGGTCAGACCCGCTCGAGGACCGTTGCCGCCCCCATGCCCGACGCGACGCAGAGAGTGGCGAGGCCGCTCTCCTTGTCCTGGCGCTCCATCTCGTCGAGAAGCGTGCCGATAATCATAGCGCCGGTCGCCCCCAGCGGATGGCCGAGCGCGATTGCGCCGCCATTCACATTCACCTTGGCAGGATCCGCATCGAACGCCTGCAGGAAGCGCAGAACGACGGCGGCGAAGGCCTCGTTCACCTCGAAGAGATCGAAATCCGAGATCTGCATCCCGGTCTCGCGCAGGACTTTCTCGGTGGTGGGCACGGGACCGATCAGGTTGATGCAGGGCTCGTTGCCCAGTTTCGCGGTATGCTTGATCCTGGCGCGGGGCTTCAGGCCCAACTTCTCGCCGATCTCCTTGGTTCCGATCAGCACCGCCGAAGCGCCATCGACGATGCCCGAGGAGTTTCCGGCATGATGGACATGGTGGATTTTTTCCAACTCGGGATAGCGCATCAGGGCCACCGCATCGAACCCAGGCATCATCTCGCCCTGTTCTTTGAAGGCCGGCTTCAATGCGCCAAGAGCCTGCATATCGGTGCCTGGGCGGGGGTATTCATCGCGGTCCAGAATGGTCAGCCCGTTCACATCCTTGACCGGCACGACCGATTTGTCGAAGCGGTTGTCCTCCATCGCCGCGGCGGCGCGCTTCTGGCTCTCGACCGCATAGGCATCGCAATCGTCGCGGCTGAAGCCGTATTTCGTGGCGATGATGTCGGCCGAAATCCCTTGCGGAACGAAGTATTGCGGCATGGCCAGCGTCGGATCGATCGCCGAGGGCGCGCCGTCCGAGCCCATGGGCACGCGGCTCATCACCTCGACCCCACCGGCAACATAGAGATCTCCAGCCCCGCCACGCACCTGGTTTGCGGCCATGTTCACCGCCTCCATTCCACTGGCGCAGAAGCGGTTGATCTGCAGGCCCGGAACATTCTCTGCATAGTCGGCGGCGAAGACCGCATTGCGCCCGATATTTCCGCCATTCTCGCCCACAGCAGTCACGCAGCCCATGATCACGTCCTCGACCAGCGACGTGTCGAGATTGTTGCGGTCGCGGATCTCCTTCAACGTCGTCGCAGCCAGCGCCACCGAGGTCACCTCGTGCAGCGAGCCATCCTTGCGACCCTTGCCCCGAGGCGTGCGCACGGCGTCATAGATGTAGGCTTCGGTCATCCTCTTACTCCTGTCAAAGGGACACGATGTGGCCGTCGGAAGGGGCGATTTGCCCCTGGGCCAGGTCTCGATAGATCTCGGCAGCGGTGGCGAGGCCGCGGTGATGGCGCAGCGTTAGCCAGCCGGTATGGTCGCGGGCCAGGCGGCGCCAGGCCTCCATGATCCGGCCCTCGACAATGCCGGGCCCCCATTCCTCGCGACGCTTCTTCACCTGGGCCGGAGCGAAGAAGAACTGCGGCTGGGGGCCGGGCATTTCGGCGCCTTGTTCGAACTTGTCCCAATGGCTGAGGCCGACCGCACAGGAATATGCGAGGCTCTCATCCAGAGTGGTATGGACCGCGCGGCGGATCTCGGTATTGCCGGAGAAATCGACATAGACCGAGGCGCGGGCGCTGAGCCCTTCGGCCACTCGATCATAGGTCAGCACATCGGCACAGACCCCAAGCCCAGCGACGAAGTCTCGGTTGCCGGTCGAAGTCAGGCCGATCAGGGCTGGGGCGTTCTCGTATTCCGAGACAAGCTGCATCAAGCCGATGGCTGTCTTCGAGGAAGCAGAGCCAACCACGATCTGCTCGGCCCCGAACCAAGCATGGTCATAGAGAAAATCGGCCAACACGAAGGAGGTGGCGTAGAGCGGATAGAGCAGACCCATCCGGTCCTCGAGCCCGATCTCATGACCTGGCAGGCCAGAGAGGCGGAAATAATCGTTATAGACCGGCGGAAGTCCCTTGCGGTGCGGGGAGGTATCGGTCCAAGCGGTATCGCGGATGCGGCCGGGCAACGCGGTAACCTCCTCGGCCATCGGAAAGAAGCCGAAGACCCGCTCGCCTTCCGAGATCTCGCTCGCGCTTTCGATCACCTCGGCAATACCCCAGACCGGCAGGCGGCCTTGGCCGGGATCGGAGGCTGGGAAGAAATCCCAATAGCCGATCACCTCGCCGGTCGCCGCATAGGTGACGTTGTTGGCGGTCAGCGCGAATTGGACGAGCTTGAGCCGTACCTCGCCCGCCGACAAAGAAGCCGGAGCGGCGTCGATCAGATGGGCGCGGGTGATCTCCGCCCGGCTGATCTCGAGGACCTGCATCAGAACTGCGCCGCCAGTCGGGCGCCCTGGTCAATGGCGCGTTTTGCGTCGAGTTCGGCCGCCTCGTCAGCCCCGCCGATGACATGAGTCGGAATGCCTTTTGCCTCCAAAGGATCGGCCAGGTCGCGCAGCGGGATCTGACCCGAGCAAAGAACGATCGTGTCCACTTCCAACCATTGCGGGTTTTCCCGCGCCTCGCCTTGAGAGATGCGCAGGCCCTGGTCCGAGATCTCCTCGTAGTTCACGCCGCCAATCATCTCGACATTCTTCATCTTCAGTGCGGTGCGATGGATCCATCCCGTGGTCTTGCCGAGCTTGGCGCCATGCTTTTTTGCCTTGCGTTGGAGGAGCGTGATCCGGCGCGGCGAGGGATGCGGCTGTGGTCCCTCGGGACGCAAACCGCCCGGGGTGTTGGCGGGATCACCGACCCCCCATTCACTCTTCCAGGCCTCGAGATCCTCGGTCGGGCTTTCCTCGGTGGTCAGGAACTCGCAGATATCGAAGCCGATCCCGCCCGCACCGATCACCGCCACGCGTTCGCCCACCGGCTTTTTATGGCGCAGCACGTCGACATAGCTGATGACCTTCGGGTTCTCTTGCCCTGGGATCGCCGGGTCGCGCGGTAGGACCCCGGTCGCGATTACAACCTCGTCAAAACCGGTAAGATCCTCGGGCTCGACCTTGGTCTCGAGATGCTGATGCACGCCTTTGAGATCCAACTGGCGGCGGAAGTAATCCACCATATGCCAGAACTCCTCCTTGCCGGGGATCTGCTTGGCCATGTTGAGCTGGCCACCGATCTCTGCCGCGGCATCGAAGAGATGCACTTCATGCCCACGCTCAGCGGCAACAATCGCGGTGGAGAGGCCCGCGGGACCGGCCCCGACGACCGCGATCCTCTTGGGCGCTTCGGTCGGGGTATAGACCAACTCGGTCTCGTGACAGGCACGGGGGTTGACCAGGCAGGACGAGACCTTGCCCTGGAAGGTATGGTCCAGACAGGCCTGGTTGCAGCCGATGCAGATATTGATCTCATCGGCGCGGTCTTCGGCCGCTTTGACCACGAATTCGGGATCGGCCAGGAAGGGCCGGGCGATCGAGACCATATCGGCATCGCCCGTGGCGAGGATCTCCTCAGCCTTTTCGGGCGTATTGATCCGGTTGGTGGTGATCAGCGGGATCGAGACCTCGCCCATCATCTTGCGGGTCACCCATGTAAAGGCGCCGCGCGGCACCGAGGTGGCGATGGTCGGCACCCGTGCCTCATGCCAGCCGATGCCGGTATTGATGATCGACGCGCCCGCCGCCTCGATCGCCTTGGCGAGCATCACAACCTCGTCCCAGGTCTGGCCTTCAGGGATAAGGTCGATCATCGAGAGCCGGTAGATGATGATGAAATCCTCGCCGACTGCAGCGCGGACGCGCCTCACGATCTCGACGGGGAACCGCATGCGGTTTTCGTAAGGACCGCCCCAGTGATCCTCGCGCTTGTTCACATGGGTGACGAGGAATTGATTGATGAGATAACCCTCGGACCCCATGATCTCGACGCCGTCAAAACCGGCCTCACGGGCAAGCACGGCGCAGCGGGCGTAATCGGCGATTTGTTTCTCGATCCCCGCCTCGTCGAGCTCCTTAGGCGCAAACGGCGTGATCGGGGATTTGACGGGCGAACAGGACACAGATTGAGGTGAATAGGCATAGCGGCCGGAATGTAGGATCTGCATGCAGATCCGGCCG
>JBCDKL010000076.1:0-11655 GCA_038746695.1 Pseudomonadota bacterium | reverse complement strand
TGCCAGTCCAATCGCCGCCAGCATGAGGACCGAGCCGAGCGAGAGCCCGTACCAGACATTCTGCGCCAGACCCCAGGCAAAACGCGCGTTCTCGATCTGCTCCAGCGCCGCTTGCGCCGCCGCCGCCACGGCTCCCTCGCCCTCGGCTGCCCGGGTGACTAGCGAAAGCGCCTGTTGATCCGCGCGCCCGGCCAAGAGTTCCAGTGCCGCGATCTTCTCGGCCTCGCCCGCGTCCGAACCCAGAGTGGCGGCCGCAACGGCATCTTCGAAGGCCGATCTTACTTCGGCATCCTCCTCGAGCTCCAAAGCTGCGCGCAAGGCCGGCAATTTTCCCGGGTCGCCGCTTTTGAACGCCTGTGCCGCCGCTTCCAGCCGCACCTCACGGTCCGGCGCTTGCAGTGTCATCACCGCCACCGCATTCGAAATCTGCCGCCGAAGCCGATTGTTTACCCTGATCTTGCGCGCATCCCGCCGCCCGATCTCGCCGATTTCTGCCCCGGTTAGCGGGTCGAAGGCCGTGAAGATCTTACCTTCCCGCACCACCCGAACGATGGCGTCGGTCTTCTTCATCTGCTGCAGCTCACCCTCGGACAGGGCTTCGAGCAACGGGACGGCGCGCGGATCCCCCGTGGTGGCGATCTTGTCGATCACCTCGGCGCGCTCGTCGAATTTGCCCTCTGGTAACTGCGCGACAAGCTCCTCCAAGGTCGCCGCCTGTACAGGAAGCGCCATAAAAGAAACCAACAGGATCAAAGCGCGCAACAGCAACATGGCCTGGTCCTTCAAGGTACAGCGCCCACCCGGATCAGGGTGGGCACATACCGATCAGGCTGGCGTCAGTACCCGCGGCCACCGCATTGATTGGTCGCAGTGTTGTAGTTCCCGCAGGAAAGCGGCGCGCGCCAATCCGAGATAAGGTCTTTCGAATCCGGCAGGAAATCCGACCAGGCATCGCCGACAACCAGGCCCGAAGTCTCCCAGACCGTCTCGAACTGCCCGTCATCCTGGATCTCGCCGACCAGCACCGGCTTGGTGATGTGGTGGTTGGGCATCATCGCGGAATAGCCGCCGGTCAGGTTCGGCACACTGACCCCGATGATCGAGTCGATTACCGCATCCGGGTCGGTGGTGCCGGCTTTCTCGACCGCCTTCACCCACATGTTGAAGCCGATGTAATGCGCCTCCATCGGGTCGTTGGTCACCCGGTTCTCGTCACCGGTAAATTCGTGCCAGGCCTCGATGAATTCGTCATTCACATCCGCCTCGGCCGACATGAAGTAGTTCCAGGCGGCCAGGTGCCCGACCAGAGGAGCCGTGTCGAGACCGGCCAGTTCCTCCTCACCGACCGAGAAGGCCACCACTGGGATATCCTCGGCCTTCACGCCCTGGTTGCCGAGCTCTTTGTAGAAGGGCACATTCGCATCGCCATTGATCGTGCTGACCACTGCGGTCTTCTTGCCCGCCGAACCGAAAGCCTTGATGTCCGAGACGATCGTCTGCCAATCGGAGTGTCCGAAGGGCGTGTAGTTGATCATGATGTCGTCCTCGGCCACGCCGAGAGACTTCAGGTATGCCTCCAGGATCTTATTCGTCGTACGCGGATAAACATAGTCGGTCCCGGCCAGCACCCAGCGCTCGACCCCTTCCTCGTTGCGCAGATAATCGACAGCGGGGATCGCTTGTTGGTTCGGTGCAGCACCGGTGTAGAACACATTACGCTGCGATTCCTCGCCCTCATACTGCACCGGGTAGAAAAGAAGCGAATTCAGTTCGTCGAACACCGGGAGCACCGATTTCCGGCTCACCGAAGTCCAGCAGCCGAACACCGCCGAGACCTGCTCCACCTCGATCAGCTCGCGCGCTTTCTCGGCGAAGAGCGGCCAGTCCGACGCGGGGTCGACCACCACCGGTTCGAGCTTCTTGCCCAGGATTCCGCCCTTCGCATTCTGCTCTTCGATCAGCATCAGCATCACGTCTTTGAGCGTGGTCTCGGAGATCGCCATCGTACCGGAAAGCGAGTGGAGGATGCCAACCTTGATCGTCTCTTCCTGCGCAGTGGCGGCTCCGGAGAGGCCGGTCGTCATCAGACCGGCCACTGCCAGGCTCAGAACGGATTTGTTGATAAGGGTCATGCTGTTCTCCCGCGCGGCCCCTGTTCTTCCGCCGGCCCCGATGGGCGCGAGGCGGCCCCCCAGCGGTTCCGCTTTGTCAGTTTCGCCGAGCGGGCGGGGGTGGTGCCCCGCGCGCCATGCCGGATCCGCAGCTCTCAAAAGCCGCCGGTACCGACCGGGCAAGTGATGCGCTGCGCTCGGAGCTTGGCAAGTAGAAAAAGGCAACTTTCAGGCAGTTTGAGTGGATCGCATAATTGGGTGGCAGGATTTTAAGCACCCTGCCTGGATCTTGGGCAGAAAATCCGATCTACGAATGGATCGAGCCGCGATTCTGACTTGCGAGCCCTGTCCGGTCGTGCAGACTTCCGCTTTGAAACACTCCTGGAAAAGGCGCCAGCATGGCCCTCACCCTCGATATCGAGACAGCGGAGGCTGCGTCCGGAACGGCCCACGGCACGATGCCCGGCAGCACCCCGTCGGCGCGCGCCGAAAAGCCGGTCGCGCAACCCCGGGCTCAGGGCGCCGTCAGGATCTCAACCGGGCTGCGGCGTGGCATGAGCCGTCTCGACACCCTTTACCAACAGGGCTCGGCCAAGGTGCTCTTGCCCGGTGGCGCAGCGGGTACGGGGCTGGAGGCGGTGCTCTTGAACACCGCGGGCGGGATCACCGGGGGCGACCGATTTGGATACTCAGGCAGTGCCGGACCGGGCGCCACATTGACCCTGACTACGCAGGCAGCCGAACGCGCCTATCGCGCAAACGGCCCTCTGCCTGGCACGGTCCGCACCGATCTGAGCGCCGCCGGCGGCGCACGGATCGATTGGCTGCCGCAGGAGACGATCCTCTTCGACGGCGCGCATCTAACCCGCAGTCTCGAAGCGGACTTGGCCGAGGACGCGACACTGCTGGCCGTCGAACCCATCATTTTTGGCCGCACCGCCATGGGAGAGCGTCTGAATGAGATCGCCTTTTCCGATCAATGGCGGATCCGCCGCGCGGGGCGGCTGATCTATGCCGATGCGCTCAGGCTCGAGGGCGATGGCGAGGCGTTGCTGGCCCGGCCCGCGGCCTTTTCGGGCGCCCGGGCGATGGCTTCGATCCTCTATGTAAGTGCCGATGCCGAGGCGCTGCTTAGCCCTCTCCGCACCCTGCTTTCCGGCACAGCGGGCGCCTCGTTGATCCGCCCGGGAGTCCTGGCGGCCCGGCTTCTGGCAGCCGACGGGTTCGCACTTCGACGCATGCTTCTCCCCGCGCTCCGCCTGCTCCGAGGCGGTGCGCTTCCCAAAGTTTGGACACTCTGAATGCAACTGACCCCTCGTGAGAAAGACAAGCTCCTCGTCTCGGTCGCCGCCATGGTGGCCCGCGGCCGCCTCGCCCGAGGCGTGAAACTGAACCATCCCGAAGCGATCGCCCTGATCACCGACTTCGTGGTCGAGGGCGCGCGCGACGGCCGTTCGGTCGCAGATCTTATGGAGGCGGGCGGCCAAGTAATCTCGATCGAGCAATGCATGGAAGGCGTGCCCGAGATGATCCACGAGGTCCAGGTCGAGGCCACATTCCCAGACGGCACGAAACTGGTCACCGTCCACCATCCGATCCGTTAGGAGAGCGCATGTTCATCAGCCTCCCCCTGGCGTTCGGTGCCTGCTTGTTGAAAAAGAAAGCGCTCTGCCACACGATGCTCAAGGTCTCGGCGCTGAGCGGCACAGCCTGGACTGCCGCTGGGCTTTACATGTCCGCACAGAAACGGTGGAAGCTTGAGGTCGGCAGAGCCGTGCCCCCAGATACCGCCACCAATGATTTGATCAATGATGGGAGTTCGAGATGATCCTCACCAAAATGGCCCTTGCTCCGCTGGCACCCTTGGCGCTCGCACCTCTTGTCGTGAAGAAGAAGATGGCCTGTGCTGCGCTTACCGGCGTCGCGATGGTCGGGCTTGGCGCTGTCGCTCTCACCGCCTATGCGATGAAGCAACAGAACCGCCGCGGGCCTGGCACCCACCCCTCGGCGGCAGAGCCGGATCCGACCCCGGATGCCGGATCGGCCGCATGATCGCGGCCGCTGTCTTGAATTCAAGAGGTCGTGGACAGCCGGCCGAGGTTCGAGGTCACGCACAGGATGGACGGGCTAACCCTCGCACAACCGATGCTCCTGCCCAATTCCATGCATGGCCCAAGGAGAGCGCTCATGATCCCAGGTGAAATCTTCTGCGCCGAGGGCGACATCGACCTGAACGCTGACCGCGAAGCCATCACCCTGATGGTTGCCAATACCGGAGACCGCCCAGTCCAGGTCGGCTCCCACTACCATTTCTTCGAAGCGAACGAAGCGTTGGACTTCGACCGCAACGCCGCAAGAGGCACCCGACTGGACATCGCCGCAGGTACGGCAGTGAGGTTCGAGCCAGGCCAGAGCCGGGAAGTTCAATTGATCCCACTGAGCGGAGCGCGAAAGGTGTTTGGATTTAATCAGAAGGTGATGGGGGAGCTATGACCAGATCTTACGGACTTAAGCAAGGCAATGGGACCGTTGAGAGCTTCAGTGGCTATGATGACTGGGCCAGGAAATATTCAAAAGATGGCGACCTTCGTGAGGGTGGTGAATATTACGATCTTCCAAGGACGGAGTACTTCTTTCAGCGCTTAAACTTCCACCTCGATTCATCAGTTTTTTCGGTCCTAGAGAAAGCTGGGCATCTTTCAATTTTTCCAGCAATAGTCTTATTTGTTATAAATTTATTTGGTTGTAGCGCGCCTGGAGTTGAATGAATGCCCACCACCCTCCCCCGCCCTGCCTATGCCGCCATGTTCGGTCCCACGACCGGGGACAAGGTCCGGCTGGCTGATACGGAACTGTTCATCGAGGTCGAAAAGGACCTCACGACCTATGGCGAGGAGGTCAAGTTCGGCGGTGGGAAGGTCATTCGTGATGGGATGGGGCAGTCTCAGGTCACGCGGGCCGAAGGTGCGGTGGATACCGTCATCACCAATGCGCTGATTGTCGATCACTCGGGCATCCTCAAGGCGGATGTGGGGCTGCAGGACGGGCGCATCGTCAAGATCGGCAAGGCAGGGAACCCCGACACGCAACCGGGTGTTGACATAATTATCGGTCCCAGCACCGAAGCCATTGCGGGAGAAGGCAAGATCCTGACCGCAGGGGCGTTCGACGCCCATATCCATTTCATCTGCCCGCAGCAGATCGAGGATGCGCTGCATTCCGGGGTTACCACCATGCTGGGCGGGGGCACCGGGCCGGCGCATGGGACGCTCGCCACCACCTGTACGCCGGGGCCCTGGCATATCGGGCGTATGCTGCAGGCGCTCGATGCCTTCCCGATGAATTTCGGGCTCTCGGGCAAGGGAAATGCGAGCCTTCCCGCGGCGCTCGAAGAGATGGTGACGGGCGGGGCCTGCGCGCTGAAACTTCATGAGGATTGGGGCACCACGCCCGGCGCGGTCGACTGCTGCCTTTCGGTCGCCGATGCGATGGACGTGCAGGTGATGATCCATACCGACACACTGAACGAGAGCGGGTTTGTCGAGAACACGATCCAAGCCATCAAAGGGCGCACGATCCATGCCTTCCACACCGAGGGGGCCGGAGGCGGCCATGCGCCGGACATCATCAAGGTCTGTGGCGAAAGCCATGTGATCCCCAGCTCGACCAACCCGACCCGTCCCTTCACGATCAACACAGTGGACGAGCATCTGGATATGCTGATGGTCTGCCACCATCTCGACAAATCGATCCCCGAGGATGTGGCCTTCGCGGAGTCGCGGATCCGGCGCGAGACCATCGCGGCGGAGGATATCCTGCACGACATGGGTGCATTCTCGATCATCGCCAGCGACAGCCAGGCCATGGGACGGGTCGGAGAGGTGCTGATCCGCACCTGGCAGACCGCCGACAAAATGAAGCGCCAGCGCGGGCGGCTTTCCGGAGAGACCGGCGATAACGACAATCTCCGCGTCCGCCGCTACATCGCGAAGTACACGATCAACCCGGCAATCGCGCATGGAATGAGCCACGAGATCGGGTCGATAGAGGAAGGCAAGCGGGCCGATCTCTGCCTCTGGCATCCGGCGTTCTTCGGAGTGAAGCCCGAAATGGTGCTGATCGGAGGCACCATCGCCTGCGCCCAGATGGGCGACCCGAACGCCTCGATCCCGACGCCGCAGCCGGTCTACTCCCGCCCGATGTTCGGGGCTTTTGGGCGCAGCGTGGAACGCTCGGCGGTTACCTTTGTCAGCGCGTCCGCCGAGGCGGCGGGGATCAGCGATAGCCTGGGTCTCGCCAAAACCACGGTGGCGGTCGAGACCTGCCGCGACATCTCGAAAGCGTCGATGATCCTGAACGACGCAACGCCCGAGATCGAGGTCCATCCGGAAACCTATGAAGTCCGCGCGGATGGAGAGCTGCTGACCTGCGAGCCGGCCGAGACGCTGCCAATGGCGCAGCGCTATTTCCTGTTCTGAGGATGCGCGGGCTGACCCTTTCGCTCGGCCTCTGCCTGGCGGCTACCGCAGGTCATGCCGCCTGCCCCGGGGCCGAGGCAATGGCAGGGGCAGGGGTTTGGATCGAGACCGATGATGGTGGCGTGCTGCACTTCGAACGCCGTGGTGATCTTGTGATCGAGACCAGCATCTATGCGCCGGATGACATGATCGAAACCCAAACTCATAAGGGGCTCTACTTCCTCCAGGATGGCACCCTGAAGGATGGCAATCTCGATCGATCAACAATGACCCGCTATGAGTATCCTGAATTCGACAGCCTGCCCGATCCCAACGCACAAGGCACTTGGAATGGCGCGGTGAAGGTTTTCTCTGATGGCGGGGACCAGTCGGTACAGCACCAGCTTACGGTCAGCATCGGCGCGGAGAGCGAGATGGCCATTGGCGACTGCACCTATCCGGGCCGGATCGTGGCGGCCAATCTTCGCCAAGCTCTGGGCGGAGGCTGGGCGACGCAGTATTTCTATCTCAGCGATCTTGGATTTGCATTCTTCGTGGCGGCGGGCGAGACGCCGCTTGCTTATGAATATTCATATCGCGCTGTCTCGATCTCGTCGGATCCGCCATGAGAGGCTTATCTCTGCCCTTGTACTGGGATCGCGCATGATCCGGGCGGTCTCGCTTGCACCGGGTGCGGCGGCGCCTTCTGGTGCCGTGCTGTCGCTGCCCTATGAGGCACGTTATCGCCGCCGGGCGGTGCTGGAACTGACCTCAGGCGAAACGGTGCTGTTGGATCTGGCGGAGGCAGCGGAACTTCGCGACGGCGATGCACTGGCTCTGGAGGATGGCCGCCATGTCGCGATCCGGGCAGCAGCGGAGCCTTTGGTCGAGATCCGCGGCGATCTCGTACGGCTCGCTTGGCATATCGGCAATCGCCATACGCCCTGCGAAATCCAGGCCGATCGGCTTTTGATCCAGCGCGACCATGTGCTCGAGGCGATGCTCACCGGGCTGGGCGCCCAGGTCACCCCTGTCGAAGCGCCGTTCCAGCCCGAAGGCGGTGCCTATGGCCATGGCAGGACGCATGCGCACAGCCATGCCCCGGACCCGCAAGCGGATCCGAACGCGCATATTCCGCATCGCAAGGGATGACCAGAATGGCCGATCCGCTCAGCACGCTGATGATCTGGCTCTCCCCGGCCTATCCGGTCGGCGCTTTCAGCTTTTCGCACGGGTTGGAGACGGCAGTGAGCCGGGGCGTTGTGCAGGATGCCGACAGCGCCGGTGCCTGGATTGCCGATTGCCTGACCCATGGCGCGGGGCGGAGCGATGCGATCCTACTTTCCCACGCCATACAAGACGGTGACAAAGGGGAGCTGGCTGAGCTGGCCGAGGCGTTGGCACCCTCCACCGAACGCCGGATCGAGACGACGGAGCAAGGCCGCGCCTTTGCCGAGACGACGCGCGCCGCCTGGGGCATTCCACTGACCCCAGCGGCCTATCCGGTAGTGCTCGGCGAGGCGGCGGCCGCGCTGGAGATCCCGCGGGAGGCCGTGCTCCGCGCCTATCTCACCGCCTTCGCCGCCAATCTGATCTCGGCGGCCATCCGACTGGTGCCTCTGGGCCAGACCGATGGCCAGATCCTGCAAGCCCGCCTGGCGCCACGGATCGAGGATCTGGCAAGGGAGGCGGCCACCGCCCCGCTCGACACCCTCGGCACCTGCACCATCGCCGCCGATATCGCCTCGATGCAGCACGAAACCCAAACCGTGAGGCTTTTCCGCTCATGAGTGACGACAGCTATGCAAAGGGCCAGGAACTGGCCGAGGCCTACAATCCGGGCATGGAGGCGGCACTCGCCGGGCGCTATGATGGGCTGGTCCCTGGCCTTTCCCGCTCGGTGGTCGATTTTGCCTGGGGCCAGCAGTATGGACGCGAAGGGCTCGACACCAAGACCCGCTGGCTCGCGACTGTCGCCGCGCTGACTGCATTAGGCGGCCAGACGAGGCCGCAGTTGAAGGTCAACATCGCAGCGGCGCTTCGAGCGGGCGCGACCCAACGCGAGATCGGCGAAGTGATCTGGCAAATGGCGCTCTATGGCGGCTTTCCCGCTGCGATCAACGGCCTGAACGCGGCGCTGGAGGTGTTCGAGGAGATCGACGATGCTTAGCCCAAACGGCCCGCTGCGCGTAGGCATCGGCGGCCCAGTGGGGGCTGGAAAGACCACGCTGACGGCTGCACTCTGCAAAAGGATGCGCGACAACTACTCCGTCGCGGCGATCACCAACGATATCTATACGCAAGAGGATGCAGAGGCATTGATGCGCTTGCAGGCCCTGCCGCTCGACCGGATCAAGGGGGTCGAGACCGGAGGTTGCCCGCATACCGCGATCCGCGAGGATGCCTCGATCAATCTCGCCGCGGTGGCGGAGCTTCGGGAGGCGCATCCCGACTTGGATGTGATCTTCATCGAGTCGGGCGGCGATAATCTCTCGGCGACATTCTCGCCGGAACTGGCTGATCTCACCCTTTATGTCATCGACACGGCGGCTGGCGAGGACATCCCGCGCAAAGGCGGACCAGCGATCACCCGCTCGGACCTTCTGGTGGTCAACAAAACCGATCTCGCACCCCATGTCGGCGCTTCGCTCGATGTAATGGCTTCGGATGCGGCACGGATGCGTGGCCCGCGTCCAGTGATCTTCGCTGCTTTACGCGATGGCGAGGGGATCGGCGAAATCGTCGCTTTTCTGACGCGCGCCGGCGGGCTGTGAACCGCAAGTACCAGATTTTGCCTCCACCCAGCGCCGCGGCAACACCAGGTTAAGGAAGCTGCCGAACACTGACCGCCGCAGAGCCATACGCGGGGTCGACCATGCTGAGACATTTTCTTGCCGGGGTGATCGCCTCGGCGCTGCTGCCGTTTTCCTCAGTCGCAGAACAGATCGCCTCACCGATCATCATCGGCCTCGATGCAGATTTCACCGGCTCCACTTCGCGCGGGTCTGAGGCGATCCGGATCGGCGCCCTGGCCGCGATCGAAGAGATCAATCGCGCAGGCGGGCTGCACGGGCGACGTCTCCGACTGATGTCCACCGATCACCGCGCCAATCCACGAAGGGGTCAAAAGAATTTCCGCGATCTGGTCGAAACGCATGGCGCCGTGGCGGTGTTGACCGGGCTGCAATCTCCGGTGGCTCTTGGACAATTGGAGCTGGCACATCGGCTCGAGACCCCGATCCTCTCGCCCTGGGCTGCGGCGACGCCCTTCATTGACAATGGTTATCAGCCAAGCTTTGCGTTCCGGGTTTCAATCCGCGATGCGCATGCCGGGGGGTATCTGGTGGGCGAGGCGATGCGGCGGGGATATCGCCGCTTTGGCTTGCTGATGCAGAACACGCCTTGGGGTTTGTCGAACCAGAAAGCATTGAGCGAGGCGATCGCCGCCACCGGGCTGGCGGAACTGGCCGCAGAAGTCTGGTATGGCTATGGCGCCTCGGATCTCAGCCACGAGGTCCAATCGCTCCAGAATGCGGGCGTCGAGGCGGTGTTCCTGATCGCCAATCCCAGCGAAGGCGCGGCCGCGGTCAAGGCGCTCTCTACGCTGCCCGCCGCCAGCCGCCCGGTCGTCTTCTCGCACTGGGGCGTGGTCGGCGGAGACATCTATGAGATGACCGATGGCGCGATCGCCGAGATGGCGTTTTTTATCCTGCAGACATTCTCGTTCTACAAGCCGCGGGACCGGGCGCAGGCGGAGGCGTTCTTCGGACTGATCTGCGGCTCATTCCGGATCTGCGAGGCGGATGACGTGGTGGCGCCGACCGGGCTCGCCCATGCCTATGACGCGGTGCATCTCCTGGCCCGGGCCATCGCGGCGGCCGAGCGGGTCGAAGGCCCGGAGATCCGCGACGCGCTGGAGCGGCTCGGCCCGATGGAGGGGTTGCTGAGGATCTACGACCGGCCCTTCACCGAACTCCGGCATGAGGCGCTGGACCGCAGCGATTTCAAGCTGGTCCGCTTCGCACCCGATGGCCGCCTAATTCCGGTCGCCTGCGCGATGGTCAAGGCATACGCTGCCCCGGGAGGAGAGGCTGAGTGCCTGAGCCAATGACCCGGCGGCGCCCTCAGGGCGCAACCCTGGCCGCCCTGGTGATGCGCCGGGTGATGCCGGCGGCCCTTATCGGGGTGGCGGCGATCTGGGCCGCCGTCGCCTATACCGAACGCCAACAGCATACTGAAACCCTCTCCAACAGCCTAAGCGAGAGCCTCGAGGCCTCGGCCGAACTGGTTACAGCCCAGATCGATCAGACCTTCTTCTCGGCGCGGAGTGCGGCACGCAATGCCATCGCTGTCTCTGCTCTGTTCGGCCAGGATATCGATCGGGTGGTCCGGCCCTATCTCAACTCGCTGGTGATCGGCGATGCATCGGTCGACTATGCTAGGATCGTCGATTTCAGTGGGGCGGAGATCGTCTCGACACGGAACGATCCAACCTCGGTGCAGATCCCGGTCGCCGAAGGTTGGATCCGCGAGGCGTTGCGCGGGATCGAGGCGGTCGAGCTGCGCGGCGATACGGTGTTCATCGTGCTCCCCATCGTCTTGGGCGCGACGCCAGAGGGGGCTCTGGTCCTGGCCGTTCCGCGCGAGAACTTGATGCCTCGCCTGCCGGAGGATCGCGGCGCCGAGGCGAAGCGATATCTGATGGTACAGAGCGAAACCGGCAAGCTCTGGCCCGAGGTGCGGCGGTTCCGAGACGACACTCTACGCGGCACGGCGACCCGGGCGATCCCGTCGGCGCCCGCCATCGCGGTGGTGGTCAGCGGAGCATTGCAGGTGCCCTCGATGCTGCGCGACCCAGTGCAATGGTATTTCGCCATCGTGTTTCTGCTGGTCCTGGGCCTGGTCGCCTTGGGCATATGGCTCGCTATCCGATTGATCACTCAGCCGATCACCCAGCTTATCGAGGGACTCGACCGGCATGGGCTCGAGATCGAGGATCTGGGCGCCGGGGCACCGACCGAGATCCAGACCCTCTCGCGCCGATTTGCCGATGCGGGGCGCGAAGTCGGTGAGGCGTTGCGCCAGGA
>JBCDKL010000075.1:0-11995 GCA_038746695.1 Pseudomonadota bacterium | reverse complement strand
GCGCCGACGGTCTGGTCGAATTATTCCGACGATCCGGTGGATGCGAGCGTGCATGAGGGCTTCCTCCTAATCGCGCCGCTGCTTTTACCGATCCCGCCTGCCGTGCTGATCGCCCACCGTTTGATCGACCATGTAAACGGGCAGATCGGCCATGCGGGGTTCGAATATTTCGCTGCCCCGACGGCACGCAGCCCCTGGCCAGGCCTATGCACGACCTTTCACGACCAACATCACGAGTTGTTCCGTTTCAATTACGGTAATTACTTTTCCTGGTGGGATCGCTGGATGGGCACGCTGCACCCGACCTATGACCGACGCGTCGAAGCTATGGAGACGGGGGAGCTGCCGGAAAGCTCGCGCCAGCCCCGGCCATCTCGCCCAGCTCAGCCGAGTGCGGCCGAATGAGCGCCCTTGCCCAATTCTTAGGCCTTTTCGTTGCGGCCTATGCGGTCAATCTCGTGCTTTACTTCGGACTTGGCTGGGGGCTGGTTCGGCTCAACCACGCCCATCCCGAACGCCGTCTGCAAGCCAATCGTGACGGAGAGATCCGGGCCAGGGCCGAGATTCTCGAGAGCCTGCAATCGATCGCCTGGACCTCAGCCTGCCTGGCCCTGGCGCTGACCATCTCGCTGAACGGTTGGGGGCTCTGGCCCGCCGAGAGCCATGGCTTGCTCGCCACCGCCATCGCCCTGGCACTTCTTATCATCGGCTATGATACCTGGTTCTACTGGGCGCATCGGGCACTGCATCTGGATGCGTTTTACCGCTTTCATGCATGGCATCATAAATCCGTCGCGCCGACACCGTGGAGCGCGGACAGCCAGGGCGCGGTCGAAACCGTGATGATCCAGAGCTTCATGGTCGTCGCCACACTGGTCCTGCCGATCACTCCGGCGGCGCTGATCCTCCACCGGCTCTATGACCATATCAACGGGCAGATCGGGCATTCCGGGCATGAATGGGCTGGCGGGCCCTTCACGCGGTTTCCCTCTCCCATGGTCGCCGTGCGCTATCACGACGTGCATCACGCGCGGTTTCGGTACAATTTCGGCAATTACTTCTCGATTTGGGACCGGGTGATGGGCACGATGGACCCGAATTATGACCGTGCCGAGGACCGCACCGCCCATGACCGACATCGAGAACGACCGCGAGACGCTTGATTTCGACGATCCGATGCAGCGCCCGCGCTATACCGGGCTCGCCAGCTTTTTCCGCCTGCCTTATGTCGAGGATTTCACCGCTGATCCACCCGAGATCGGGGTCTGCGGCGTCCCCTTCGATGGCGGCGTGACCAACCGCACCGGCACCCGACATGGGCCGCGCGAGGTCCGCAACATGTCGAGCTTCATGCGCCGAATGAACCAGGCAACCGGCGCCAGCCCGTTCGAAGCGGCCCGCTGCGCCGATATAGGCGATGCCTGGATCCGAAAGCCCTATGAGCTGATCGGGGCCCATGCCGAGATCGAGGCCTTCTTCACCCGTGCCAATCAAGCGGGAATTCGCCCTCTGACTTGCGGTGGAGACCATTCGATCAGCCTGCCGATCCTGCGGGCCATCGCAAAGGAGAGACCGCTCGGCATGATCCATATCGATGCCCATGCGGATACCGGGGACGATTACATGGGAAGCCGTTTTCACCACGGCGCGCCCTTTAAGATCGCGGTCGATGAGGGCCTGCTCGATCCGAAGCGCGTCGTCCAGATCGGCATTCGTGGCTCGCTTCACACCATGGAGATGTGGAAGTTCTCCTACAGCAGCGGCATGCGGGTGATGTTGATCGAGGAGGTCGAGGAGCGCGGCTGGACAGCCTGTATCGAGGAGGCGCGCCAGATCGTGGGCTCCGACCCGATCTATGTCAGCTTCGATATCGACGCGCTCGACCCGGTTTTCGCGCCCGGCACCGGCACGCCCGAGGCGGGCGGGTTGACGATGCGCGAGGCGCAAGGCATGTGCCGGAAGCTCGCGGGCCTCGACATTCGCGGTGCGGATATGGTCGAGGTCGCCCCGCCCTTCGACCATGCGAATATGACCGCGCTGAACGGCGCCACCATCATGTTCGAGCTGCTCTGCGCCATGACGGCAGCAAAGCCATGAGCGATCCAGGCACCCGCGCCACGGCCGAAATCGTTCGGATGCATGAGTTTTTGTCCTCCTGGTTCCGGGGAGAGATCGATCAGGCACGCTTTGCCGCAGACTTCACCGATCGGCTGGACCCAGTCTTCGAGAACATCCAGCCCGCAGGCACAGTGCTGAGCAAAGCCGAGCTTGAGACGGCGATCTACGCTGGCCATGGCACCAACCCGGATTTCCAAATCTCGATCGAGACCCCGCGCCTGCTCGGCACCTGGCCCGGGCTGATTCTGGCGGGCTATGTCGAGTACCAAACTGGCGCGCGTGCCTCGGCCGCGGAAAACCGCCGCCGCTCCACCGTGCTTTTTGCCGATCATGACGGTGGCCTGATCTGGCGCTACCTCCAGGAGACTGGCCTGCCGGGCTAGACAACCCTCAGCTATCGATCTCCGCGCAAGGCCACGGTTTGTGGCATTTGCGACTGGACCGGTCCTTGCGCACTGGTAAACAGAAACGAGTTGCATCGCGTGGCCTTGGGGGATTTTGTCATGACAGAGATTACCGGAACGCTCAGCGCGGCCTTCGACCGAGACACGTATCGCCTGGTTCTGGACCCCGATACGACTTACTCGGTCCGGTCGCTCTCAAACGCCAACATCATCAGCGAGGATCTGACGGTCTTCAGCGTCGACGAGCGGGGGATCTCGGAACTGTTCCTCCCATATATCGGCCTCGGCAGCACAGGTTTCGACCGAGGAGACATCACGGCCACCTTCACGACACTGCCCGGGCGAACCTATTTCGTCACCTTCTCAGGGAATTCGGGCTTCGACGCGGAATACACGCTGGCCATCGACGAGATCGACGATGACGCGCCGGACAATGCGAAGACCACGCTCAGCCTGGCGCTGGGCGAAAGCGAATCGGGGGAGTTCGAGACGGTCAGCGACCGCGATTGGGTGCTTCTGGATGTCACCCCGGGCGAAAGCTATCGCCTGACCTCGAGTTTCAACTTCCTGTCGGCATCGCTGAACGTGATCGGGCTGGATGCGAACGGTAACCTTGTGCGGGGGCCATTTTTCTTCCCGGTCAACACCCAGGCCGCGGATACGGTGAACTTCGCAGCCGAGGCCGGGATCACCTACTATGCCACGGTCAATAATCTGGGCTCGGTCCTGCCCTTCAACGACACTTTGGAATGGGTCCTGAACCTTTCGCTGCTGCCAGGGGACGCACCAAACAACGCTACGACCACGCTTGAACTCGATCCGGGCGATACGATCACCGTACCTTGGGAGACCGCGGCAGACAGCGATTGGGTCCGGCTCAACGTGACCGGCGGTGACAGCTATGCGATCTCGGGCGAGACGGCGTTCCAGATTCTGCGCGTCGACCCAACCACCGGCATAGTGCTTGACCAGACAGCCGGGCAGAGCAGCGTCTCGGCGGGCAACCGGCAAACATTCTCGGCGGAGATCGGTTTCGATTACTATCTGCAAACCCTCGATACCGACGGGGCCGGGCTGTTCGACTATACCATGGTCGAATTCGAGGACGATGCGCCCGACAACATCACCACCTCGAAGGTTCTGACGCTGGAGAACGACGTCACTGTCAGCTCGGACGCCCTGCAGGACCTCGACTATATCCGCCTGGATCTCGAGCCAGGGGCCTCCTATCGGATCGAGGGACTGCGCAGCTTCGATGGCACCGTCGTGGATAATGGTTTCTTTGTCCCGTTCCAGATCGTCTCGAGCGCCGAGCCGTTCGGAGACAGTTTCGGCCGGACCATCGATCCCGCGACGATCCTGGCCACCCTGGTCCACCGGATCGGCGAGCAGTCGGACGGGCGGCTGGATTACACCGATGAAACATTCGGGCAGGTTATCCTGTCACCTGAAGCGGGCGTGACCTATTGGGCCGTGGTTGAGAATGTAAACGCGACGAGCGATGTCGTGTTGCAGGCCGAAATCGTCCAGGATGTGCCCGACAATCCGACCACCACCACGTTCATCGCGCCAAACTCGACCATTCTTGGCCTCTATGAAGCGCTGGACGATCAGGACTGGGTGCGCGTCGATGTCGATCCCGGCCAAACAGTGTTGCTGCAGATCACCAATTCGCTCGACACAACTATGAAGATCTATGCCGTGAACGATGCGACCGGCGCGATCGCTCTACGCCAAGACGCAGGAAACCGGCCGTTCCATGACAGCTCGACCGTGTTCTCCCAAGCTCTGGTGACCGGAGAAGAAGGGGTAACCTTCTACACCCAAATCACCAATAACCGGGGCGCGCAGATCGAGACCTATACGCTCTCCTCCACCCCGATCGCAGACGATGTGCCCGATGCGACCGGGGACAGCTTCCTGTTCTTCTCGGTCGAGAGCGAGACCGGGACAGAGGGAGCCGATTTTCTGCGCGGCAATGCCTCCAACGAAGCGTTCGACGGTCTGGGCGGGAATGACCGGATACTGGGGCGCTCGGGCGACGACTTTCTGGGCGGCGGCACGGGCGATGACACGCTCGAGGGCGGGGCCGGTGATGACAGCCTGCTCGGCGCCGAGGGGGACGATCTGCTGATCGGTGGCAATGGGGCGGATATGCTCGATGGCGGAGCGGGGCGGGACACGGTTTCTTACGCAGACACCAACCGCCGGGTGCAGGCCGACATCACCAACCAGTTCACCGCCGGTAACGATGCGCGCGGAGATATCATGGCCGGTATCGAGGACCTGATCGGCAGCCAGAGCAATGACAGCCTGCGCGGCGACGATCAGGACAATACGCTGACCGGTCAGAACGGCTCGGACCGGCTGTTCGGGCGCGGCGGCGATGACAGCCTGATCGGAGAGGCGCTGAACGATGTGCTCTATGGCAATGCAGGGGCCGACCATATGTCGGGTGGGGTCGGCAATGACCGCTATATCTACTTCAACGCATCGGACAGCCGCGTCGGGCTGACGACCCGTGATGTGATCACCGATTTCAACGTGGACGGCAATGACCGGATCGAGATCAGCCGGTTGGATGCCGATATCACCCGCGGCGGCAATCAGACATTCGATTTCATCGGCAGGGCTGGATTCTCGGGCACTGCGGGCGAGATCCGTTTCTTCCAGTCGGTGGCGAACGGTTTCACTCTGATCCAGGCGGACCATGACGGCGACGGAGTGCAGGATTTCCAGATCGAGCTGACCGGTCTGGTCGATCTCGATGCGGGAGACTTTCGGCTTTGAGGTCCTGCGGCGATTGAGCTGCTCGCGCTGCGCGTGTACCATTGCGGGACAAGGAGATCCGCTATGGCATTTGCGCAGATCCGGAAGCCCGTTGCCGCGAAGACTTCTCGACCCCTCCCGCGTGCCCGGATGGTGCCGAAGCCAGTTGGCGTCCTGCCTGATCTGCAATTGAAATCGGGCTGCAGTTGCGGCGGGTTCTGTCCTTCCTGCCAGGCCAAGGAGGAAGGTCTCACGCTGGGCCAGCCCGGCGACCGGTTCGAGCAGCAGGCCGACAAGGTCGCTGACAAGGTCATGCGGATGCAGGAAGATGGGGCGATGGATTTCGGCACCGAAGAGGCAGCGCCCGAGATGCAGGCGATGTCCGATCATGAGGAAGAGGCCCCCGAGCTCCAGTCCATGGCAGAGCATGAGGAGGAGAGCCCGGATCTCCAGATGAAAGAAGCCTCCCCGGCCGCTCCCGCCCGCAGCACCCAGCCGAGGCCGAGCAGGCTCGATCTCGGCGGCGGTGGCCGACCGCTGCCCCGTTCCGAGCGGCGGTTCTTCGAGCGCCGGCTCGGCACCCCGCTCGGCCATGTCAGGATCCATGACGGCCCGGCAGCCGCGGCTCAGGCCCAACGCTTCCAGGCCCGCGCCTTCACCCATCGCAGCCATATCGCCTTCGCGCCGGGCGAATACCGCCCGGGCACGTCGGATGGGCGCCGACTGCTGGCCCATGAATTGGTCCATGTTATGCAACAACAGGGCAGCGAGAGCCCCTCGGTCCAGCGGCTGACAAATTGCAGAAACCTGACTTACAAGACATGTAAGGGCCAGCGGTGCGGTGATGCGGTCGGCGGCTGGGGCGTCTGTGGTTGGGGCGGTATTGCCAATGGCTGCCGCTGCATGGGACGGCGAACCTCATATTATCGCATCCTCCGGGTCCTGGCCGTGCTGGGCCTATCGCTCGCCCTGGTGGGCACTGTCGCCTATGCGCTGCTCAGCCCGGAACCGGCCAGCAAACTCTTGGCGGGGGGGATGATACCGGCTGAGGTGGTGGCGCTGCTGTTGGCGCTTGGTTATACCCGTCCACAGATCCGCGAGATGGGTCTCGATCCCAATCAAGCCTGAACCGAGACCACCTGTTCCAATTTCTTGGCCCCATTGTCACTGGCTGGGTGGCTCTGGCGTTTCGCATCCGCGAAGGGTAAACGGGTGCATGTTGCCTGTTGCCGCGCCATGAACATCTACCTACCGATCGCCGAGGTCTCGGTGAATGCCTTGCTCCTGATGGGTCTGGGCGGCGGTGTCGGCCTCCTCTCGGGACTTTTCGGTGTGGGCGGTGGCTTCCTGATGACCCCGCTTCTTATCCTGATCGGTATTCCTCCGGCCGTGGCGGTGGCGACCGAGGCCAACCAGATCGTCGCCTCGTCCTTCTCGGGCGTGTTGGCGCATTGGCGGCGGCGCACGGTCGATTTCAAGATGGGGTTGGTTCTGCTCGCGGGCGGTCTGGTCGGCTCGGCCATCGGGGTGCAGATCTTCTCGCTTCTCCGGCAGTTAGGCCAGGTCGAGCTTCTGGTCTCGCTCTGCTACGTGGTCTTCCTCGGCATCGTCGGCGCGCTGATGATGGTCGAGAGCCTGGGTGCCCTGATGCGCACCAAGCGCGGTGCGCCGCCCAAACGACGGCAGCATTCCTGGGTGCAGGGCTTGCCGATGCGGATGCGGTTCAGGCAGTCGAAGCTCTATATCTCGGCGATCCCACCCTTTGTGATCGGCATGTCCGTGGGCGTTCTGGCCGCCATCATGGGGGTGGGCGGCGGGTTCATCATGGTCCCGGCGATGATCTATCTTCTGGGCATGGCAACCACAGTGGTGGTGGGCACATCGCTGTTCCAGATCATGTTCGTGACTGGAGCAACAACGCTGCTGCACGCGATCTACAACAACACGGTCGACGCGGTTCTGGCGGTTCTTCTACTGGTGGGAGGAGTGATCGGAACCCAGATCGGCGTGCGGATCGGACCGCGCTTGCGCGCCGAGCAATTGCGTATCCTTCTGGCCGGGCTTGTCCTGGTGGTCTGCGCAAAGCTCGCCTGGGATCTGGTGCGCACGCCTGACGAACTGTTCACCCTCGGCGGGGGGGCGGGACATTGATCCGGCTCGTGCTTACCTTCCTCTTGCTCGCCCTGCCTGCTGCGGCCGAGGAACAGGTCGTCGCCGCACTCAGCCAGAACCAGATCTCGATCACCACCGATTTCGACGGCTCGGAGCTTTTCATCTATGGCGCCGTGAAGCGCGAGGCGCCAGCGCCCGAGGGCGGGCTGGATGTGATCGTGCAGGTGATCGGCCCGTCGCGCCCGGTCACCGTGCGGAAGAAGCAGCGGCAGTTCGGGATCTGGATCAATGGCGCGGGTGTCCAGGTCGATGCTGCCCCCAGTTTCTTCGCCATCGCCACCAACCGCCCGTTCCGCGAGGTGATCTCCTACACCGAGGACCAGCGCTATCAGGTCGGATTGGATTATGCCGTTCGGCTGATCGACGATGTGGCCGACGGGCGCTATCCCGAGGAATACCGTACCGCGGCGATCCGGCTGAAACGCGACAAAGGCCTCTATATTGAGCTCCCGGGCGGGGTGACGATCACAGAAGACACCCTTTTCCAAACCCGAATCCGCCTGCCCGCCCAATTGGTCGAGGGCGATTACCGGGCGCGGGTTTTGTTGCTGCGCGGGGGCCAAGTGATCGACAGTCATGAGACCGGGATCGATGTCCGTAAGGTGGGTCTGGAGCGGCTCATTTACACCATGGCGCAGGAGCAGGCAGCACTTTATGGGCTGCTTTCCATCGCGGTGGCCCTGGCTGCGGGTTGGCTCGCTTCGACATTCTTCCGCTTCCTCTTCCCCTGACAATCCCAAATTTTCCCGGCAATTATCGCGGATTAACCATTATTTCTTCATCTTGTGATAATTTTCACATCGCAGATTTCAGGGCAGTCATAGCGTTCCTGCCGAGGGTGCAGGTTGAGAAGTTGAGAGGTTGGCATGCGCAAGCTGTTTACCTGGGTCGGGTTTACGACCGTTCTGAGTGCAATTCTGACGTTCACGCACATGCCAAATGCGGTGGCCGAGGACCTGTTTGCCCCAAATATCGCGGTTCTGGACCGCTCGGGCGAGCCCGCCTGGGTCGAGATCGGTGGCTCGACGGCGATTGCCTCCTATAACGAAGTCGACGGGGCGTTCGTGCTCACAACTCTCCTGCGCCGTGGTGCGGAGGGCGAGGTGCTGCGGGGGCGCGTCCTGCTCTCGGACGGGCAAGGCCATCAGATGATCTTGAACTCCGAAGACGGCAGCACTCGCGACCGGTTCACTTTCCGCCGCGCTGGCGCGAAGGTGCTGATCACCGGGACGGCGCTCGGGACCACAGCTCTGAAGACGACGGCGCTCGATACACATCGGTCCCGCCTGACCGCCGCGAACGACCAACTCGCCCAGCGCTAAGGCGTCGCAACGGGCAGCGGTTGGAACATCGCTGCCCAAAACAGCCCGAAAGGGCACAATACTCCTGTGACCATAATCACAGAACGGAGCGGTAGAACTCGCTAGGGTCCCGCAATCGTCCGGGCGAGCATTCTCTCCACACACACGACTTGCACGGGCGATTGGGCGTCAGGGGGGATCTCTGACGCCCTCCATTTATGCGATGGCAAGGGCTGTACCCGACTGCCCGATCTCGCGTCAGCTCTGAGGTTTCTGCTCAGACTTTCATCGCAAAGCCCAGCCCGGACTGGCAACTGCGCTATTCCGGCACAGTTTCCATTGCGTCATCCGTGCGAATAGGCCAGCGTCGCGCCAGACGCTTGGAATTTGTGCAAACGCAGAGAGAGAAGGAGAGCTCGCATGCGCCTGAAGTCACTCATCACTGCCATTCTCAGTGCCGCCGGCCTCGCGCTGGCCGCCACTGGGGCGATGGCGCAGAAGGCCGGGGGTACCCTGGTCTATCTGGTCCAGCCCGAACCACCCTCGCTTGCCTCCTATCTCTCGACCTCGGGCCCGATCGGGCTGGTGGCGCCGAAGATCTATGAGGGGCTTTTGGATTATGCGCCTGACCTCTCGATCGTGCCAAATCTCGCTGAAAGCTACGAGGTCAGCGAGGATGGCAAGACCGTCATCTTCAAGCTTCGCCAAGATGTGAGCTGGCATGACGGCAAACCCTTCACCTCGGCCGATGTGCAGTACACGGTGATGGAGGTCCTCAAGAAGGTCCATCCGCGCGGCCCGAACTCGTTCCGCGAAGTCGTCTCGATCGACACGCCGGATGCGCATACCGCGGTTTTCAACCTCGAGAACCCGGCCCCCTACATGCTCCGCGCGCTTTCGGGCTATGAAAGCCCGATGGTCCCGCGCCACCTGCTGGAGGGACAAGACCCGCGCAATGCGGATTTGGCCAACAACCCAGTCGGCACCGGGCCGTTCGTCTTCACCGAGTGGAAGAAGGGCCAATATGTTCGGCTCGACAAGAACGAGAACTATTGGAAGGAGGGGCTGCCCTATCTCGACCGTGTGGTAGGCCGCTTCATCCCCGATGCCTCGACACGCACCGCCGCCATGGAGAATGGCGAGGTGATGTATGGGGCCTTCGGTGCGATCCCCAATATCGATGCGGTGCGCCTGCGCGATATGGACGGGTTCTCGGTGACCACCGAGGGGTATGCGATGATCAACCCGGTCTCGCTGATCGAGTTCGATACGACCGAGCCGCCCTTTAACAACCCGGCGATGCGCAAAGCGATCTCGCTGGCGCTCGACCGGCAGTTCCTGATCGACAATATCTGGTTCGGTTATGGCAAACCCGCGACTTCGGCGCTGTCATCCAATTTCGCCGCAACAGGTCTCTACAAAGATCCGATGCCGAACTACGTCGCCAATGCCGATATAGAAGCGGCCAAGGCGATGCTGGATGCTGCCGGGATCACCGCCGATGGCGACGGCGTTCGGGCCACGGCAGTATTGGACCTGATCCCCTATGGCGAAGACTGGCGCCGGGCGGGCGAGTACATGAAACAGGCCCTCGCACCCATCGGGATCGATCTCGAGTTGCGCTATGAAGACGTGCCGACTTGGCTGAAGCGGGTCTATCACAATTACGACTTCGCGATGAACGTGAACTATTTCTACCAGCTGCCGGATCCGGTGCTGGGCGTTCACCGCCATTACGGTACTGACCAGATCCGCCAGGTCACCCATTTCGTGAATTCGAGCCGCTACTCGAACCCGAAGCTCGACGATCTTTTGGCCGCCGGTGCGCAGGAGGCCAATGCCGACAAACGCTCGGAGATCTATGGCGAGATCCAGCAGATCCTGGCCGACGACATGCCGGTGGTGAACCTGTTCGAGATGGAGTTCCTGACCGTCTATAACGAGAAGCTGAAGGACCACGACACCTCGGCGCTCGGCTCCTATGGCTCGTTCGACCGGGCCTGGCTGGACGAGTGATCAGCGCATGACAATCGCGCCGGCCCACCAGGGCCGGCGCATCGTTCTGGAGGGGGTCATGTCACACACCACGCGCCGGTTGCGCTATGTCGTCAAACGGCTTCTGCAAGCGGTGCCGATCATCTTCGCCATTCTGGTGATGAACTTCTTCCTGCTGCAACTGGCCGAGGGCGATGCGGTCGACGTGCTTGCGGGCGAGGCGGGCTCGGCCACTCCGGAATACATGGCCGAGCTGCGTGCGAAATTCGGCCTCGATCAGCCGCTGCCGGTGCAGCTTGCCCGATATCTCTGGAATGTGGTGCAGTTCGATTTGGGCTATTCCTTCCGCCATGAAATGCCGGTCAGCGAGCTGATTTTCGACCGGATGGTGCCGACGCTGTTGCTGATGGTTTCGACCATCCTTCTGGCCGTCGGCTTTGGAATCTTGTTGGGCCTGATCGCGGCGACCGGGCTGAACACCTGGCGCGACACGGCGATCTCGATTTTCGCGCTGATCACCTATGCGACCCCGCTGTTCTGGGTCGGACTGATGCTGATCGTGGTGTTCTCGCTCAATCTCGGCTGGTTCCCGACCTCCGGCATGGAGAATATCGCGGCCTTCCACGAGGGCTGGGACAGGGTGGTCGATATTGCCCGGCATCTGGTGCTGCCGACGATCACGCTCAGCCTCTTCTACCTCGCGCTCTATACTCGCCTGATGCGCGCCTCGATGCTGGAGCAATACGGCCAGGATTATGTGACCACCGCGCGGGCCAAGGGCGTGACCGAGCGCCGGATCGTCTTCGTCCATGTGCTGCGCAACGCGCTTTTGCCGGTGGTGACCATGGCCGGCGTCCAGGTCGGCGCGCTGATCGGCGGCTCGGTCATCGTGGAATCGGTCTTCGCCTGGCCGGGCCTTGGCATGCTGGCCTTCGAGGCGCTGTTCGCCCGGGATCTGAACCTGCTTTTGGGGATCTTCCTCCTCTCGGCCCTTCTGGTGGTCGCGGTCAATCTGGTGGTCGACATCGTCTACTCGACCCTGGATCCGCGGATCGAGGTGGTGTGATGGGCGATTTCTGGCAGCGGTTCGCGCGAAATCGGCAGGCGCTTTTGGGGCTCGGAATTCTGGGCGGTGTGGTGATCCTGGCGGCAATCGCGCCGCTGATCTATCCCGCCGATCCGTTCAGCCTGGCAGGTCAGGCAATGTCGCCACCCGGGGCCAACGGGTTCCTGCTC
>JBCDKL010000074.1:0-12033 GCA_038746695.1 Pseudomonadota bacterium | reverse complement strand
TAGAGCCGTTCATCCAAAACTGGGTAACTACCGCTGAGCGTATCAATAGAGTGAGAGATCAACTCTTCTACGTCGCTCACCGCTAAGACTATACAATTATCTCAAGCTCTGTTTTATCAGCCAATCCACTGAATTCCTGCTCAAATGCGTGAGCTCGCTCCTCGATGATCACTCTGGCTTATGAGCCGGGGCGAAGCGCCCTGTCCAACCTCGCTCGACCTTCTTCACAGACTGCACTTGCTCTTAGACTTCCATGCGGTGAAGGCAGCCTTCGCCGGATCTTCGGCACCTGGTCCAGAGAAGATTTCAGCCAGCACACCAACGTCATGGAAAGGGATCGCTCGGACGGCCGTGTTGTCTTTTCCGTGATGATCCTCTCCCGATTGGAGGGAGGTCAGGTCAGATGTCCCTCGGCGCGGGCCCAGTGCATCGTGGCGTCCAGCGCAGTTTCGACTGGGGCGAACATGGCGTCGATTTCCTCTTCGGTGATCACCATTGGCGGGCAGACGGCCAGCGTGTCGCCGATTGCGCGCAGGATCACGCCATGTTGGAGGAGCTCCATTGCCAGGCGGGGGCCGACCTTGCCCGGTTGCGCGAACATCGCCGCGCTGTCGGGGTCGGGCGAAAGCTCGAGCCCGCCCATCAGGCCCGCCACCCTGGCCTCGCCCACCAACGGATGCTGGCCCAGCCTCTGCAGATGCTCGGCGAAGCGCGGCATCACGCTTCGCACATGGGCGGTGATATTGCGCCGCTGATAGATCTCGAGCGTCTTCACCCCCACCGCACAGCCCAGCGGATGCCCGCCATAGGTATAGCCATGGCCCAGCACCGGGTGGCGGGCGCTTTCCGCCTCGATCGCCTCGGCCATCTCGGCATTCAGCGCCACGGAGGATAGCGGCGCATAGGCCCCGGTCAACTGCTTGGCCATCGAGACCGAGCTCGGCGCCCGCGCCGCGTCGGCCATTCCCTGCGTGGTCGCGCCGAACCAATCGCCGGTGCGCCCGAATCCGCAGATCACCTCGTCATCGATGAACAGAATATCGTATTTCGCCAATACCTTGCCGATCGCGGCGAAATACCCCTCGGGTGGCACGATCACCCCGCCGGCCCCCATCACCGGCTCGGCGATGAAGGCGGCCACGGTCTCGGGCCCCTCCGCCAGGATCAGCGCCTCGAGATCGTCGGCGCAGCGCTGGGCGAACTCGGCCTCGGTCTCGCCATCGCGGCCCTCGCGCCAATAATGCGGCGTGGTGGTGTGCTTGACGAAATCGAATGGCAGGTTGAACGAGCCATGGTTGATCGGCAGCCCGGTCATCGAGGCCGAAACCAGCGTCACACCGTGATAGCCCTTCTTGCGCGAGATGATCTTCTTGCGCTCGGGCGTGCCGCGGGCGTTCATCATGTACCAGGCCAGCTTGACCTGGGTGTCATTCGCCTCGGACCCGCTGGAGCAATAGAAGACCCGGGCCATCGGCACCGGATAGAGATCCTTGATCTTCTCGGCCAGCTCGATCGCCGGTTCGTGGGTGCGCCCGCCGAAGAGATGGTAGTAAGGCAGCTTGGCAAGCTGTTCCTGAGCAGTCTCGATCAACTCGGCATCGCCGAAACCCAGCCCCGCGCACCACAGGCCCGCCATCCCCTCGATATATCTTTTGCCAGACTCGTCATAGACATAGACACCCTCGCCCCGGTCGATCAGATGGGCGCCGATCTGGCGATGGGTGCCGGCATTTGTATAGGGATGAAGCAGCGCCTCGATATCGCGCATCTGGCTGTTGGTGAGCTGATCGTTGGGCATGTCGGCCTCCTGAATGGCAACTGGGGCAGACTACGCCCCTGGCCCGCGCCGCGAAACCCCAGCATTGCCGCAGGGGGCGGATCAGCAAACCAAGCGGGCCAGATGCTGAAGTGCCGCCTGCCCGGCCACCGAATTGCCATAGCGGTCCAGGGGCGGAGACCAGGCGCAGGCGGCGAAGGCATCGGGCTGCACCACCAGGACACCGCCGCCCACCCCGCTTTTGCCCGGCAGGCCGACATGGAAGGCGAACTCGCCCGACTGGTCGTAAAGCCCGCAGGTGCGCATGATCGCCCGGATCCTCTGCGCATGGCGGCCTTCGGCACAGCGGGCCGAGCCCTGTTGCGGGGTGACCAGGAACATCGCCGCGCGGGTCAGTTGAATGGCCGACATGGCGATGGCGCAGGCGCCGAAATAGGCTTCGGTCACCGCGACCGGATCGTTCTCCAGCACCTTATGGGCGCGCAGCACATAGGCCATGGCGCGGTTGAGATCTCCGGTGCGGATCTCGGAGGCATGCACTTCCGGATCGATTGCGATCTCCGGCGCGCCCGAAAGGTGGCGCAGCTCGTCGACCAGGGCGCCGGGATAGTCGGACGTGGTGCTCAGCAGCGCATCGGTCACCGCGATGGCGCCCGCATTGATGAAGGGATTGCGCGGCGGGCCCTTGTCGGTCTCCAGCTGGATCAGCGAGTTGAACCGCATGCCGGACGGCTCGCGCCCCACCTTCTGCCAGAGCGGGTCGCCCACCAGCTCCATGGCCAGAGACAATGCGAACAGCTTGGAGATCGATTGGATCGAGAAGGGCTGATCCGCAGCACCCACGGTATAGGTCTTGCCATCGGCGGTGATCAGCACCAGGGCGAAGGCCTCGGGATCCACCCGCGCCAGCGCCGGGATGTATTGCGCGACCTTGCCCTGGCGGGCCAGGGGGCGCACCGCTTCCGCGATCTCGATCAATTCGCGTTCCATCGAGGCTGGTTAGCCCCGCCGAACCCAGCGGCGCAAGGGGGCTGGCGGCGGCGAGGCCACCACTGCCGGTGATCGAGCGCGAGCGGGTCGGTCGCGTGCCCGGCTCCACAGCGGGTGTTTGGGAAAAAACGCGCACCGCCGCCGAAGGGCCCAGCCGCCGGTCAGAAGGCGCAGACGGGCCCTGGGGCCGCGAGGACTATTCGCTGGTGATCAGGCGGAAGGGCGAGGATTGCTTCTTCTCGTTGCCCTGGGGGGCGGGTTTGGCGTTGTTCTCGAGCATTGCGGCGCGCTCTTTCGCGCGCTGGATCAGCGACGCCCAGCCCAGTGCGGTGATCTGCGCCTGCTCTGACAGGCCCAGCAGACTGTCGCCCAGCCCGGCGCGCAGCCGGGTGACCAGGGTCTCCGCCGCGGTCAGGCGATATTCGGTCAGCGGCTGACCTGCGAGCGCCTTGTCGAAGCCGATGATCCGCTCCTCGGCAGCAAGCCGGAAGCCCCAGATCGCCTGCTCCTTTGCCAGGGCGAGATGGTGGTGCAACTGGCTGATGTAGCCGCTGGCCTCGCGGTCCTGCCCGATCTGCTGGGTGGGATTGAAAAGCGCGCAGACCACGCCGGGGCCCGAAACCTCGCTTGGGAAGGTGATCGCGCCACGTTCGAGATCTACGACGACGGGCCCCATCGACTGATCGGTCGGCTGCATGACGATCGACGAGAAATGCCCGGTGATGTGCAGGAACTCCACTTCTCCCAGCATGTCGCAGAAGGCAATTGCTGCTGTGAGAGCCGAGGCTTTGGCCCGGGTCAGGATATCGGGCCTGCCAAAGGCCTGGCTGCCCGCCAGCCTGCGCGCCCGCGCGAAGATCTTGATGGCACACCGCTCGTGACTGCCGAGCGCGAACTCGGCGATATGCTTGAGCGCATGGGGCAGCGAGCGGAAATGCTGCTGGTCGATGGGCATCCAATGCTTACCGGTCGCGGGATCGGTGATCGTGACCGTCAAGGAAATCGTGGGAAACCCCTCGCCCCGAACCGCAGCCAAATGATTCGAAAGCCGCCGATCGAACTCGGTCAGGACGATCTGCTGCACTTCGTAACTGGCTTGCAGAAGCAGGCCGTCGGTTTCGACATCCTGCGTGACCTCGAGCAGGGGCACCTGCTCGACGCTGGGAATAACAACGCTACGGAACACATCGGTAGTCATCAATGACCCCACACTCACTCTGGTGATCAAATTGTAGACACAATCGAGCGGAAATGAGGCAAACCTTTTTGTGTCATGGCCGAGAATCTTGAGAATTCCCGCCTCATTCAGGGACAATCCGGCCGATCCACGGCAAAATCCATGTCCCGGCGCAAAGCATCTGGACAAGAGCGATTCGCTGATCGATACGGGCGAAAACGCAGACCGGGGCGGTTATGGAGCAGTTCGATTTCGTCATTATCGGCGCCGGATCCGCGGGATGCGTGCTGGCCGAGCGGCTGAGCCGCAGCGGGCGCCACCGGGTCCTGTTGCTCGAGGCGGGTGTACGCGACCGGCGTGCCTGGATCCGGCTGCCGATCGGCTATGGCAAATGCTTCCACGACCCGGCTGTGAACTGGGGCCTCCACACCGAATCCGTGCCCTCGCTTGACGGCCGAAAGATCTATTGGCCTAGGGGCAAGGTTGTGGGAGGGTCAAGTTCAATCAACGGTTTAGTCTATTTCCGTGGCCTTCCAGGGGATTTCGATGATTGGGCTGAGGCGGGCTATGCCGGTTGGGATTGGGCCTCGCTTCTCCCGATCTTCGAGCGGCTGGAGCGTCAGATCGCCGGCGATGGCAGCCAGACCGGCTCGGGCCCGATGGCGGTCAGCGATTGCGAGCGCGATTTCCACCCGATCCGCCGCCACTATTATGCCGCTGCCCAGGATTTAGACCTCCCCCGCGTCGATCCCAAAGCGGCGATTTTTGGCGAGGGGATCGGCCCCTATCACCTCACGGTCGAAGGCGGGCTGCGCTGCTCGGCGGCGACGGCGTTCCTGCGTCCCGCCCTTGCACGGCGCAATCTGGTGCTTCGTCGCCATGCCCAGGCCGAGCGGATCCTGTTCGAGGCGCGCACTGCCAATGCTTTAAGCTATCATTGGCGGGGTGAGACGCATCAGGTGGCGGCGGGCCAGGTGATCCTCTCGGCCGGTGCGGTGCATTCGCCGCTGATCCTGCAACGCTCGGGCATCGGGCCGGGGGATCTGTTGGCCATGCTCGGCATCGCACCGGTGCGCGAGAACCCCGCCATTGGCGCCGGGCTGCAGGATCACATCGGTATCGACTATATGTTCCGCGCCCATGAGCCGACCCTGAACCAAGAGCTCGGCACCAAGCTCGGCCAGCTCCGTGCCGGGCTGCGCTATCTCTTCGGTCGCCGCGGCCCGCTGGGGCTCAGCGTCAATCAGATGGGCGGGCTGGTGCGCAGCCATCCCGGCGCCAACCGCGCCGATATACAACTTTACTTCAATCCGCTCAGCTACTCGACGACCTATCGCAACCGCCGCCCTCTGTTGCGGCCCGATCCCTGGCCCGGCTTTATCCTGGGCTTCAATCCCTGCCGTCCGACCAGCCGGGGCCATGTGCATTTGGCGGGGCCAGACCTCTCGGACGGCCCGATGATCGTGCCGAGTTATCTTGAGACCGAGGAGGATCGCGCAGCGGTGATCGCCTGCGGCCGCCTCTCGGCCCGGCTGCTCGAGACCTCCGCGCTGCAAAGCCTTATCGCCGGCGAGAATGGGTTTTCGCCGATTGGCGCCTCTGATGAGGAGATCCTAGCCGATTTCCGCGCCCGGTCCGGATCGGTCTTCCATGCCTGCGGCACATGCCGGATGGCGCCGGAAGAGCGCGGCGGCGCGGTAGATGCCACGCTGCGGGTCCATGGAGTGGATGGGCTGCGCGTGGTGGATGCCTCGATCTTTCCCAACATCACCTCGGCAAACACCAATGCACCGACCCTGATGGTCGCCGACCGTGCTGCGGATCTGATCCTGGCGGAGGCGTGATGCGGATCCAAAAGCTCGAAACCTTCACCGACCCGTTCGTCTGTTTCATTCGGGTCACCGCCGAGGATGGGGCGACCGGCTGGGGGCAGTGCTCGACCTATCACGCCGACATCACCGCGCAAATCTTCCACCGCCAGGTCGCCTGCCATGTGCTGGGAGAACCGGAGGATGACATTCCGGCTCTGATCCGCCTGGTCGAGGAACGCGAGCATAAGTTCCCAGGCTCCCATCGCTGCCGCGCGCTGGCGGGGCTGGATACGGCGCTCTGGGATCTGAAGGGGCGCCGCGCCGGGCGCCCTGTCGCAAGCCTGATCGGCGGCAGTCCCGGCACTTTGCGCGCTTATGCCTCCTCGATGCGCCGCGATATCACGCCGGAGGAGGAGGCCGACAGGCTGTGCCGCTTGCGCGATGAACAGGGCTTCGATGCCTTCAAATGGCGGGTCGGTGCCGAATGCGGCCGCGATGTCGATGAATGGCCGGGCCGGACCGAGGCGGTGGTCCCGACCGTCTCGCGCGCGCTTGGCGACAGAGTGGCAAAACTAGTCGATGGCAATTCCGGTTTCTCGCCCGCCCGCGCGATCGAAGTGGGCAAGATGCTCGAAGCCGAAGGCATCTCCCATTTCGAAGAACCCTGCCCCTATTGGGAATTGGCCCAGACGAAACAGGTCACCGAAGCGCTCGATCTCGATATAACCGGCGGCGAACAGGATTGCGATCTCGCAATCTGGCGCTTGATGATCGAGATGCGCGCCGTCGATATCGTGCAGCCGGATGTAATGTATATGGGCGGGCTCAGCCGTTTCCTCCGCGTGGCTGCGATGGCCGACGAGGCAGGCCTGCCCTGCACCCCGCATGCCGCCAATCTCTCCTTGGTCACGATCTGCACCATGCATGCGCTACGAGCCATCCCGAACGCGGGCAAATATCTGGAAATCTCAATCGAAGGGCCGGATTATTATCCGTGGCAGCAGGGGCTCTTCCTCGGCGATCCGTTCCGTATCGAGGACGGAAAGGCCCAAGTCCCCGACATCCCGGGCTGGGGCGTCGAGATCAATCCCGCTTGGCTCGCAAAAGCGACCCACCAAGTATCGGAGTACGACGGCTAAGCCAGGCACCACGAGCGGCTCCGGAGGAGACGCGCAACAAAAGGCATGTGAGCCCGTCAGGGCGAACGCACTTAACCTCGCTCGCACAATCTCGCGCGCACCATGAAAAAGGGCCGCCCCGAAAGGCGGCCCTTCTGTCCCTCGTCAGCTCTTGCGGCTGATCACATCATGCCGCCCATGCCGCCCATGTCGGGCATGCCGCCACCGGCCGGAGCAGCACCTTTCGGCTCGGGCTTATCGGCGACCATCGCTTCTGTCGTGATCAGCAGACCCGCGACCGAGGCCGCATCTTCCAGAGCGGTCCGCACAACTTTGGCAGGATCGATAACACCGAACTTGAGCATGTCGCCATACTCTTCGCTCTGCGCGTCGAAGCCAAAGCTCATCTCGCCGTTCTCCATCACCTTGCCGGCGACCACGGCCCCGTCGACGCCCGCATTCTCGGCGATCTGACGCAGCGGTGCCTGGATCGCCCGTTTGATGATCGCGATACCAGCATCCTGATCGGGATTGTCACCCTTCAGATCGCCCAGGGCTTTCGAAGCATGGATCAGAGCAACACCGCCGCCCGGCACCACGCCTTCCTGTACCGCAGCGCGGGTGGCGTTCAGCGCGTCATCGACACGGTCTTTGCGCTCTTTCACCTCGACTTCCGTGGCCCCGCCAACGCGGATCACGGCAACACCGCCGGCGAGTTTTGCCAGACGCTCTTGCAGCTTCTCGCGGTCGTAATCCGACGAGGTTTCCTCGATCTGCTGGCGGATCTGCGCGACACGAGCTTCGATCTCGCCCTTTTCGCCAGCGCCGTCGACCACGGTGGTCTCGTCCTTGGTGATCTGAACTTTCTTGGCCTGGCCGAGCATGTCGACTGTCACGCTCTCCAGCTTCATGCCCAGATCTTCCGAGATCACCTGGCCGCCGGTCAGGATCGCCAGATCCTGCAGCATCGCCTTGCGGCGGTCACCGAAGCCCGGCGCCTTCACTGCCGCGATTTTCAGACCGCCGCGCAGCTTGTTGACGACCAGAGTGGCCAGCGCCTCGCCTTCCACATCCTCTGCCACGATCAGCAGCGGCTTCGAGGACTGAATCACGGCTTCCAGCAGCGGCACCATCGGTTGCAGCGAGGACAGTTTCTTCTCGTGGAGCAGAATCATGCAGTCTTCGAGCTCCGCAATCATCTTGTCCGAGTTGGTGATGAAATAGGGGCTGAGATAGCCGCGATCGAATTGCATCCCCTCGACCACTTCGGTCTCGGTGTCGAGGCCTTTGTTTTCCTCGACGGTGATCACGCCTTCATTGCCGACCTTCTGCATCGCATCGGCGATTTGGCGGCCGATCTCGGCTTCACCATTGGCCGAGATGGTGCCGACTTTCGCGACCTCGTCGCTGTCACCGACCGGGCGCGACATATCCTTGATGCCTTGGACCAGCTTGGCCACGGCCAGATCGACGCCGCGCTTCAGATCCATCGGGTTCAGACCGGCGGCGACTTGTTTGGCGCCTTCGCGAACGATGGATTGAGCCAAAACGGTGGCGGTGGTGGTGCCGTCTCCGGCTTCGTCATTGGTGCGGCTGGCCACTTCGCGGACCATTTGAGCGCCCATGTTCTCGAACTTGTTTTCAAGTTCGATTTCCTTGGCAACGGTCACACCGTCTTTGGTGATCCGCGGGGCGCCGAAGGATTTGTCCAGGACCACGTTGCGGCCTTTCGGGCCCAGGGTCACTTTCACGGCGTCGGCCAGGATGTTGACACCTTTGAGCATCGCGTCGCGGGCGGAGGTGTCGAATTTGACGTCTTTTGCAGCCATCTTTGGTTGCTCCTGTCAGAGGTTCGTCTTTGGAAAGGGAATGATCTCGGCGGGCGTTCAGGCCGCTTTTGCTTCCGCGTCGCCCGAGAGAATGCCCAGAATGTCGCTTTCTTTCATGATCAGCAGCTCTTCGCCGTCGATCTTGATCTCGGTGCCCGACCATTTGCCGAACAGGATCCGGTCGCCGGCTTTGACATCCAGCGCGATCCGCTCGCCGTCATCGTCGCGGGCGCCGGCGCCCACGGAGACGATCTCGCCTTCCTGCGGTTTTTCCTTGGCACTGTCGGGAATGATCAGCCCGCCCGCAGTTTTCTCGTCGGACTCGATACGGCGGACCAGGACACGGTCGTGCAGAGGAGTGAAGTTCATGGAAGCGCTCCTTGGTTGCGTTTTCAGTTGTTGCGGTTTCCAAGTCACCGACCAACCCTGGGTAGGCCGGAGAGGGATGAATTCCCGCCCTTGTCACTCTCAAACGACGAGTGCTAACAGCGGACGTGCGCGAGATAGCCGCGCTCAAATGCGTTGTCAAGATTTGCCGAAAACCGCTTGGGTGATTTATTGCAGGGCATCTGATTTCGATCCTGGAGAGAAATTCATGGCCCACCGTTTCGCGCGTCTTTGGCTGGTTCTTATGGCATTCGTCCTCATCCCCGGGGCGCTGCACGCGGCCTGTGGCGGCAGCGATCTCATGCCCGGTCTGGCAGCCGACAACCCGGTGGGCCACCAAGAGATCTTTGCCCGCGCGGCGCAGGCCCCGAATGCATCGGGCAAGTTCTGGCGGATCGAGAAACCGGGCATCGCCCCTTCGCATCTGTTTGGCACATTCCACGATACCGAGGCGCATCAGTTGATTGGAGCCGAGATCTGGGATCGACTCGCGGCCTCGGACAGCGCCTGGTTCGAACTCAGCCTGGCAGAGGAGGCGCGTATGCAGGCCGATATCGCCGCGCGCCCGCTGGAGATCGTGTTCGATATGAGCCAGCCGCCGCTCTCTGAACGGCTGTCCGAGGATCAGCGCGATCTGATCGCCCAGGCGCTCGAGTCGCGCGGCATCCCCTTCCAGGCCGCCGAGCAAATGCGCAGCTGGATGCTGGTTGCACTGCTGGGCTTTCCCGCCTGCGAAATCCGCGCTCTCCAGGCCGGTGAGCAAAGCCTCGATCAACGCCTCGCGCAGTTTGCCGTGGATCGCGGCATCGTTGAAGCTGGGCTCGAGACCTATGAGCAGTCGTTGGCCGGGATCGAGGACATGTCGGATCGAGATCTGCTCGACATGCTGGCCGATTACGGCCGCAATCTCGGCGGAGAGGAAGATCAGCGCCGTACCCGGCTCGGCCTTTACCAAAGCGGCGAGATCATGGCGATTGCGGAATTTGGGATCTGGCAAGCCGAGCAGCAGGGGTTCGACCGCGCCCGCGAGATGACCGACCGATTCTTCGAGAGCGCGCTGACCAAGCGCAATATCGCCTGGCTCGACCGGCTGATCCCGGCGCTGGAGGGCGGTAATGCTTTCGTCGCTGTTGGCGCTTTGCATTTACCGGGGGAGAGCGGCCTGGTCAGGCTTCTCCGCGACCAAGGCTGGACGGTGACGCGGCTGGACGGCTGAATTCAGGCAAACCCGGCCAGCGTAAGGCTGCCCGCCGCGCCGATACTGAGTGGTAGGCGAAGTGCGGGCCACCAAGCAGGCGCGCCGCCCGCGCGGCTGAGGCTCAGATCCGCGGCGAACAGCAGAATGAACCCCAGCGCCAGTCCGAAGAAGCCAAACGGGAAGGGCATCCAGACGACAGCCCAGGCATAGAGGCAGGGGAGGACCGAGATTGCCAATGGCCGCCAATCCGCCCCTTCGCCGAGACCCGCCGCTGCAAATCCCCACCGGCAGCCGCCCATGAAAGACAGGATCGCCACGCCGTAGCCGAGCAATGCGAGCCCCGCCCAGTCCATCCCGTTCAGCGCCAGCAATGCCAGCCCAGCAAAAGGGATCAGGCCCGAAAGTCCCAGCCAGCGCGCCGCCAGCGGCACACCCGGCATCCATCTGATCGTCGGATCGGTCATTTTGTCTCCCTTGGCAGGTCCCGATCCCGCCATATGTCGCTAACCATGAGCCAGACAATGCCAGCCTCCGCCAGCAACGCCGGTCGACCAGACCTGCAGATCCACAAGCGGGCAGCGCGCCGCGTGTTCTTCGATGGCGGCTGCCCGATCTGCCGCCGCGAAATCGCATGGTACCAGACCCGCCGCGGTGCGGAGGCTATCGACTGGGTCGATATCGACAGCGAACCGGTGCCCCCTGGCCTGAACCGGCAAGCACTTCTCAGCCGGTTCACTGTCGAGCGGGGCGATCATATCTATGCCAGCGGTGCCGAGGGCTTCATCGCGCTCTGGCGTGCCATCCCCGCCACCCGCTGGTTCGGTCGGTTGGTCGACCATCCTCCCGGGCGCTTCGTGTTGGAGCGGGCATATCGGGGCTTTCTTGTTCTCCGCCGTCTTTGGCGCCGCCAGGCTTGATCGCTGGGCCCTGGGGCGGTATCGCCCAGCCTGAGAAGCCCAAGGGTGGTCGCGCCACCCTCCGCAATCGAGAGTCTGAGATGTCCTGCACGATCATCCAAGAACTGGACGAGATCTCGGACCGGTATGATGCGATACTCTGCGATCTGTGGGGGTGTTATCACGACGGCATCCGCCCCTATCACGCCGCGGTTTCTGCGTGCCAGGCAGTGAAGGATGCGGGCAAGACTGTGATCCTGCTGACCAATGCGCCGCGCCCGGCGGATCAGGTCCAGGCGTTTCTCGACAAGATCGGCGCTCCGCCCGAAAGCTATCATGCCATCGTCTCGTCCGGTGCGGCTTGCCAGGCCGCGCTTACGTCAGGACGCTGGGGCGATCGCTTTTTCTATCTGGGGCCAGATCGCGACAGGCATATGCTGGAGGGGCCGGGGCTTCAGCGTTATCCCGCCGAGGAGGCCAGCGCGATCCTCTGCACCGGTTTGGTCGATGAATTTACCGAGGGGTTGGAGGATTACGACGCGCGGCTGGCGGATTTGAAGGCGCTTGGCCTCAAGATGCTCTGCGCCAATCCCGATATCGTGGTCGATCGCGGGCATGAGAGGTTCTGGTGCGCCGGTGCTTTGGCCGAGCGATATGCCAGGATTGGTGGCGAGGTGGTCTATTTCGGCAAACCCCATGCGCCGATCTACGAGCGTTCTCTGGAAGTGCTGGAAGAGGTCTCCGGCCGCGCGATTGCGCCAGAACGGGTGCTGGCGATCGGCGACGGACCGGCCACCGATGTGAAGGGCGGCTGCGATTTTGGGCTGGATACGCTTTTCGTCACCGGCGG
>JBCDKL010000073.1:0-12151 GCA_038746695.1 Pseudomonadota bacterium | reverse complement strand
TCGGTGAAAGTGTCGCCGACCGCTTCGCCGGTGGTAAAAGTGGTGCCCTGGAGATCGACCTGCACCCGGGCTGCCGCTCGGTTATAGCTGGCGATATCGGTGCCGGACCCGCCGTCGAGACTGTCGGCCCCGGCTCCTCCGAACAAGAGATCGTCGCCGCCCAGCCCTCGCAGCAGATCCTCGCCTGAGCCCCCGAACAGAGTGTCAGCATCGGCTGTGCCGATCAGCGTGTCGTCACCATTGGTGCCGAGTGCCGGGGCCTCGGAAGCCTCCTGCGCCACAAGGACCAGTTGGTCGCCCTTCTGGGTCAGCAGGAACTCCAGCCCCCGGTCGCGGTCATAGACGAAGCGGTCTGTGGCACTCAGGGTACCAGTCGCCTCAACCAACGCCACCTCATCGCCGACCGAGACAGCCAAATCTCCGGCGAGATCCAAATCGATCAGGGTTCGGCGGAGATCGATCTCGGCATCGCCCGCAAGGCGCAGCAAATCCGCCTGACCGGTCGCGAACCCGTCCACATCGAAGGAGATCACCGCCCCCGCATTGATCGTCAGCTTGCCCTGAAGATCTGCGGTGCCGACCGTGTCATCGCCAATCGCAAGCTCGCCGAAGAGTTCGAGATCGCCTGTCAGAGTGCCATCCGCATCCAGAACCCCATTGCGCCCGACCGTCACAGTTCCCGCGGTCACGCGGCCACCGTCTGAGATGGTCAAAAGCCCTTCTCCGCCACCGTCGCTGAGAAAGACGAAATCCTCGATATCAACACCGATGCCAAGGCGCGTCCCGGCCTCCAGCGTCGAGCCCGCGCCATCGACTTTCACCTGCCCGCGCGAGCCAGGATCATTCGCAATCAGAAAGTCTGAATTGCTTGGTGCGTTCGAGAATCGCGCTCCGTCGAGGATCTCAAGCGCCCCTTCCGCGTTCTCACGCCGCCCGATGAACACCGCGCCCGAGCTGTTCGGCGTCTCAGTGCTCGTCCCGAGGATCGTGACCGACGACCCCGTGCCGGTAATCACCGCTTTGCCTGTCGGGGTCTGCGAGCCATCTCTCGCGCCGCCTCCGATCTCGAAGAGCGGCGTACTGTCATCCGAACCATCCAGGATGAGCTGACCGCCATCCTCGACGAGCAGTTCACCGGTTCCGCTGCCTGCGATGACGATCGTCGCGGCCCGGGTGCCGCCATCGGTTCGATTGATGTCGGAGATCACTTCGACGATCGAGTCCTCGCCCTGGATGATCAGCGCACCTGTCGTGTCCGCCCGCTCGGCCACCACGAGCTTGCTGCCACCGAAATCGCCGCTGTCGATCGTGACCCGCCCACCATCGCGGACAATGAGCTGGCTTTGCTCCTTGGTGTTGCTCACGACCGTCGCGCCCAGCCCGTCGAACTTGCCGCGTGCAATAAGGAGCGTGGCCTGGTCGCCGAGAACATTGACCTGGCCACCGTCCTCGACGACCAGCTTGCCTTCTCCGGCGCTGCCAACCTGCAACTGAGCCCCGATCAAGACCTCGAAAGGCGCAGTATCAGCCGGCCCTGTCTGGTTCAGTTCTAAGGTCGAGCCCGCGCCGCTGACCAAACCATAGCCATAGGAGCCATCGTCCCGGGCAAACCGAAAGTACGCCTTGTCGGTGACACCGTCCTCGTTCTCAACCGACACTTTGCCACCATTGGTGATTGAGAGATAACCCCGGCCGTTCACGCCGCGGCCGATGTCGCCATAGCCGGTTGTGCCAAGATAACTCGCGCCATAGAAACCGAACTCGGACGACATGCGCAGTTCAGAGCCGGTCCCGTCGATATTCAGCCGCCCGACGGAAGCAGGGGTCACCTCGACAGGGTTCTGGGCGGCGAAATCCGCGTTCAAGCCCTCGCCTATATTGATATCGAAGGTGCCGACAAAGCCGCCATCCGTGATGTTGACGGTGCCGCTGCCGCCGCTTTCTCCGACCGTCAGCCGCGCGGCCCCACCTGTCAATAGAAGCTGCGAGCCGCTGCCATCCACTGTCGCGATGCCGGTGCCGCCGAGGCCTTGGCCAATCAGTATGTTGTCGTAGCCGCCACTCAATCCGCCACCGCTGCTCGCTAACGTGTTGTTCGCGATCTCGAGGATCGAGCCATTAAGGATGTTCAACGTCCCAGTTGCCTCGAAATCCGCGTAGGATGAAGCACCAACAGCCAACGATGGCGAGACCCCTGCCGTTGCGGGCTGTACCGTCAGATTTGCGTTGTTCAGTGTCAGATCTCCGACCGCTTGGCCATCGATCTAAGTGTCGAAGTTTCGTGCGATCGTCAGATAGTTGATCGCATAGCTGCCGTTAGTGGCGGTGATCGTGCCATCCGCTCCATCCGCAGCGAACCACCTGGGAAGCCTAGCGGCTGCGCTGGCCGCGCCTGTGGTGAAGATTGGCATAACTTCCCTTTCAAATTGACTGCTTCAATTCAATTTTGGATTTTAATCCGCCCCTTAGATCGAAATTCTAAAAACGATGAAGGGCATTTGGCAAAGAAATTCGGGCCGATTCCACCTCTGGCAGAACCGGCCCGTTTGTTGTCACCCCTCGGGCTGTTTGGTTTTGCGCAGATAGGGGAGGACGGTTTCGAAGGAGCCGAATTTCTCGCTGGCTTCCTCGTTCGAGACGGCGGGGGTGATGATCACGTCCTCGCCTTGCTGCCAGTTCGCCGGGGTCGCCACTTTATGTTTCGCGGTCAATTGGATCGAGTCGATCGCCCGCAGGATCTCGTCGAAGTTTCGGCCCGTGGTCATCGGATAGGTCAGGGTGAGCTTGATCTTCTTGTCCGGTCCGATCACGAAGACCGAACGCACCGTGGCATTGTCGGCCGGAGTACGGGCGCCATCCGCGCTCTCACCCGCGGGGAGCATATCGAACAGCTTGGCGACTTTCAGTTCCGGATCGCCGATCATCGGATAGCTGACATCATGGCCGGTGGCGGTCGCGATATCGGACTTCCAGCGATTGTGATCCTCGACCGGGTCGACCGAGATGCCGATGATCTTGGCGTTGCGTTTGGCGAACTCGGCCTTCATGCCGGCCATGGTGCCAAGTTCGGTGGTGCAGACCGGGGTGAAATCCTTGGGATGGCTGAACAGCACGGCATAGCCCTCGCCGATCCAGTCATGGAAATGGATCTCTCCCTCGGTCGTGTCGGCGGTGAAATCGGGCGCGGTGTCATTGATGCGCAGGCTCATGGGTGTCTCCTTCTTCCGCAGAGCGCTTTTTTCTCTCGTTAGCATGGCACGCGGCGCCCGGGTAGGCGCTTTACATGGTGGCGGCGAGGCTCTAGCTGAGAGGGAGAACCAAGGGGTGCCCTGATGGGCTGAGATGGCAGCGGCGGTGAAGGCCCCCGCAGGCCGAACCCTTCGAACCTGATCCGGGTCGTGCCGGCGAAGGGATGGCTCCGCCTGTCCCCGCCTGTACGCAACATGTCGAGAGGCGATGGCGCAGCAGGCTGAAACCGTAGAGATCGTAGGCGCAGGTGTGGTCGGGCTGACCGCGGCCCATGCATTTGCGACGCGCGGATGTGCCGTGCGGGTGATCTCCGCCTCTGGCGGGCCCGGGGCGGAGTGCTGCTCGTGGTGGGCGGGCGGCATGCTGGCGCCCGGCTGCGAGATGGAGGCGGCTGAACCTTTGATCGGCGCGCTGGGCGGCGAGAGCATCGCCTTTTGGCGCGAAGTGGCCGAACCCTTCTTCAACGGCACTCTGGTCGTCGCCCCGCCGCGGGATGCCGCCGATTTGCGCCGCTTTGCCCGGATGACCCAGGGCTGGCAGGAAGTCGCGCCGGGCGATCTGGAACCAGACCTGTCGCGCTTTGCCCGCGGGCTGCATTTCCCGGCCGAAGGGCATATGGACCCGCGCTCGGTTCTCCCTGCCCTGGTCCAGCGGCTGGAGGGGATGGGGGTGGTGTTCGAGACCGGCATCGCCGCACCCGAAACGCAGGCCGATCTACGCATTGATGCCCGTGGGCTGGCCGCAGCCGATACTCTTCCCGATCTGCGCGGCGTGAAGGGTGAGATGCTGCTGATCCGGTCGCAGGAGATAAAGCTCTCGCGTCCCGTCCGTCTGCTACATCCCCGCTATCCACTCTACATCGTGCCGCGTGGTAATGGTGTCTTCATGGTCGGTGCCACCATGATCGAAAGCGCCGAGCGGGGCCGGGCCACCGTGCGCTCGGCGCTGGAGCTTTTGGGGGCCGCCTATGCGCTGCATCCCGCATTGGGAGAGGCGGAGATCCTCGAGATCGGCGTCGATGCCCGCCCCGCCTTCCCCGACAATCTGCCGCGTTTGCGCTGGGTCGGGCCGACGCTCTATATCAACGGGATGTTCCGGCACGGTTTTCTCTGCGCGCCCGCCATGGCCCGCCGGGCGGCCGAGGCAGCCCTGGACGGGGCCGTGTTCCCAGAGGTGATGGATGCAGATCATCGTCAACGGCACAGCGCATAACACTGCCGCTGGCACCTTGGCCGCCTTGGTCGAGGAGCTCGGCCATGACGCCGGCGTTGTCGCCACCGCCCTGAACGGCGAATTCGCCCCGCGCAGCGACCGGGCCGGCACTTCACTGGCCGAGGGCGACCGGGTCGAGATCCTGGCGCCGATGCAGGGGGGCTGAGTGGCCAGGTTCTACGATATCGATGTGGCCTCGCGCTTCATGCTGGGGACCGCGGGCTATCCGTCTCCCGCGATCCTGGCCGAGGCGATTGCCGCCTCTGGCGCCGAGATTGTCACTGTTTCGCTGCGCCGCGAGGGGGCGAGCGGTCAGGGCGCGGCGTTCTGGGATCTGATCCGCGCGACCGGCGCCCGCGTGCTGCCCAACACCGCGGGCTGCAAATCGGTGAAGGAGGCGGTGACCACCGCTCAGATGGCCCGCGAAGTCTTCGATACGCCTTGGATCAAGCTCGAGGTGATCGGCGAGGACGACACGTTGCAACCCGATGTCTTTGGCCTTGTCGAGGCGGCGGGAGAGCTGACCCGCCAGGGCTTCCAGGTCTTCCCCTATACGACCGACGATCTGATCGTGGCCGAGCGGCTCTTGGCCGTGGGTTGTGAGGTGCTGATGCCCTGGGGTGCGCCGATCGGCTCGGGCAGGGGGCTGAACAACCCCTATCAATTGCGCACGCTGCGCGCGCATTTTCCGGGCGTGCCCTTGGTGGTGGATGCAGGTCTCGGCCTGCCCTCGCATGCGACGGCGGCGATGGAGATCGGCTTTGACGCGATCCTGCTGAACACAGCCGTTGCCAAGGCGGGCGACCCGGTGGCCATGGCCAGGGCGTTTGGCGAGGCGATCACCGCCGGGCGGCGGGCCTTCGAGGCGGGCGCGATCGAGGCACGCGATATGGCCGAACCCTCCACCCCGGTCGCTGGCACCCCGTTCTGGCATTCTGGATGACGCTGCCGCGCTTCTATCAGATCGTCGACGATGCGCGCTGGCTCGAGCGTTTCGTGCCGCTTGGGCTGGAACTGGTGCAGCTTCGGATAAAAGACCGCCCGCGCGAGGAACTCCGCGCACAGATCCGCGCGGCGCGAGAGATCTGCGGCACGGACTGCCAGTTGATCGTCAACGACCATTGGGAGCTGGCGCTGGAGGAGGGCTGCGACTTCATCCATCTCGGCCAGGAGGATCTGGACGGCGCGGATCTCGACGCGATCCGGGGCCTGCGCCTCGGCGTCTCGACCCATGACGGCGCAGAACTTGCCCGTGGGCTCTCGGTCGATCCCGCCTATATCGCGCTCGGCCCGGTCTTCCCGACCATCCTGAAGCAGATGAAATGGGCACCCCAAGGGGCCGAGCGGGTAACCGAATGGAAAGCCCAAATCGCGCCTTTGCCGCTTGTCGCCATTGGCGGGTTGACGGTGGAACGGGCCGCTGCGATCTGGGCCGCAGGGGCAGACACGATTTGCGTGGTCACCGATGTCCTGCTGAACCCGGAGCCTGAGCAGAGGCTCGCCCGCTGGCTGGCATTGGCGCGCGAGACGGATCCGGCGCGTTAAGATTCCCCTCACCATAACCGGTTTCAATGCCGCGCGGCTGGCCCCTTCGCCCTGGCTGCGTTTCGGGCTATAGTGCTCCTTCACGGGGCAAGGTGGACGCGGCGGCCAAAACGGCCCGCGTGTGGAGGCAAGAGTGCTGAAATTATTCCGGCAACCCAAGGTCCAAGCGGTTTTCGATGCGCCCCTGGCCGCCGAGGGCCGGATCTATGCGATCGGCGACATTCACGGACGCTTGGATCTACTGGGCGAAATGGTCGATAAAATCCTGCAGGACGCCGCCGATTTCGACGGTGTGCCGCAGGTGGTGTTTCTGGGCGATCTGATCGACCGGGGCGAGGATTCGCAGGGTGTGGTCGAGTTCGTGCGCAGCATGCAAGGCTGGCCCGAAATCGAAACCAGCGCGATCATGGGCAATCACGAGCAGATGCTGGTGGATTTCCTGATCGATCCCTCAGCCGGGGCGCGCTGGCTGCGCCATGGCGGGCTGCAAACGCTGATGAGCTATGGAACACCTACCCATGGTTCGGTGCATCAACCGGGCACTCTGGCGCAGACGCGCGACGAGCTGCTGGCGGCGATGGGCCCTCACCGGGACTTTATCGAGAAGCTGCCTGCACAGCATCGCAACGGCAATATCCTCTTCGCCCATGCGGGCGCCAATCCCTCGCTCTCGATCAAGGCGCAGGATGAGGAGACCCTGATCTGGGGCCATGCACGGTTTTTCGAAGAAATGCGCAGCGATGGTATCTGGGTGGTCCACGGCCATACGGTGGTCGATGATCCGATGGTGGATCAGGGTCGGATCTCGGTCGATACCGGCGCCTATTTCTCGAACCGTCTGACAGCGGTGCGCCTAGAGGGCGATCAGCTCCGCTTTTTCTCCGTCTCCACCGACTGATCCGCCGGACGCGATCCGTGGCGCCATCAAGGATGCCCGCGGATCGACATCTTGCCTGGTGAGATCAGAATCCGCTGGCTGCGTTCGCCGCACTCAGCAGAATGTTCGGCAGCGCCTGGCTGATCACCCGGTTCCAGCTTGTGATCGGCTGTTCGGCAATGAAGATCACATCGTTCGGACGCAACTCGAACTGAGCCGCCAGGGCCAGGTTCACCGCATTCGACGCGTCGAGATTATAGGCCGTGATCCCGCCCGCCTCGGCCGGGCTGGTCGCGGGGCGGAGCACATAGATCTCCTCGTAATCCGCGAATTGGATCTGCAGGACCACATCGTCGAATAATGCATCCGCAAGGCTCGCCGTGCGCTCGAAGGGCAGCGGCACCCGCTTGGTCTGGCGCACCTCGCCAGTGACATAGGCATAGGCGCGCTCCACGGCGCCCAATTCCAGCCGATCCTTGAAGACCTCGCGTTCGGCGGCCAGCCGGCTTTCGGCAGCTTGGGCGCGCTGTTGGGAGATCTGGGCGGCCAATTGTTCGCGTTGCAGCAGGAATTGCTGGGTCTGGATCTGCTGGCCGCGCAACTGCAACTGCTCCTGGAATGCACGCTGTGCGGCTTCCTCGCGGAATTCCGAACCGACGAACACACTGTCGCCATCCTGAAGCACGATGCGCCGTGCCGCGGGGTCGGTCTGGAACCGCTCGAGCCCGACCATATAGACTTGGCCGCCCCGGATCAGTTGCACCCTTGCGACCATCGGATCGATCGCCGCCACCCCTCCGGCAAGCTGGATCGCCTCGTGCAGGAGCAGGGGTTTCAGCGCGATCGGCACCAGGGCGGGGCTGCGCACTTCGCCCCCGACCGAGACCCGCTGCGAATTGAACTCGGCGATCTCAAGGGTGAATTGCGGGTCGATCCCGGCGGTGATCAGCGCCTGGAAGATCTCGGCCTCGGCATCCTGGAGGGTCAGCCCGGCAATCCGGACCCGCCCCGCATCGGGCACTGCGACCGCCCCGTCATCCTGGACGATGAAGCCCTGGCGTTTCGATTGGGCCGAGATCAGGTCCGGCAGATCCTCAAGCGTTGCCGCGGTATTGATCGAGAACAGCACCACATCGCCGATCCCGATGCGATAGGGTTGCGGATCGCTCAGCGGCGGGAACCGCTCGGCGATGAAATTGGGCCGAGGGCTCGACTTCGCCGAGGGGGCTGGCAGAGGCGCGAGACTGACCGGGGCCACCGATTTCGCCGCCTGGGCCGCGGCGCCCGGCTGGAAGGCGAGCGGCAGGCGCGGCGGCACGTAAGGCTCAAGATTTGCGGCGATCACGCTTTCCGGCGACAGGCTCACCACCTGCACATCATACTGCGTATCGGAGGCCGACCCGAAGACCGCCCCGTCATTCACTCCGGGCGCGGTATAGACCACCCCACAGCCCGCCAGACCGGCTGTGACGCCCAGCGCCATAGCCGCTGCGATGAAATTCCAGCCAGTGAAACCCTTGCCCGCCATCGTCGGCCTCCCCAAGCCTGAAGCTGTTCAACCTCTCTCTACCACCGCCGCGCATCTAGGTTAAGTGTGTTTTGTCAAAACCATGGAATCCCGAGAAGAATTGGCCGAAGGTGGGCCTATGATCTGGCGCAGCAGACATCTCGATCATCCCTCGCCCAATTATGGCGAGCGGCGCGGTGTGACCCAGCCGGACATGGTTGTGCTGCACTATACAGGGATGGCAAGCGCCGAGGCCGCGATCGCCCGTCTCTGCGATCCCGAGGCTGAGGTCTCGGCCCATTACCTGATCGATCAGGACGGGCGGCGGGTCAAACTGGTCCGACCGCGCCACCGGGCCTGGCATGCGGGTGTCAGCTCCTGGGGCGGGGTGCAGGATGTGAATTCGCATTCGATCGGGATCGAATTGGTGAACCCCGGGATCGGCGGGCCTTATACGCCCTTCCCGGAGCCGCAGATGGCGCAGCTCGAGGCGCTGCTCGCCCATCTGATCGAGCGCTTCAAGATCCCGCCCGAACGCGTGGTCGGCCATGCCTGCGTGGCGCCGGGGCGCAAGCAGGACCCGGGTGGGAAATTCGACTGGCGGCGCCTGGCGCGCCGGGGCCTCGCGGTCTGGCGCGATCCGGTCGCGGAGGCAGCAGAGGCAGAGGCGCCCGCCTCCGCCGCCAGGTTCCAGCGTGCGGCACGGCGCTTCGGCTATCTCTGCCCGGATGGCGAGAGCTGGTGCGCCGGGACGCTGGCAGTCTGGCAGGCGTTCCGCATGCGTTTCCTACCGCAACTGGGCGAGGCCGCGCCCGACGCGGCCGCGGTGGCCCATCTCGAAAGCCTGGCCGAGACTTGGCCCTGTCAGCTCTCAGCCGAGACTTGACCGGAGCGGGCCTTGCATCTTAGACGAAGGCCGCTGCGGATGGCTGGATGGCCGCGCTCGGGGCCGCTTGGCTCTGGGTGAGGAAAGTCCGGGCACCACGCGGGCAGGGTGCCGGGTAACGCCCGGCGGGGGCAACCCCAGGGAAAGCGCCACAGAAATCAGACCGCCGGGGCACGCTCCGGCAAGGGTGAAACGGCGAGGTAAGAGCTCACCGCGCCCCTGGCAACAGAGGCGGCATGGCAAGCCCCACCCGGTGCAAGATCAGATAGGGGGAACCAGGGGCGGCCCCGCCGCTCCGGGGGCGGCCCGCGCCCCGTTTCCCGGGTGGATCGCGTCAGGCGGCGGGCGACCGCCGTCGCAGATGAATGGCCATCCATGCCGCCCCGGCGGCGGGACAGAACCCGGCTTACAGGCCATCCGCAGCGTCTCTACCGGCAGACCCCAAGAACAGAAGCGACGCGTCAGACCATGGGCTCGAGCGGTCTCAAGACGCAGCTTGCCCGTGTCATCTCGCCCTCGCGGAAGTAGTCCCGCACCCCATGGCGGCGATTGCGCGGAAGCTGCGACCAGTCGAGCCATTCCAGCCGATAGCCCAGCGTGTCGGCCATCATCTCCATCGCCAGGCGGCTGGGCACGCCCTTGACCACTTTCTGCTGGCCGTCGAACAGCGCCAGCGCGTTCATATCCCGTGACGGGTCCTCGCGGCGCAGCGCGATCACCGGTGCCTCCAGATTCAAGAATTCGCTGTCGATGATCACCAGCCCCGGTTCAAGCCGCCTCAGATCGGCCAGCAGCCGGTAATGGGTCGTGATGTGATAGAAGATCCCAAACACGCCGATGACGTCGAACCGCTCGCCCGCATCCGCCATGCCGCGGACAGCCTGTTCCAGATCATCCTTGATCAGCCGCACATTTGCCTTCTCGGCGCTGTCCGGGAATGCCGAGAATTCGGCAATCAGCTCGGCGCGGCCTTCTATCCCCACCACTTCGCGCGCGCCTGCCGCGGCAAAGGCCAGCGCCCAGCGCCCGTCATGGCTGGCCAGATCCAGCACCCGTGCGCCTGAGATCTCGGCCCGGAACGGATCGATCAGAAATTCCTTGCGCCGGTCGAGCCGGTCCACCACCCGCCCCATCCCGAAATAGCGCGGCAGCGCCCGGGCAAAATCGAAAAACGCCATCGCACCCCTCCACAGAAAACCTGTGGATCATTCAGCGCGGAAGGAGCCAGGTCAACCAGCCCGGCTTGCGCAGGTCTGCGAGCAGCTTTTCTGGTGGGTCGTCCAGCGGCCCCTGTAGTGGCAGCGGCGCCTCTGGCCCGAAAACCCGCCTGACAGCGCCGCGCAGATCGAGCTCTGACAGATGGAGGCAGCCCCCGTCCCGCAGTCGCCTCAGCCGCTGCCGGTCGAAATAGCTAAGCTCGAGAAACAGGTCCCAAACAGCCGCCTCGCCCGCCGCCTCCGTCGCCGCATACAGCCGAAATTTCTCCTGCTCGCGCGGATGCAGACCCTCCAGCACCCCTGGCACGCAGATACGGCGCGAGTATTTCTCGCGCCATGCCGGATAGCCGAAGGGGAAGAAATGCAGAAGATGCGCATCCTCGCCGCTATCTTTGGCATAGACGGCCGGCTTGCCCCCCGGCAGCCGCGCATTGTGGATGTGCAGCTTCGCCTCTGACACGCTGCGCAGAAACGTCTTGCCATTGGCATGGCCCTGAAAGCCACGATGCAACAGATCTCCACGCGCGCCAAAGATCTGCCGAGCCAGGCGCTGCGGCATCCGGCGCTTGAACATCCCTTCGAACACCACGCCATCGCGCGGTGGGGGCTTGGTGAAGATCCGCTCGCAGGGATAAAGCCTCAGCGCCTCCGCCTCAGGCGCCACCCGATCAAGAACCTCCGAGAAAGGCCCCACATTATCGATAAACTCATCGATATCGATATGCCCGATCCAGGCGCAACTAGTCGCTGCTTTTGCCCGAGCCGCGTTCTCGCTCTGGCGCCGCTGATGCCGCTCGGGCCGGCCGCCCTGCAAGGCAGCCCAATGCGCGGCATCGCAGCGATGGGCCGACACTCGCTCCACCCCGGCGACCCAGTCATATGCCGGATCGTCCGGGTCATCGAAGAAAAGATGGATCTCGCCCACACCGGCTTCGAGATGATGCGCCACGAATGCCAGCACCACCTCAACACATTCCCGGCAGGTCGTCGCAATCGCCCAGCTCGCCACGCCATATCTCCTCGGCTTCCGGACCTATCTTCTCCGCCAGAGATGAAGAATACGATGCAAAGCAGCCAATCATGGGAATTTTAATCCAAACCTGGCAACCAGCCAGCCCTCCCCTGGCCACGGGGGAGGGTTTGGGAGGGGGCTGATGCACCACGTATGCGCGGCACGCGCATGCATTCTAGCCCGGCTCACACTTTCCAGAAAACGAACACAGCCCATAGCGCCGCCAAGGCCAAGAACCCCCAAAGCGGCGTCCCAACGATGCCGAGCCAGCCGAGAAACAAGAACGCGCTCCCGAGCAGCGTGATGAATAAGCGGTCCCCCCGCGTCGTCTCTATGCCCAGAACCCCGAACCGAGGATGCCCGCCCGGCCGGAAGAATTCGCGCAACCCCATAAGCAGGATCGCGCAGAAGACGAAGACAAAGAAGGCCGCCGTCGCATTGGTCCAGGCCATCCAGAATCCGGCCGAGATCGGCGCGGTCCAATCGAAGCCTTCCGGCTCGGGCGCGGCCGCCTGGCCCCAGCTGTTCTGCGCCAACGCCTCGGCGGGCAACAGCAGCACAAGAGGCACCCAGAGCCGCATCACACCCGCCCCAGGGCAAAGCCCTTGGCGATGTAGTTGCGCACGAAATAGATCACGATCGCACC
>JBCDKL010000072.1:0-12164 GCA_038746695.1 Pseudomonadota bacterium | reverse complement strand
TTGAGCTGCACGCGCTGATTAGTGCCCCTGCGATTTCTCCACGATGCCTCTGCGCACCGGGGGGTGGGTGGGGGTGGGCGGAGGCATCGTGGAGAAATCGCAGGGGGCGATTGCGATGCTCTGGCCATGGGCCCTAATGTCATTGCGATGGAGGATCCGACCAAACTCCGCCGGGGATGGACGACAGGCGCCTGCGCGACGGCCGCAGCGGTGGGGGCAGCCCATGCATTGCGCGACGGGACCGGGCCCGCCGAGGTCACCCTCACCCTGCCCCGCGGCGAGGAGCCTTGTTTCGAGCTGGTGGATCGCTCAAATGGCCCGGGTTGGGCCGAGGCCGGGGTGGTCAAGGATGCTGGCGACGATCCTGATGTGACCCATGGTGTCACGGTGCTCACCCGCGTCGCCAGCGGCGCGCCGGGCCTGCGCTTTCATGCCGGAGACGGTGTCGGCACCGTTACAAAACCCGGCCTGCCGATCGGTGTCGGCGAGCCTGCGATCAATCCGGTCCCGCGCCAGATGATTGCAGCGGTGCTGGAGGAGATCCTCGGTTCTCCCGCCTATGACGTCACTGTCTCTGTCCCTGGCGGCGCCGAGATTGCGACACGCACCTGGAACGGGCGTCTGGGGATCGTCGGCGGGCTGTCGATTCTGGGCACCACGGGTGTAGTCCGGCCATTCTCCTGTGCCGCCTGGATCGCCTCGATCCATCGCGGTATCGACGTGGCTCGGGCCAACGGGCTAGGCCATGTGGTCGGAGCGACGGGTGCTACCTCCGAGTGTGCAGCAGCCGAGATCTATGACCTGCCCGAGATCGCCTTTCTCGACATGGGGGATTTCGCGGGCGGGCTTTTAAAGTATCTGCGCCAGCACCCGGTGGCGCGGCTGACCTTGGCGGGTGGCATCGGCAAGCTGGCGAAACTCGCCCAGGGCGAGATGGATCTGCATTCCGCCCGCAGCCAAGTGGATATCGCCCGGCTCGCCCGAATGGCCCGAGAGATCGGCGCCGATGCGGATGCGGTGGCGCAGGCCAACACGGCGTTGGAAGCGCTCACGATTGCCGGTCCGGATCTGGCCGCGCAAGTGGCCGCAGACGCGCTGGCTGTCGTGCGCACCACCTTGCGGGGCGCGTCGATTGCGGCTGAAATCTTGGTGATTGACCGCTCCGGCAGATTGATCGCCAGGGCGGGCGACGCATGAGGATCCTGCTGCTCGCCGGGACGGCAGAGGCACGGCATCTGGCCAGACGCTTGGCGGGGCAGGGGCATCGGGTGACGGCCTCGCTCGCCGGCGTTACCGAGGCACCTTTGGACCTTGGTGCGCCTACGAGGCGGGGCGGATTCGGCGGGCCAACGGGCCTGGCCGCCTGGATACGCAAGGAAGCAGTCGCGGTGTTGATCGACGCCACCCACCCATTCGCCCGCCAGATGCCTTGGAATGCAGCCGCGGCCTCTGCCGAGACCGCGGTGCCCATTCTCCGCGTGATCCGCCCTGAATGGGCACAGCGTCGGGGTTGGGAGAGCTTCCCCAGCCTCAGGCAGGCACTCGCAGCCGCGCCCTCCGGCGCACGTCTTCTGGCGACCACGGGGTCGGGCGAGACAAGTCTGTTTAACACCCGACCGGATCTCGACATCCTGCTGCGCAGCATCGCACCGGTGGCTGATCTGAAGCGACATGTACGGAGTGTGACCGCCCGGCCGCCTTTCTCGCGGGCCGAGGAGCGCCGCCTTATGGTTGCGCATGGCACCACCCATCTCCTCTGCCGCAATTCTGGCGGAGATCCGGCGAAGCTCGACGCAGCGGAAGACTTGGCAATCAAGGTTCTGATGATTGCCCGTCCAGTGCAGCCTGAAGTGCCCAAGGTGGACAATGTCGAAGCAGCACTCGACTGGTTGCGAACCCTCCGGGAGGCGGGTGAGTGACAGATTGGGAACTTGCGCTGCAGCCACCGGAAGGCGTCTTCACTTACGCATTCTCTCTCGGTCTCGGAAACGCTTGACAGCTTCAGGCAAAGGGCAGAAGCGTGGTTTGGCAAGGTTCCGCCGGTCTGCTTCAAAGCGAGGGTGGATTAAAAGGGAATGTGGAAGGTGCCGGTCCAAGCCAAGGGCACCGAGCCGCAGCCGCCCCCGCGACTGTAAGCGGTGAGGTTCTGCCCAATCCACTGGCCACGCGCCGGGAAGGGGGTGGGATCGCGGCCCAAAGGGCCAGAGCCGCAAGCCAGGAGACCTGCCCTGCATCCGATGAACCCCATCCCCGTCGGGTGTGACGGGCGAGAGGAGACCGAAGATGCCCTTTGACCCCGACCCTGGCGGCGCCAAATCGCCACACTCCAACGCTTACGAGGTATGTGGTGGGGCGGCCTCAAACTGCATTGATCTGGCAAATCCCGTTTTTGGTCGCCGCGCCCAATTCGTCTCGAAAGGCGGGGGTTCCACGGGTTGTTCTTTACGTGCCGGTTCCTCCAAAGCGCGGGCGCAGCACCGGCGCATCCGAGCAACGACTGGTGTTGCGCGAAACTTCTTCCAAGCCCCAGCCTGAGCGATGAAACACGGCGCACCCGCATATCAGGTGAACCATGCCTGGAGAAGAGGATGACAACGCGCCCCAATCCGACAGGCAAGGGTCTGACGCCACTCTCCCCCGAGACAAGCGGCAAAGCCGAGGATTGCCGCTTCAGCCCGGAGATCCGCGCCGGGCTAAGCCGTCTTTTCCGCTGGCGCCGCGATGTTCGCCGGTTTCGCCGGGATCCGGTGCCCGAAGCCCAGATTGCCCGGCTGCTGACCGAGGCGGGCACAGCACCATCCGTCGGCCTTTCCGAACCTTGGCGGTTCGTTCGGGTCGAAAGCGAAAACGCAAAGCTGCTGGCCCAGGCCAATTTCGAGAGGGCAAATGCCGAAGCCCTGTCCGGTTATTCAGGCGAAAAGGCCAAAATCTACGCCGGGCTGAAACTCTCGGGCATGCAGGACGTGCCTGTGCAGTTCGCCGTCTATTGCGATGCCGCCTCCGAGAAAGGGGCCGATCTGGGGGTCGTCACCATGCCCGAGATGCGCGCCTACTCCGTGGTCTGCGCGGTCATGCAGCTCTGGCTCTCGGCCCGGGCCGAGGGGTTGGGGCTCGGCTGGGTTTCTATCCTCCACCCTGCGCAGCTGACCGACGATCTGGACCTGCCCAGCGACTGGCAGCTTATCGCCTATCTTTGCCTCGGCCATCCGGTCGAAGAGCATACCGACCCCGAACTTGAACGCGCCGGGTGGGAGCGCCGCGCCGCGCCCGAGATCCTGATCCGCTGACCCTGACCCCCTGATTTGCCGAGGAACTCATGTCCAAAATCCCCGCCACCGTCATCACCGGTTTTTTGGGTGCAGGAAAGACCACCCTGATCCGCAACCTGCTGGCGCAGGCCAACGGGCGGCGTATCGCGCTGGTGATAAACGAGTTCGGCGATATCGGCGTCGATGGCGAGGTGCTCAAGGGTTGCGGCGATGCTGCCTGCACTGAAGAGGATATTGTCGAGCTCTCCAATGGCTGTATCTGCTGCACGGTGGCCGATGATTTCGTGCCGACGATCGAGAAACTGTTGGGCCGTGCCGAGCCGCCGGATCACATCGTGATCGAGACCTCGGGCCTGGCTCTGCCGCAGCCTCTAATCCGTGCATTCAACTGGCCTGAAATTCGCACCAAGGTGACGGTCGATGGCGTTGTGACAGTGGTCGACGGACCCGCTGCATCGGCAGGCCAGTTCGCCCATGATCCCGAGGCGGTCGATGCCCAAAGGGCCGCGGATGAAAGCTTGGACCACGAAACCCCGCTGGCCGAGCTGTTCGAGGATCAACTCGCCTGCGCCGACATGATCGTCGTCTCGAAAACCGACACGATGGGAGCAGAGGCGCGCGAAGGGCTCGAGGCCGATCTCGCCAGCCGCAGCCGGACGGGCGTGCGCCTTGTACCTTCGACCGCAGAGGGTCTTGGACCCGATCTGCTGCTCGGCCTGGATATCGGCGCCGAAAGCGATCTGGCAGCGAGGCACGAGATCCATCATCACCACGACCATGATCACAACCACGATCACCACCTCGAAGACCATGACGACAACCATCATCATCACCACGATCACGGCCATGATGAGTTCGAAAGCTTCGTCGTCAGCCTCGGCGAAGTCACGGATCCCGCAGCGCTGCAAACCCGGATTGCGGATGCGATCGCGACCCATCGCATCCTCCGCCTGAAGGGTTTCGCCGCCATCGCCGGAAAGCCGATGCGCCAGGTAATCCAAGCTGTCGGACCCAGGATCGAGACCTACTTCGACCGGCCATTCGGTCCCGACCCCCGCGAAACCAGGTTGGTGGTCATAGGTCTCCACGGCCTGGACAAAACCGCGATCGAAACCGCGCTTTCGGTTCAGGGATGACGGCTTCGGACGTCTTGCAAACCCAGCCTCTCTCGGCGCAGCCGCTGCGCGCCGGGGGGCGGGTGGGGGCGGGCGGTGGCTGCGTCGAGAGAGGCGGTGGACTGCAGTCGTTGGCGTTGCGGAGCCTCTGATGCATCTCCTCCAGGCGGCGGCAGGACAGGTATCTGACGGGAGCGAAGCGGTGGATCTCGGGCAGAGCCCTGCCGATCTGATCGTCATCTCCGCCGCCGATACCGAGCTTGCGAGCCTGTCCCAGGCTCGCGCCGAGATGAAAGATCCGCCGCAGATGCGCCTCGCTTCGCTCCTGCATTTGGCCCATCCAATGTCGGTCGATGCCTATCTCGACGCGACTGCCACCAAATCCCGGCTGGTGATCGCCCGGGTGCTGGGCGGCGAAGGGTACTGGCCGTATGGCATTGAGCAATTTACCGCCAGGCTCGCCGCCGCGGGGGTCGCTTTCGCCGCGCTGCCCGGTGATGACAAACCCGATCCCGCGCTTGCGCGGGTCTCGACCGTGGCCGATGCAGACTATGCCGCACTCTGGTCCTATCTGGTCGAGAGTGGGCCGGAGAACGCGACCCAGTTTCTTGCCTATGCACGCTGGATGCTTGCCGGATCCGAGGGTGCTCCGCCGCCCCCGGCACGTCCGCTCTTGCGCGCCGGGATTTACTGGCCGGGTGCGGGAGTGGCGGATCTCGCTGCATTGCGCGCGGAATGGCCTGATCCCGCAGCACCTATCGTCGCGATCGTCTTCTATCGTGCCCTGGTCCAGGGCGCAGGGCTGGATCCGATCGCTGGTTTGGTCCGGGCCTGTCTGGCCGAAGGCCTCGCCCCCCTCCCGATCTTTGTCGCTTCGCTAAAGGACGCTGTCTCTGCCGCGACTCTGGCGCAAGTCTTTGCCGAGTCACCGCCTGAAATCGTCATAAATGCCACGTCCTTCGCCGTCTCTTCGCCTCAAACCGGCTGGCAATCGACGCCGCTGGATGCGCCCGGCGTGCCGGTCCTGCAAGCGGTGCTTGCCGGTGGCACCGAAGCTGCCTGGCGCGAAGGTATGACCGGCCTTTCCGCCCGCGACATCGCGATGAATGTGGCCCTGCCGGAGGTCGATGGCCGCATTCTCACGCGGGCCGTCAGCTTCAAGGGAGAAGCCTATCTCGACGATGCGACCGAGTGTTCGATCGCCAGCTATCGCGCGGCGCCCGATCGGATCACCTTCACCGCGAAGCTGGCCGCCGCCTGGGCGCGGCTCGGCCGGAAGAAGGTATCCGAAAAGCGGGTCGCCCTGATCCTGGCCAATTACCCCAATCGCGATGGGCGGCTTGCCAATGGCGTCGGGCTCGACACGCCAGCAGCCACGGTCGGGCTCCTCGAGGCGTTGCATGAGGCGGGCTATCGCGTCTTCGGCGCGCCCCAAAGCCCGGCTGAGCTCATGCAGCGGATCCAGGCCGGCCCGACCAACTGGCTTCCGGATCGGAGCAGCCGCGAAGGCGGTGCTCGCCTACCGCTCGATACCTATCTGACCTTCTGGGAGACGGTCCCCAAAGCGATCCGCGATCAGGTCGAGCAGCGCTGGGGTGGCCCGGAGGAGGATCCGTTCTACGGACCCGGCGGGTTCGCCCTCTCGGTGCTTGAGATGGGGCATATGGTGGTCGGCGTGCAACCGGCCAGGGGCTATAATATCGACCCTGACGAGACCTATCACAGCCCCGACCTCGTGCCACCGCATCACTATTTCGCCTTCTATGCCTGGCTGCGTGAGGTCTTCGGTGCAGATGCGGTGGTCCACCTGGGCAAACATGGCAATCTGGAATGGCTGCCAGGCAAGGCGCTGGCCTTGTCCGAAAGCTGTTATCCCGAGGCGGTTCTCGGCCCGGTCCCGCATCTCTATCCCTTCATCGTCAACGATCCGGGCGAAGGCACGCAGGCCAAAAGGCGCAGCGCTGCCGTGATCGTCGACCATTTGACCCCGCCGCTGACCCGGGCCGAGACCTATGGCCCGCTGAAGGAGCTCGAGGCGCTGGTCGATGAGTATTACGAAGCGTCAGGGGTCGATCCGCGCAGGCTCGACTATCTGCGCAGGCAGATCCGCTCCGCCGTGGCGGCAGCACAATTGGAAGAAGATGCTGGCATCACGCCGGATATGGCCGAGGATGACGCACTCACTCGGCTCGATACGTATCTCTGCGAGCTGAAAGAGGCGCAGATCCGCGACGGGTTGCATATCTTTGGCAAGTCGCCGGAAGGGCGGCTGGAGACCGATCTTCTGGTCGCTCTCGCCCGTGTCCCGCGCGGCGATGGCCGCGGAGCAGGCGCCTCATTGATCCGTACCCTTGCCCAGGATCTGGGTTGCGATCCTGAAAGCTTCGACCCGCTGGACTGTGCTCTCGGCGCCCCTGCCCCGGATTGCCCGGCCTTGGCGGCTATCCCCCCTCCCACAAGCCTGGCAGAGCCACCGCCCACCCCCACCCACCCACCGGTGCGCGATGGTTCTGCCGGGCTTGTGGGAGGGGGCGAAGTGATCGGCTTGGCAGATGCGATCACGATCAGTGATATCGAAGCTCAAAGACGCAGCACGGCTCCCTTCTCCGGTGCAACGGTTCAGGGGCCGCATCCGGGTGGGTGGGCAAAGACTTCGGGTCCTCCCTTGCCTGGCGGAGCATGGGAGGATGCGGCCCCCTACCGGACCAATGGCGATGCCGTGGAACGGTTGGAGGCGCTCGCGCAGGCTCTCGTCTCCGGCAACCGCCTCGCAGATCCTTTCTGGACCGCCACCGCCCCGGTGCTCCATTGGATCGAGACTGAGATGCGCCCCGCGTTACAGGCCTCCGGTCCGGCCGAGATACAGGGTCTGCTCACCGGGCTCGATGGGCGGTTTCTGCCGCCTGGCCCATCTGGAGCACCCACAAGAGGCCGTCCGGATGTGCTGCCGACCGGGCGCAATTTCTACTCTGTCGACAGCCGTGCCGTTCCCACTCCCGCTGCCTGGAGCCTTGGCTGGCACTCCGCATCGCTCCTCGTCGAACGTTTTCTGCAAGATCATGGCGACTGGCCACGAACCATGGTGCTGACAGCCTGGGGCACCTCGAACATGCGCACGGGCGGGGACGATATCGCGCAGGCGCTCGCCCTGATGGGAGTCCGGCCGAAATGGGATCAGGCCAGTCGCCGGGTGACCGGGTTCGAGATCTTGCCGCTCGAGCATCTTGATCGCCCGAGGGTCGATGTCACGTTGCGCGTCTCGGGCTTCTTCCGTGATGCCTTCCCAGCTCAGATCGCCCTGGTCGATAGTGCTGCACGCGCCGTCATGGCGCTCGACGAGCCCGGAGCACAGAACCCCGCCGCAGCTCGATTCAGGGCCGAAGGCGGCGATACTCGCGCCGGCTTTCGCGTCTTCGGCTCCAAGCCGGGCGCCTATGGCGCAGGTCTGCAGGCGATGATCGACGAGCGGCTTTGGGAAAGCCAGGGCGATCTGGCCGAGGCCTATCTCGCCTGGGGTGGCTATGCCTATGGTGCAGGGGCCGAAGGAGTGGCCGATCGACCGCTCTTCGAAACCCGGCTAGGCCAAGCCCAGGCAGTGATCCAGAACCAAGACAACCGCGAGCACGACCTGCTCGACAGCGACGACTACTATCAGTTCGAGGGTGGCGCAGCGGCAGCGGTGAAACACCTCTCGGGCAAAGCCCCGGCGGTCTATCACAATGACCATTCCCGCCCTGAACGCCCGGTGATCCGCACATTGGAGGACGAGGTCGGCCGTGTCGTCCGCGCACGCGTCGTCAATCCGAAATGGCTGGCGGGCGTCATGCGCCATGGCTACAAAGGGGCGTTCGAGATCGCCGCCACCATCGATTACATGTTCGCCTTCGCCGCCACGACCGGAGCTGTAAAGAGCCGCCATTTCGACCTGGTCCACGAAGCGGTTCTGGAAGACGAAAAGGTGCGTGAATTTATCGCCGAAGCAAACCCGGCCGCCCTGCACGAGATTGCCGAAAGACTGAAGGAGGCGATCGAAAAGGGCCTCTGGCAGCCCCGCGCCAACTCCGCCCGGCGCTTGCTCGAAAGCCTCCAGCGATGAAGGTGACGATCCGCCCTTCTGGTACATCCACCGATTGGGGAGCGGTGCATTCTCTTCTCAAAACGGCGTTCTCCTACATGCGGGGCCGGATCGATCCGCCGTCTTCACTGAATGAGATGCGGCCACAGGATCTTGAGGCACTCGCCGCCCAGGGCCTTGCGCTGATCGGCACCGACGCTGCGGGCGATATCGTCGCTTGCGGCTTTCTCCGCCCCCATGAAACTCCCAGCGAGAAAGGGATGCTCCTCGGCAAACTCGCCGTCGCACCGGGTCTGCGCCGCCGGGGGGTTGCCAGAAGACTTGTAGACCGCGCCGGTGAAGCCACGAAGCGCATGAACCGCACGGCGCTGATCGTCCAGACCCGTATCGAATTGACCGAGAACCATGCCGCCTTTGCCTCGATGGGTTTCGAGAAGATCGCCGAGACTTCGCATCCGGGTTTCGACCGTCCGACCTCGATCACCATGCGCAAAGCTTTGGTCACGGAGGGCAGCGATGGTGCATGACTACAGTGCCGCGCTCGTGCGGATCCTGCGCGCCGACCCGGTGATCTGGCCTGCTCTGACCGCGGCCGAGGCGCTGGACCTCCCCGATTGGTGGATCGTTTCGGGCGCGGTCTACAACACGGTCTGGAACGCGCTGACAGGCCGCCCGCCAGGGTATGGCATCAAGGATATCGATCTCTTCTATTTCGATGCTGAGGATCTGAGCTACTTGGCCGAGGATCGGGTGATCCGCCGGGCCGAGGGACGCTTTGCGCCAAAGCCACCGGTCGAGATCCGCAACCAGGCGCGGGTGCATCTCTGGTATGCGGAGCATTTCGGTTATGCGACCGCACAGTGCAGATCTTCGGCCGACAGTATCGAACGCTTCGCGTCGCGGACACATGCGGTGGGCGTCCGGCCGGCGGCGGGCGGGATCGAGATCCTCGCACCCTACGGGCTGGACGCGATTTTCGAGATGCGGCTGGTCCCCAATCCGCTCTCTCCAAACCGTGCGACCCACGAGGCGAAGGCCGAGAGAGCGAAGGCCCTGTGGCCCGAGCTTTCGGTCGAACCCTGGCCAGAGCAGGCATGACCCGCGTCCTCTTCATCTGCGGCAAAGCCCGTGCGCGCAGCCCCACAGCCGCCCAGATTTTTGCCGATCTGCCCGGAGTCAGCACCGATTTTGGTGGGATCTCGCGCGATGCCGACGACGCGTTGAGCGGAGATCAGATTGCCTGGGCCGATCTGATCCTGGTGATGGAGCCCCGCCACCGACAGCGCCTTACCGACCGGTTCGGCAGGCTCCTGGACGGTCGACCGGTCGTCAGCCTGGGAATCCGTGACCGATTCAGCTTCATGGCCCCCGAACTGATCGCCGAGCTGCGCGAGAAAGCCGGACCTTATCTGAGGAACGCGCGATGACCCGGCTGGCCGGTTGCTATGCCGACGCCCGCACGATCATGGCAGAGACCGGGTGCGCCGAGGTCGCACGGTTGACGGAAGGGTTGCCGGACATGTTGACCGGGAACGACCAGCCCGCCCGCCAAGTGCCTGTCGCACGCTACCTGCCCGAGCTGTCACGGCTCGCTGATGACAGCACCCGAGCACTGATCGAGACTTTTGCCGCCATCCCGGACCTGGCCTGGAACCAGACTTATACGGCGGAGGATTTCGGCGCGGCATTCCTGCAGAACTATGGCTGGGTCGAACTGCTCGGCCCCTATGGCCCAGCGCCGTCGAGGACCCATCGCCTAGCGATACTGCTGTTCGGGCCCGAGACGCATTACCCCGCCCATGCCCATGGGCCGGAGGAGATCTATATCCCGCTCGCCGGGGAAATCGACTGGCAACTGGGTGGCACCACCCGCCGGATGCGGCCGGGCGCCGTGCTCCATCACGCACCTTGGCAGCCCCATGGCCTTGCCACTTCCAAGACCCCGGCGGCCTTGCTGGCTCTCTGGCGCGGCACCGACCTCGCAGCGAAATCAACCATTCTCGAAGAGGCTCTCCCATGACCGACGATCTTGAAAAACACGCCCAGAAAATGGTCAAGAAGAAAGCCGCCCGCGACAAGATCATGGCGGAGAAGACCGATCAGAAGGGCCTGATCATCGTCCATACCGGCAAGGGTAAAGGCAAGTCGACCGCCGCCTTCGGCATGATTTTCCGCCATATCGCCCATGGGATGCCCTCAGCGGTGGTGCAATATATCAAGGGCGGGATGTCGACCGGCGAGCGGGATCTGATCACAGAGCGGTTCTCCGACCTCTGCCAGTTCCACACGATGGGCGAGGGCTTTACCTGGGAAACCCAAGACAAGGCCCGCGACATGGAGATGGCAGCGGCGGCCTGGGAAAAATCGAAGGAGCTGATCCGCAGCGGCCTCTCCATGGTGCTGCTCGACGAGATCAACATCGCGTTGCGTTACGACTACATCCCCATTGCCGAGGTGGTCGCTTTTCTGACGACCGAAAAGCCCGAGATGACCCATATCGTCCTCACTGGCCGCAACGCCAAGGACGAGCTGATCGAGATCGCCGATCTGGTCACCGAAATGGACCTGGTGAAGCACCCGTTCCGCGGTGGAATAAAGGCGCAGGTTGGGGTGGAGTTTTAGACCTCTTCGGCTCTTCACCGCGATTAAAGACGCATAGCGCCAACCACCAGCCATCGCTTAAAAGGATGGTGCGGAAGCTGCTCGCGAAGCGGACTGGAAAGAGGTCTGTTTCTGGCGGAATGTTGTATGAGTTGGGGCTCATCCAGCCCATGGAGAACAATTTTTCTGGGTCCGAGCCGGACGTGATCCAGCCAATGAGTGAAGCCCATCGTCATAGACATCGCAAACGGCGGTTGAGCCCACTTACTTGCACGATACGGTACCGTGTTTCTCGCATACGGTAGTGGAGCTTTTCGCTCCTATTCAATCGATTTATTAATGATCTGCTTCCTCTCTTCGCAGGCCTTTAGGCCATCTGACCCTATGAAAGCGATCGATTTGGAATACTCGCGTCGGCCTATCTACTTCATCGTTGATGGCTCGATCGGGATCTTGTGGGTCGTCGATCAGCGGAGTTCAGGTTCCGGATCTTGAGGTCTGGTGCCTCAGACTTGCAACCTTCCGCTTTCAACCCCGGTGACCTGCATTGGGATCACTTGACCAACCTCGGTAACTGGCCGCGCGGTGGCAAGCGTTACCTCGGCGAAGCTTTCGCTGCGGCCCTGGGTTGGCGTTTCAATCAGCACCTGCTCGGTCTGGCCGATCCGGCTGGCGAGATACGTGGCGGTCCGGGCCGTGCCGATCTCTCGCAGGCGGGCGGCCCGCGTCTTGCGGATGGCTTTAGGGACTTGCGGCATGCGGGCGGCAGGAGTGCCCTGGCGCGGTGAAAAGGGGAAGATATGCAGCCAGGTTAGGCCACAGTCCTCGATCAGGCGGGCCGTGTTCTCGAACATCTCTTCGGTCTCGGTCGGGAAGCCTGCGATAAGGTCGGCGCCAAAGACCATCTCGGGCCTTACCGCGCGGATCTCCTCGCAGAACCGGATCGCGCTGTCGCGGAGATGTCGGCGTTTCATCCGTTTCAAGATCATATCGTCGCCCGCCTGCAGGCTGAGATGGAGATGCGGCATCAACCTGGTCTCGCCCGCGATCGCCTCGACCAGCGCGGGATCCGCCTCGACCTGGTCGATCGAACTGAGGCGCAGC
>JBCDKL010000071.1:0-12229 GCA_038746695.1 Pseudomonadota bacterium | reverse complement strand
TCTGCGGGTGCTGGCACGCTCGGCCACTGGGCAGGAGATGTCGGTTTACACCACCTTCTCGAAGGGCGCACGCAGGGCCGAGGATCCGGACGGGCCTGAGCAATATCACGTGGTCCTCTTGGACAACGGCCGGACCAACATGCTCGGCACCGAGTTTCAAGAGATGCTGCGCTGCATCCGCTGCGGCGCCTGCATGAACCATTGCCCGGTCTATCAGTCGGTGGGGGGCCATGCCTATGGCTGGGTCTATCCCGGGCCGATGGGGGCAGTGCTGACACCTTCGTTGATTGGTGTCGAGACGGGCGGGCATCTCCCCAATGCCTCGACCTTTTGCGGCCGATGCGAAAGCGTCTGCCCGATGCGCATCCCGCTCCCGAAAATGATGCGCCATTGGCGCGAGCGGGAGTTTGAGCGGAACCTGACACCGGTCGCGGCCCGCTTCGGCTTGCGCGCTTGGCGGTTCGTCTCGTCGCGGCCCCGGCTCTATCGCGCGGTCAGCCGGGTTGCGCATTTCGGCCTCCGGCTGCTGGGATGGGGTGGGGAGCGGTTGCGATGGATGCCACTCGGCAGCGGCTGGACCGATCACCGCGACTTCCCAGCACCGCAACTGGGCGGCACATTTCAGAGCCAATGGAAGAAATCTCGGTGAGCGGCTCGGCCCGCGACCGTGTACTCGCCCGCATACGCCATGCGGCACCGGCGGGCGCAGCCGAGCAGACCGCGGCCGACCGTCTTGCCGGCGCGGGCAGGCAAACCGCACCGAGGCCGACCCAATCCCTGACCAAAGGGGATGCCACCGTTGCGCAATTTATCGAAAAGGCGATGAAGGCGGACGCAACGGCGTCGCGTATTCCCTCACTCGACGCCTTGCCCCTCGCTGTCGCCGAGGAGTTGCGCGGCCGCAACCTGCCTGCCGCGATCCGCACCGGCTCCGACCCGATCTTCGAGCGCGACTGGGGTCCGGTCGACCGCAGCATCGGTCCCGGGCGCCTCGAAGAACCCGCCACCCTATCACGCGCCGAGTTCGGCGTGGCGGAGACCGGCACGCTCTGCCTGACCTCCGGCCCCGACAATCCGGTGACCCTGACCTTCCTCGGAGAAACCCATTTCGCCGTGGTGATGGCCGAGGATGTCGTGCCGGGTTTCGAGGAGATGTGGCAGGGTTGGCGCGCCCGCGCACTGGACCCACGGACCACCAACCTTGTTACCGGCCCTTCCCGCTCGGGCGATATCGGCCAGATTCTGCAGCTCGGCGCCCATGGTCCGGTCAGCCTGCATATCTTCGTGATCGGGTGAATCTCAGGCGCATTGCAGCGCTCCGGCAGGCCGCTATGATGCCGCCCGGTTCAGTAGACGAGGCGTGCGATGCAGATCAATGTCACCTATGACCGGCCCGAGGGAGCGCCCGGCACAGGACCCGTTCGGGTCGGCTGGCTGCTAACCGAGGACAAAGGCGGGGTGATCTATGACCCGCCCACGCGGTTGCGCTCGGCCGATACCAACAAAAGCCATGCCAAGAGCGCCTCGCGATGCCCTGCGGTGATCAATATGGAGAGCCGCTATTTCGCAGTGAACTGCCCCTTCGATCTGCATCTTCGCTTTGCCCGCGACAAGGACGGCAAGGCGGGGCTACGCAACATGCTGGGCGAAAGCTCTCCGGTCCGGGCGAAAAAGCTCAGCAACCTTTTGCATGTGACCGGCGAGTCCGAATGGCGCTATCCTGACCGGCCGACCATCCAGCTCTCGCTGCCTTATCTCTTCATCGCCGACGAGCCGGTCTACATGAGCCAGGTCGCGCCGTTCCTGCATTACCGCCCCGATCCCTGGCCGGGAACGATCTTTGGCGGGCGGTTCCCGATCAATGTCTGGCCGCGCCCCTTGATGTGGGCCTTCGAATGGCATGACCCGAAGAAGGATCTGATCCTGAGCCGGGGCGAACCCTTGTTCTATTGCTGCTTCGAAACCACGCCGCAGGACCGTCCGGTGCAAGTGGTCGAAGCCGAACGGACACCGGAATTGGAGGAGTATCTCGAGCTTGTCTCGGGGGCGGTAAATTTCGTCAACCAGACCTTCAGCCTGTTCAAAGCTGCCGAAGCGCGCCGGCCCGAGACCTTGTTGACGCCCAAGAAGCGCTGAGCCCCACAGCACCTTAACAAGAAAGGCAGTGCCTCAGAGGGCGCGGATCTTCTCCAGGGTCGCATCGGCCACAGCGACACCCTCGCTTTCCGCCACCGCACGCGCTGCGCCGCGGCGCGCGCCCGGCAATCGGGTGCCCTCGATGTCGAGATAGGCGGCGAACATGCGCTCGGCATGCGCGCCCGCACCCGATCCGCCCAGGCGTTCGGGGTCGATGGCCAGAATGATCTCACCTCCGAGCGACGGCCCACCGAGCGTGTTGTTGGGCGGCCCAGCCTCGAAGGAGCAGACCTCGCCGATCAGGGGCCCGGCCATCAGGTCCACCATCATCGCGATCGCATTGCCCTTGTAGCCGCCGAAGGGAAGCTGCGCACCGGTCAAGATCCGGGCCGGGTCAGTGGTCGGCTGCCCGTCCGCGTCGATCCCCGCGCCTTCAGCCACCGGTTCACCGCGCATCTGATGCAGCATGATTTCGCCCCGCGCAGAGACCGAGGAGGCCTGATCCCAAATCATGGCGGGCTGATCGCCTCGGGGCCAGCCAAATGCCATTGGATTGGTACCGAAGAAGGGTTTGTCGCCGCCGGCTGGCGCCACGAAGGGCGGCGAAGAGGTCATGGCGATCCCGACCAGCCCGTGATCCGCCAAGACCTGCAGTTCGGGCCAGAGCGCGGCATAATGCAGGGTGCGGGTGATCGCCAGCACCGCGATCCCAGTTTCTTTCGCCAACTTCGCCAAGGGTTCGAGCCCGGTCTTATGGGCCAGCGGCACGAAGCCGTCATCTCCCTCGACCTTCAGCGCGGCCGGTGCGACCCGGCTGAGCGACGGCGCCGCCCGGCCATTGGCCCGCCCGTTCTTGAGGTTGACCACATGGCCTGGGAGCCGGAAGAGCCCGTGCGAGGCCGCCCCGGCCCGCTCGGCCGCCGTCATATTCGCAGCAATCGCCTCGGCATTAGAGGCATCGCAGCCATGGGTGCTGAGGGTCTCGACCGCCAGGCTGTGGATTTCGGAGATGGAGAGGGTGGTGGTGCTCATTGGTGCTCCTTAAGGCATTGGACACACCCTGCCCCCGTTCGCGGCCGGCATCAAGCGAGGCCCAAAATTCGGTACGATTGGGCGCCGTTATCGCTGGTCTAAGCGTTCCGTACCGCCCGACGGTCAGGCACTCCCAACACATAGCGATCTTCTCGAAGAGTTGCGCAGCGCCAGGCCTTTCGCCTTATACGGGAACGATTTTGTCCTCTCGCAAGGTGGTACGGGATCCTATCATTCGGGACGCGACACCACCTCCTTCGCTCGTTCTTAAGGCGCTACCAGACGCGCATTGGTTATCGGGCCCCAAGTGCCGCAAAACACCCCCCTCTCCGCCCCAAAATTCGCCCAATAGTGCGGCCGCGCCAGCAATTGGCGCTTGGTCCTGAATGTCCAGCATGTTTAGCTTGCGGCCACAAACACCAGAGACCCAAGGGGTTCAGGGAGACACACATGACCAAGATGATGATGACGGAGCGCGATCTGCACCCGATGGCTGACGCGTTCGTCAAAGCCTTCAAGGACGGAAAGTTGAGCAGGCGAGAATATCTCGCTTCAATGATGGGCGTCGGCGTCACCGCTGCCGCCGCCTTCACTTTGGGCGGCATCGCGCCCAGCCCGGCCCGCGCCGATGGCCATGCCAAGAAAGGCGGCACCTTGCGTGTCGCCATGCTGGTCAAGGCCTGGAAAGACCCGCGCACCTTCGACTGGACAGAGATGGCCAATGTCGCGCGCCAGTGCTGCGAGCATATGGTGCGCTGGAACAATGACTTCACCTTCGAAGGCCGGCTGATGGAGAGCTGGGAGGTCTCGGACGATGCCAAGACTTACACGCTGAACCTCCGCAAGGGCGTGACCTGGTCGAATGGAGACGCCTTCACCGCCGATGACGTGATCCATAACGTCAACCGGTGGTGCGAAGCGGATGTCGAGGGCAACTCGATGGCGACCCGGATGGGCGGTCTGGTCGATCCCGACACGAAGAAAGCCCGAGACGGTGGGATCGTACGGGTCGACGACCACACTGTGCAGATCAACCTGCCCGCACCGGATATCTCGCTGGTCGCCGGCATGGCCGATTATCCTGCCATGATCATGCACCGTTCTTATGACGGTACCAATGATCCGATGCAGGCCCTGGCAATCTCGACCGGGCCGTTCGAAATGGTCTCCTACGAGACCAATGTACGCGCCGAGGTAAAGGCAAAACCCGCAGGCTCTTGGTGGGGTGGCGAACCGTTCGTCGAAGGGATCGTCTGGACCGATTACGGCACCGACCCGACAGCGACCATCGCTGCTTTCGAGGCCGAGGAAATCGACGGCAATTACGAAACCGCCGCCGACTCGATCGAACTTCTGGAAGCGGTCGGCATGCTGACCTCGGACATCGCGACCGGCCAGACCATCGTGGCCCGGATGAATGTCGACAACAAACCCTATGACGATCAGCGTGTGCGCAATGCGATCCAGCTCGCGGTCGACAATGCCACGGTTCTTCAGATCGGTATCAACGGCACCGGTTCTCCGGCGGAGAACCACCATGTCGGCCCGATGCATATCGAATATGCCGAACTGCCCGCCGTGCCCCGCGACGTGGCGAAATCCCAGGCGCTGCTGGCAGAGGCCGGGCATACCGATACCGAGTTCGAGCTGATCTCGGTCGATGACGATTGGCGCCGCAACACGACGGATGCGATCGCCAACCAGATGCGCGATGCCGGTATGAAGGTGAACCGCAAGGTGATCCCGGGCTCGACCTTCTGGAACGACTGGACGAAGTATCCGTTCTCGACCACGAACTGGAACGGGCGCCCACTGGGCGTTCAGGTCATGGCGCTTGCCTATAAGGGCGGTGTGGCCTGGAACGAAACCGCCTATAACGATGCCGAGTTCGATAGCCTACTCGACGAGGCCCTGGCGACCCCGGATGTCGAGGCCCGCCGCGCTATCATGGCCAAGCTGCAAAAGAACCTGCAAAGCTCGGGCGTGATCGTGCAGCCCTATTGGCGCAAGATCTATCGGTCGTTCCGCGAGGGCGTGAACGGCTATGACATGCACCAGTCCTTCGAGCTTTACGGCGAACAGGTCTGGCTCGACAGCTGATCCTGATTGCGTGATGTCGAGGGCAGCGTTCCGGCGCTGCCCTTCAACTGCCAGCCGAGGCGGGACCTTCCGCCGTAGCCGCGCGACCCAGACCCGTGAGGCACAAACGGCTGAGACGCAGGCAGAGGGGGCCGCGACATGCTGATGTTCATCCTGCGCCGTATCGGGACCATGCTGGTCACCATGATCGCGCTGACCTTCATCGTTTTCTATCTGGTTAATCTGCCCGGTAATCTAGAAAAGCTCGCCAAGACCGAAGGCAATATGCGCATGACCGATGCGGAAGTGCAGATATGGCTGGATAATGAGGGGTTTAACCGCCCGTTCCTGATCCGCTATGGCGAGTGGTTGGTGGGCACTGCGACCGGCGATATGGGCTATTCCCGGGTGTTCCGCAAACCGGTCTCGGAAGTGGTGGGAGAGCGGCTCGGCTATACCGGCTGGCTGATGCTCTGGGTCATGATCGTGATGGTGCCGGGAGCCCTGATCATAGGCGTTCTGGCCGGGATGCGAGAGGGATCGACGCTGGATCGTGGCTTATCGGTCGGCTCCATCGCCTCCACATCCGCACCGGAATATGTGACCGGGATCATCTTCGCCCTGGTGTTTGCGACCCTGTTCAAGGAATTCTCGAAGGATCTTGCTTGGTGGCCTGAAGGCTTTTTCCTGAACGCCTCTGCCGCCACGGCGACCTCGAAAGGCATCACGTTTAGCAATTTCGCCCTGCCGGTGATGACCATGGCGATCTATGGAATGGGCTATATCGCGCGGATGACCCGGGCCAGCATGGCCGAGGTTATGACCTCGCAATATATCCGGACAGCGCGGTTGAAAGGCTTGAACTTCCGCACCGTGGTGCTGCGCCATGCGCTGCGCAACGCTCTGATCGCGCCCTTCACCGTGATCATGCTGCAATTCCCCTGGCTGCTGACCGGGGTCGTGATCGTCGAGACCATGTTCAACTACAAGGGCTTCGGCTTCACGCTGGTGCAGGCGGCAGGAAATAACGACATCGATCTTCTGCTCGCGATCTCATGGGTCGCGGTAATAGTGGTGCTGCTCACGCAGCTCATCTCGGATGTAGGATATGCCTATCTCAACCCGCGGATTCGCGTGAAGTGAGCGGGGCGGGGGTATAGCCATGGAACCGTTGAGCAACGGCGAGATCATCCTCTACAGCATCGCCCGCTTCTGGCCGACATGGATCGCGCTGATCGCGGTGCTCGGCAGCGGCTATTTCATCCGCGATAAGTTGGGAACGGTTGGACGGCTATATGGCTCATCGATCGGAATGGTCGGGCTCTGCATCGTCCTTTTCTGGGTCTTCACTGCAATCTTCGCCCCGCTGATCGCACCCTTTGGCGCGCAGTATGCTCCGGTTTCGGGCGATATGGTCCGCGAAGCAAAGCGCGCCCTGCCCGGTTTCGTCCATGTGGGTGACATCACAGCCGCCTATCTCTGGGGAGGCGACAATCTGGGCCGCGACGTGTTCTCACGCGTGGTCTATGGCAGCCAGATCGTGCTGATCATCGCACCGGCAGCGACGTTGATCGCCTATATGGTCGGGTCCACCCTTGGCCTGCCGGCGGGGTATTATCTCGGCTGGATCGACACGCTGATGAGCTTTCTGGCCAATCTGGTTCTGGCCTTCCCGGTGATCCTCTTGTTCTACCTCCTGGTCACGCCCGAGGTAAACACGCCGGTACCGGTGGATCTGTTGATCTTCGAAGTGCCCTGGAGCCTGCCAATCGGCATGGCCGCCTTCTTTTTTCTGTTCCCGATCATCTTCATGTGCACGATGTGGTACACGAAATACGAGAAGAACATGACGAAGCTCGCGGTCTATACCGGGGCCACCATCGTGATCGGGTTCTGGCTCTACTCCGGGCTGGTGTTCAACTCCGATCCGCTGGGCGTTGTGGGGATGCAGCCCAACGAATTGAATGTGTTCGCCGCAGTGATCCTCGGCTCTTCGCCGGGAGTGTTCCGGATCGTCCGCGGCCTGACCATGGACATCAAGACCCGCGACTATGTGGCCGCTGCCCAGACGCGGGGAGAGCGTCCCTGGTACATCATGCTGTGGGAAATTCTGCCCAACGCGCGCGGCCCGCTAATCGTCGATTTCTGCCTGCGGATCGGTTACACGACCATCCTGCTCGGCACGCTCGGATTCTTCGGCCTCGGCCTCTCGCCCGAAAGCCCCGATTGGGGATCCATGATCAACCATGGCAGGCAGTTCGTGAAGCTCCTCAAATGGGCCCACATGTCCGTCTTCCCGGCGCTGGCTCTAATGACCCTGGTCCTCGGTCTAAACCTGCTGGCGGACGGTCTCAGGGAAGAGAGTTTGAAGGATTGAGCATGGCCATCGACCGATGGAATCCGGCCTCCTTTTGGAGCCTCGATGGCGTGCCCATGCATCACGCCGTCGCGGTTCACGACGGGGTGACGATCCACCTCTCCGGTCAAGTCGGTTGGGATAGTGAGAACAACCTGATCGGCCCCGGCGATGTCAGAGCGCAGACCGAAAAGACCTTTGATAATATCGAGGTCATTCTCGGTTCGGTCGGAGGCGTCTTAGATGACCTGGTGTCTTTGACCTACTATTACGTCAATCCTTCGGATGTCGCTGCAATCCGTGAAGTCAGAGCGAAGCGGCTCTCGGCAGAATATGGTCCTGCAAGCGCCGGGATCCGATGCGCTGGCCTGATCCTGCCTGAACTACTCGTCGAAATCGTTTCGATCGCTGTCGTCCCGAGGGACCGCTATCGTCCTCCAAATCAGTAGGTGGAGACCTCCGATGACCGACCCCATCCTTGAGATCAACGATCTGAATATCTCGTTCTATACGCGGGCGGGTGAGATCCCGGCGGTTATGGATTTTTCGATGACCGTGATGCCCGGGGAGACCATGGGGCTGGTCGGCGAGTCCGGCTGCGGGAAGTCCACGGTGAGCCTCGGGATAATGCAGTATCTGGGCAAGAACGGGCGGATCAAATCGGGCTCGATCAAGTTCATGGGCGAGGAGATGCAGGAGATGTCGCCCGAACGGCTGCGGGATCTGCGCGGCTCGAAGATCTCGATGGTGTATCAGGAACCTATGGCGAGCCTAAACCCGGCCATGAAAGTCGGGAAGCAGCTCGCCGAAGTTCTGACGGTGCATGAGGGGATCAGCGAGCAGGATGCCCTCAAACGTGCCGCCGAGATGGTGGATGCGGTGCGCCTGCCGGACCCGGACCGGATCCTCGGCGCCTATCCTCATCAGCTTTCGGGCGGTCAGCAGCAGCGGGTGGTGATCTCGATGGCGCTGCTCTCGAAGCCGCAGCTCCTGCTGCTCGACGAGCCGACCACCGCACTGGATGTGACTGTCGAGGCGGGGATCGTGAGCCTGATCAAGGATCTCGCCCGCGAATTCGGCACATCGATGATCTTCGTCTCCCACAATTTGGGCCTGATCCTGGAGACATGCGACCGGATCACGGTGATGTATTCGGGCGAGGCGGTCGAGGAAGGCGATATCGACACCGTCTTCAATAAGATGCAGCACCCTTACACGCAGGGTCTCTTGCGCTCCATCCCGGTGCCTGGGGCGGATAAATACGCAAAACCGCTGGTGGCGATCCCGGGGCAGCTTCCCCTGCCCCATCAGCGCCCGAAAGGATGCAATTTCGGCCCGCGCTGTGCGCATTTCCAGGAGAAATGCGATGCGTCGCTGGTCAAGATGCATGACCTCGGCAACCGCCATCGCTCGCGCTGTGTCCGGATCAGCGAGATCGATTGGGCCGCCGGGCCCGAGGGGGTGGAAATCGACGAGGCCATCGTGCCGGGCGATGTGGTTGTCAATGTCGATCAGCTCAAAAAACACTACTCGGTCTCCACGGGCATGTTCGGGGGCGGAGACACGCGGACGGTGAAGGCAAACGAAGCGCTCTCGTTCAATGCGCGCGAGGCCGAGACTGTGGCGATTGTCGGAGAATCCGGCTGCGGCAAGTCCACTTTCGCCAAGGTGCTGATGGGGCTTGAGACAGCGACCGAGGGCAAGGTGCTGCTCGGCAATATGGATATCGGCGATCTCCCCGTGGAAAAGCGCGATGCCAAGACCGTCAGCCAGGTGCAGATGGTCTTCCAAAACCCGTTCGACACGCTCAACCCCTCAATGACCATAGGCGACCAGATCATCCGCGTGCTGGAGCAGTTCGAAATCGGTGACAGCGATGAGGAACGCCACGAGCGCATGCTTGAGTTGCTCGATCTTGTGAAGCTGCCCCGTGAATTCGCGGTCCGGATGCCGCGCCAGCTCTCTGGCGGGCAGAAACAGCGGATTGGGATCGCGCGGGCCTTTGCCGGGCGCCCGAAACTGGTGGTGGCGGACGAGCCTGTCTCGGCACTCGATGTCTCGGTGCAGGCCGCGGTGACCAAGCTGCTGACCGATATCCAGCGGGAAAGCCGGACCACGATGTTGTTTATCTCGCACGACCTGGGCGTGGTGCGGTATCTGAGCGACCGGATCGTGGTGATGTATCTCGGCCGGATCATGGAGCAGGGGCGGACCGAGGACATCTTCGCCCCGCCCTATCACCCCTATACCGAAGCCTTGCTGTCGGCTGTTCCGATCGCAGACACGCATGTGAAGAAGCGTCACGTGGTTTTGGAAGGCGAGCTGCCAAGCCCGCTCAACCCGCTGCCCGGATGTCCGTTCCAGACGCGCTGCCAATATGTGAAACCGGGGATCTGCGACCAAGGCGAGGTGCCAGTGCGCGATATGGGCAATGGGCACCAAATCGCCTGCCATCTTTCGACCGAGGAGCTCGGCGCGATGGAGCCGGTGATCATGGTCGAAGATGCTTAATCCGCGCCGGAACACGCCGTGAATTCGATGCTATGGCGCGGTGGATTGACGGCGCTCGCGCTATCTGCGCTGACGATTGGGGCGAACGCCGAAGAGTCGCCCCCGGGCTGGCAAGCCTGCCAGGGCCTCGCAGCCGCAGCCGATATTTGGCCCGCCTGTGCCGAGGCGGCCTCTTCCGATTGTGTCGATCTACGCAAGTCCGAGGGCGATACTGCATGGGCCGCCTGCCTCAAACAGCGCTCGGAGATCTGGCAAGCCGCACTCGTGCGCGAATCCGAGCGGTTGCGGGCGAAAGATCACCCGGAAGGCGAAGGCGGCATCCTGGCGCGCTGGCTCGGCACCCGCGCTGCTGCATGCCACCGCAAGGACCAGATCGCGGCCCTGACCGCCCAATTTGGTGAGACCTCCGCAGCCGCCGCGGTTTTCCAGTGCGAGCTGGCTAGCACCATCCACGAAGCGATGCGCCTGGCCGCCATCCGCTGATCTCAAGGCCGCTCTGGGAAGAGGGATCTGGAAGCTCTCCAAGGGCGTCACGCCTTTAGGAGCTAGACGCGAGCCTTAGGTAAAAACCGGGAGGGCCGGTGGTGCCGCCAGGCGTGCCAGACACCGAAGGTCACAAGCGTAGACTCGCGTTGAAAAGCGCGGAACCACCAACCCAGTCTCAACTCTCGAACCGCAGCACGGGCGGCCCCAGAGCCTCGAAATCCGGCGCGACGCCCAGCCCCGGCGTGTCCGGAGCATAGATCTTGCCATCCCGAACCAAGGGCGCGGGGTGCCCCGTCGAAGCTGTGTTATAGTTGCAGAGATCGGTGGCATTGACCAAGAACTCCTCGGGCGTCGAGGCGGCGAAATGCGCCACCGCTGCCGTGGTGATCTCGCCGCCCCAAGTGTCCTCGGCCACGACCGGGATCCGGTGCTCGACCAGATAATCCCGCATCACCCGCGCTTTCGACATCCCACCCTGTTTCGAATGCTTCAAACAGACGACCTCGGCGCCCTGATCCTCGACCACCCGGTGAGCCATTCGCAGATCTGTGATGCATTCGTCTAGCTTCATCGGCAGATCGATCCGGCGGCGCACCTGCTGGCATTCCTCATAGGTCCGGCAGGGCTGCTCGAGGAAGTAATCCAGATCGCGCGTTGCTCGCGCCACGCGAAGGGCCTCGTCCACCCGCCAACCCTGATTGGCATCGGCGAAGGCTTTCTCGCCCGGCTCCAGCGCTGGGACCGTCGCCCGTATCCGTTCGATATCGCTGGCCCAGTCAGCGCCCACCTTGACCTGGAACTGGCGATAGCCCGCTTTGCGATGCGCCTCCATCTCGGTGCGCATCTCGGCGGGAGGTTTCTGCGGCGCCACCCGGTACATCGGCGCGCCATCGGTCAGCTTGCCGCCGAGAAGCAGCCACAGCGGCACCCCCAATGCCTGGCCCAGAAGATCCCAGCAGGCGATGTCAAACGGGCTTTTCGCGTAGCCATGGCCGCGGATGGTGTGATCCATGATCTGGCCGATCCTGCCGACCTGCCGCGGGTCCTCGCCGATCAGTCGCGGAGCCATCAGCCGGGCGGCGGCGGGCACGCCCTCGGAGTGCGCCTCCATATAATTCTCGCCACATGGGCAGAACTCGCCACAGCCAGAAAGCCCCGCATCGGTTTCGATCATCACCACCGAAGATCGGGCGACGGTGATCGCGTTTCCCGCGCCCCAGGCATAGCTGCCGCCAACATAGGGCAGATCGGTCTGATAGACGGATATTGCGGTGATCTTCATGGCGCTCTCCTTTGCCCCAGCTTCGGCCGGCCATGCGGTCCTGTCGCCGCCAGAGGCGACACTAGACGGCGGGATCGGAGCATCCCCCGCTTGCCCCCCTGCCTGCCAAGGTTTACGGTCGCGCCGTCAACCAACATGGACGCCCGGAAAGGGCGCCGAGGGACACCGGAGGGCAGTTTGGCCGTATTCCCCTTCTCCGCAATCGTCGGGCAGGACGAGTTGAAGACAGCGCTGATCCTCTCGGCCATCGACCGTTCGATCGGTGGTGTCCTGGCATTCGGCGACCGTGGGACAGGAAAGTCGACGGCGATCCGGGCACTCGCCGGCCTCTTGCCACCGATGCAGGT
>JBCDKL010000070.1:0-12370 GCA_038746695.1 Pseudomonadota bacterium | reverse complement strand
GCTCAACCCGGACTGGAGCGATGTCGTCCGCGCCAATAATGGCGCCACCCGGCTGACGCGGGAGTTGAGGCGGGAATTGGGGCGCGAGATTGGCCGGGACCTGGACGGAGCTGGGGCCGCACCGCTCCTACCTTTCCCGTTTCGCGAGACTGCCAGGGAAGAGCAAGGCGCCAGGGATCTGCGCTTTCTCCGCGCCGATCTCGCGCTTAAGGCCCGTCTCGCCGCGGCCTGGATCGCCGCCGCCGAGGCGTTGATCCAGCATGCACCGGCCGAGCCTGCGGTGGCCCTTCCACTCTGGGCCGATGCGCTCGATCACGCGCTTCATCTGGCGGCGGGGCGCCCGGGCTATGCAGCCGCTCAGGCAGAGTGGCTGCGCGCGGCTTTGGAGGCGGGGATCCCGCTGACCCCGCCCGAGATCGCGCTGCCCGCGGACCTGCCTTCGATTGCTCGAACCCCAAAGGAAGAGGTCTGGCGCGACGGCCCGGCCAGTCTCTCGCGCTATCGCGCCGGGGTGGGCGCGCCGCTGGGGCCGTTGATCATCGTACATGGGCTGATCAACCGCCAGACGGTCACCGATCTTCTGCCCGGCTGCTCGTTGGTCGAGTGCCTGATCGCACGCGGCATGGACCTTTGGGTGATGGATTGGGGCGCGCCTGAGGGCCGGGATCTGGCGTTCTCCGATTATGTCGGGACCTGGCTCGGCCGGGCCATCGCGACAGTGACCGCCGAGACGGAACGCCGCCCTGCCCTCTTTGGCATCTGCCAGGGCGGGGTCTTCGCGCTCTGCCGCGCAGCCCTGCACCCCGACGATCTCTCGGGCCTGGCGCTCACTGGGACTCCGGTGGATTTCCATGCCGACAGGGACTGCAAGCAGGAAAGCGGTCGGTGCGACGCTGGCGAGGGTGCGCTCAACCGGCTCGCCCGTGACCTGCCGCGCGATGTAATCGAAGATCTCTTGAGCGCGCATGACGGCTTTCCCGGCGCCCTGACAGGCGCACTCTTCCAGGGCATGACGCCCGGGCGAACCTTCGTCAAATACACGCTCGGTCTCGCCAGGCAGGCAGGCGACCCAGAGGCGTTTGAGCGGTTTCTCGCCATGGAGGCCTGGCTGGCCGACCGCCCGGATCACCCGGCCCCTGCGGCGCGGGAATGGCTCTATCACCTCTATCAGGACAATGCCCTGATCGCAGGGCAGTTCCGGCTGGCGGGCCATGCTGTGACGCTGGACGCGATACGATGCCCGGTGCTGAACTTGACCGGACGCCGCGACCATATCGTGCCGCCCGCTTGCTCCCGCGCGCTCGAAGCGCATCTCGCGCCAGGTCTCTATGAAGCGGTCGAGACGGACACCGGCCATATCGGCGTCATGGTCTCGCAACATGGGAAAGACCGGGCGGCGGCGGCGCTGACCGAGTGGCTGGAACGGAGGCCGCAACACTCCGCGTGATGGAGGGCGCTTCCAGTTGGCGTCAACCAACTATCATCAACCAGCATCTGGGCTTTAAAATCGCGGCATTCCCGTCACGCATTCGTAATCTTTTGCGCTCTGTCCTTTCCTATTGTCGCCGCGCCGCATAACGTCAGTTTTAGCTTGGTGCGGAAGGATCCACTCAGAGGAGATCGCTTGTGACGCTACGATCGACATGCCAGTTCGTGATCGGCGCCGGAATGATGGCCGCGACCGCCCTCGGCGCGACCCCGGCCCCGGCCCAGGGGCTGGCCGGGCCCTATCTTGCGGCAGAGCATGCCGCGAAACGGGGCGATATCGCCGAAGCTTCGCGTCTCTTCGCCCGCGTCCTGGCCCGCGACCCCGGCAATGTGGGTCTGATGGAGCAGACCATGCTCCACCAGGTTGCAGCGGGGCAAATCGCCCAGGCCGTGGCGGTCGCACGCAAGCTCGAGGAGACCGATCCAGGGCATCACCTGGGGGTTCTTGTCCTCTCGGCCGATGGGCTGCGCAAGGGGCTCTACCCGGAGGCACGCGATAGGCTTTTGACCGGCGGTCCGGATGGCGGGCCATTTGTCGGGCCGATCCTTCAGGCCTGGGCTGAATTCGGGCTTGGCAATCTCGACGGCGCCCGCACACTTTTGACCGATCTGTCTGAGAAAGGCACGGGCGGGCCGGTGGGAAAGATTCTGACCGCTCAGCATCTCGGCCTCATCGAAGCGGCCAATGGCGATGACCAGGCCGCGAGCACTGCTCTTTCCGAAGCCGCCGATGCCTCGAACCGCGGCGGCAGTTCTCGCCTGATCCGGCAACGCGCAGGTGTGCTGTCCCGGCTGGGTGAAACGACCCAAGCGCTGGATCTGGTCGAGGAGCGGCTATCGCTGACCCTGGCCGACCGGCGGCTGGAGATGCTGGCCGAGGCTCTGCGCACCGGCGAGACACCCGGCCCCATGATCACCAAGGCCGAAGAAGGTGCGGCCGAGGCCCTGTTCGCTGTCTCAGGCTATGTCGCGCGCGGCAATAACCGGCTGATTGGCTTGGCCTATGCGCGCCTTGCCACCTATCTCGATCCTGCACATGTCGAAGCGCAGCTTCTGATCGCCGATATCCTCAGCGAGGATTCGCAATACGGACTGGCGATCGAGGCCTATGCAAGGGTGCCAGAGGACGCGCCCGAGAAACTGGACGCCGAGATTGGCCGGGCCCAGGCGCTGGAGGATGCGGGCGAGTTGGAGGAGGGTCTGACCGTCCTGCGCGAACTGGTCGCCCGCCATCCCGGCAGCCTCGAGCCTCATACGTCCCTGGGCGACATGCTGCGCCAGGCGGCGCGCTATGGCGAAGCAGCCGTCGCCTATGACGGTGCCGTGCAACTGATCGACACGCCCGAGAACCGCCATTGGGTGCTCTATTATCAGCGCGGCATCACCTATGAACGCTCAAAGCAATGGCCCAAGGCCGAAGCAGATTTCCGCAAGGCGCTGGAGCTCGAGCCGGATCAGCCGCTGGTTCTGAACTATCTCGGCTATAGCTGGGTCGAGATGGGCGCGCATCTAGACGAAGCCCGCGAGATGATTGAGAAGGCGGTCGAGCAGCGCGAGAACGACGGCTATATCGTCGACAGCCTGGGCTGGGTGCTCTATCGGCTCGGCCAGTTCGAGGAGGCGTTGCTGCATATGGAGCGCGCCGTCGAGCTGCGGCCCGTCGATCCGGTGATCAACGACCATTACGGCGATGTGCTCTGGGTCAATGGCCGCAAGACCGAGGCCGAATTCCAGTGGCGCCGCGCGCTCTCTTTCGAGCCTGAGGAGAAAGAGATCGACCGGATCAGGCGCAAGCTCGACGTCGGACTGGATGTGGTTTTGGAGGAAGAAGCCGCCGCGGGCGATCCGGCGATCATCGGCACGGCCGAGCCGCAGACCGATGATAATGGCGGCTGATCAATGCCCGCCGATCCTGGGGGGCTGGCCGTCGAGCCGGCCCCGGCCAAGGTCAATCTCTATCTCCATGTCACCGGGCAGCGGCAGGATGGCTATCACCTGCTCGACAGTCTGGCGGTCTTCCCCGAACTAGGCGACCGGCTCGAGGCGGAACCGGCAAAGGGCCTCAGCCTTACGGTTGAGGGTCCATTCGGTGACGGCCTGCCCGCGGGGGGCGAGAACCTGGTCCTACGCGCAGCCGAAGGGATGAGCCGGGGGGAGGGCGCGGCCCTGCGCCTGATCAAGAACCTGCCCATCGCTTCGGGCATCGGTGGCGGATCCAGCGATGCGGCCGCCGCGCTGCGCCTTCTATCGCGGCTCTGGCGGCGACCAATTACGAAGGGACTGGCAATAGCCCTTGGCGCGGACGTTCCGGTCTGCATTGCAGCCCGATGTCAGCGCATGCAGGGGATCGGAGAGCGTCTGACCGCCGCCCCGTGCCTGCCCCGCGCCTGGATCGTGCTAGTCAATCCGCTTGTCTCAGTGCCGACCGGGGCTGTGTTCTCGGGCCTCGCCAGCAAGACCAACCCACCGGCACCGGATCTGCCGAACTTGACCGATTTCACCGGGCTGATCGGCTGGCTACGCGAGCAGCGCAATGATCTGCAAGAACCGGCACGGCGGATCTGCCCTTCGATCAGCGAGGTGCTGGAGGCCTTGTCGGACACCCCCTTGCCGCGCATGTCGGGATCGGGCGCCACCTGTTTCACACTCTTGCCCGACCGAGCGGGGGCCGAGGCACTGGCTGAAAAGCTGCGTCGGAGCGAGCCTGGATGGTGGATTGCAGCGGCACCGATGGAGGGCGCCGAGGCCGCCACGCCGCTCGCACCCGTTTGACCTGGCACTTGGTTTGAACCTGTAGCGAGTCTGAGCTGAACCCGTTACGGGCGCGCTCAGACCGTCCGTGCGATCACGAATTCGGTGATATCGAGCAAGGCGGTGCGCATCGGACCCTCCGGGAACCGCTCCAACGCGGAGATCGCGCGCTGGCCATGGGCCTGGGCGGTGGCACGGGTCTCCTCCAAAGCGCCGGTCTGACGAAGCAGGTCCATCGCATGCTCGAAATCTCCTTCGCGCAGATCGCCCTTGCCGATTGTCCGTTGCCAAAACGCCCGCGCCTCTGAATCGCCGCGCTGGATCGCCACGATGATCGGCAGGGTCACCTTCCCCTCGCGAAAATCATCGCCCGTATTCTTGCCGAGCGCGGAGGAGGAGCCGCCATAATCCAAAAGATCGTCGGCCAACTGGAAGGCCATGCCCAGCCCGTCTCCAAAATCGCGCAGTGCGGAAACCTCGTCTTCCGCTTCGCCCGCGATCACCCCACCCACTTCAGTCGCCGCCGAGAACAGGGCCGCTGTCTTGCCGCGGATCACCTGCTCGTATCGGGCGAGATCGGTGCTGAGATCATGGGCCGTGGAGAGCTGCAACACCTCGCCCTCGGCGATCACCGCCGCCGCATTTGAGAGGATCCCAAGAACCCTGATCGATCCGGTCTCGACCATCAGTTGAAATGCCCGGGCGAAGAGGTAATCGCCGACCAGAACGCTGGAGAGATTGTCGAACAGGATATTCGCAGTCGCCTTCCCGCGGCGCTTTTCGCTCTCATCCACCACATCGTCATGGAGCAGCGTTGCGGTGTGGATAAACTCAACCACCGCGGCCAGCTTCACATGATCGCCGCCCTGATAGCCGCACATCCGCGCGCTCGCCAAAGTCAGGATCGGGCGCAGTCTCTTGCCGCCCGCCTCGATTAGATGGGCCGAGATCTGCGGGATGCGTGGGGCGTGTTCCGAGTTCATCCGCTCGCGGATAACGGTGTTGACCGCCGCCATATCCTCGGCAACCAGCGCGCTCAGCCGCTCGAACGGGCCGGGCTCTGTCAGGGTCTCAGATGGCAAGGGGGCGTTCATGCGCCGGCCTGTCCTTTCCTTTGTCCAGGCCTTGCACGGGGTCGACGGCTCGGCTGTCTCTACGCTAGCGTCGGGGTCATGGAAGAGCTGTTGCGCACCACCGACCCAACCTTGGTCCCCTACACGAAAGCCTTGCTCTCTGGCGAGGATATAGAGTGCTTCGTGTTCGACGTAAATATGAGCCTCATGGAGGGTGGGATAGGTGCGTTCCCACGCCGCATCATGGTGCTGCGTCGCGACCTTCTGCGCGCCCGGATGATCCTGCGCGAAAACGGTGTCGATCCCTTCATGGGCGAAGACTGGCTGTGACCGCGGTCTGGGAGACCCAGGAGGACCGTCTGCTCGGCGGGCGGGTCCGGCTGCTCCAACCGCTGCAGGGTTATCGCGCGGCAACCGACCCGGTGTTGTTGGCCGCCGCATGCCCGGCGGAGGCGGGGCAATCTGTGCTCGATCTGGGCTGTGGTGCCGGGGCGGCAGCGTTTTGCCTGGCGGCACGGATCGACGTGGCGCTGGCGGGGTTGGAGATCCAACAGGCCTATCTCGATCTCGCGCACCGGAACGCGGAACTGAACGGGTGCGGGATCGATCTTTTCTTGGGCGATGTCGCCGCCCCGCCTGACGCTTTGCGCGCACGGGTGTTCGACCAGGTGATCCTAAACCCACCCTTCCATCCGGCTGAAACCGTCGCCTCGCCGGTCGCTGCCAAGGACCGGGCGCATCGCGAGGCGGCGGATCTTACCACATGGCTTCGATGCGCTGCAGCGCGCGTGAAACCCCGTGGCTGGGTGACCGTCATCCACCGGGCCGAGCGGCTGGCGGATCTTCTGGCCGGATTGCCGGGGTTCGGCGATATCGCGATCAAGCCCTTGGCGCCGCGGGCCGGGCGCGAGGCCAAACGGGTGCTGATCCGCGCCCGCAAGGATGTCAAAACCCCGCTCCGCCTGTTGGCGCCGCTTGTCCTGCATGCGGGAGTGGCTCACACTGTCGACGGCGATGATTTCTCGCCCGAGGCCCGTGCCATCCTCCGTGATGCCGCACCGGTGGAGTTTTGAGATGTGCCAGTAGGGGATACTGCGATGCAAGTAAGTACCGAAGCCGCCGTTTTGAGCACTGAAATCGAGGCTATGACAGCGGAGGTGACCGAATGGCGCCGCGACCTGCACCGGCATCCCGAGATCGGCTATGACCTGCCGCGCACCTCGAAATTCGTGGCCGATAAGCTGAGTAGCTTCGGCGTCGAAGTGGTCGAGACCGCCATGGGCCGCTCGGGCGTCGTCGGGCGGCTCAGCGGGCGTGAGGGCGACAACAGCGCGGCGATCATGATCCGCGCCGACATGGACGCCCTGCCGATGGATGAGGAAACGGGGCTGCCCTATGCCTCGGCCACGCAGGGGCACTTCCATGGCTGCGGTCATGATGGGCATACCGCCTGCCTTTTGGGGGCTGCCAAGCACCTGGCCGAGACACGAAACTTCTCCGGCACCGTCTATTTCTGCTTTCAACCGGCCGAGGAGGGCGGAGCCGGGGCCAAAGCGATGATCGATGACGGTCTGTTCGAGCGCTATCCCGTGAAGGCGATTTTCGGCGCGCATAACTGGCCGACCATGCCGGTGGGCTGGATGGGCTGCTCAACCGGGCGGATGCTGGCCGCCAGCCAGGAGTTCTATATCCGGATCTTCGGCAAGGGTGGTCATGCCGCCCGCCCGCATGAGGCACGCGACCCGATCGTCGCCGGTTCCGATCTGGTGACCACGCTGCAGGGCATTGTCAGCCGCACTTGCGATCCGGTCGAGACGGCGGTGGTCTCGATCACCTCGTTCGTCTCGCGGTCGAACGAGTGGGGCGAGCCCGCAACCAATGTCTTGCCCGAGCGCGCCCGGTTGACCGGCACGCTGCGCGCGCTGTCAAATACGACTATGGCGCAAATGAAACGCGATCTGCGCGCCCGTGCCAGGGCAGTGGCCCAGGCTCACCGGGTGCGTATCGAGGTCGAGATGGACGACAAACCCTATCCCGCCCTGATCAACTCGCGCCGCGAGGCGGGGATGGCGGCCCGGGTGATGAAGGACCTTGTCGGAGCCAAGCGTTGTGTGATCGACCCGCCACCGGCCATGGGGTCGGAGGATTTCGCGTATTACCTGATCCGCGACAAACGGACAGGGATCCGCGTTCCGGGCTGTTTCGTGACCTTCGGCAATGGATTGAACTGCCCGATGCTCCATAATCCGAGATACGACTTCAATGACGAAGCGATTCCCTATGTCATCGCATTTTGGTCTCGATTGACCGAGAAGGCGCTGAAATCAGCCTAAACCCCATGTGGATTACGGTGATAACCGGGCGAGCTGCAACCAATCTTAACTCTTTGGTGACAAACTCGCCGGACGCTGGTTCAATCTAATATGTGGAAGCCGCAATGAGAGGAGACCGTATATGAGCGTTACCGCGCATATCGCCAACCTGCGTCAGAAGCATCAAGAGCTCGACCGAAAGATCGAGACAGAACAGCAAAGTCCAGGCTCCGACGATCTCGCGATCGCAGCCCTGAAACGCCAGAAACTCCACCTCAAGGAAGAGATCAGCCGCCTCGACAGCGCCAGCTAGCGGCGCATTGCGCGCCGATTGAGTAATCCCAACCCGGCACTCCTGCGTCAGGCAGCTGCCGCCTTGCCGATATGCGAGGTGAAATAGGCGGTGACCCAGCGCGCAAAGGCGCGATTATCGACCGGTCTGCCATAGCTCTCCAGCGCCACCCGTCCGGTCTCCGCCTTGATTTTTCCATCGCCGGTGCGCAGCGCGACAAGATCTTCGGCGAAGGGGCGCTCAAATTCGGGATGCGGTTGGATCGAAATCGCATCGGGGCGCTCGGGATCACCATAGGCCACCATCGCGATTTCGCAGAAATCGCTTGCCGCGAGCAGCGTGGCATCCTCGGGCAGACGGGTCACCTGATCGCGATGCATCGCATGGAATGACAGAACCGGCGGCGCTTCCTCCATCCAGCCCGGCCGGTGCAGGACCTGATAGTCATGCACCCCTACTCCCCAACCCTTCTCGGAGAGACCGGCAGCACCGCCAAACGCCTCGGCCATCAACTGATGCCCAAAGCAGATCCCCAACAAAGGCCGACCCGCCGCCCGGATCGCCTGAAGGAAAGCTTTCGTCTCCGCTATCCACGGGTCGTCGTCATATACCCCCCGCGCCGAACCCGAGATCAGCCAACCGTCGCAATCGCGCGGATCGCCCGGCCTTTCGCCACGCAGAATATTGAAACGCCGGATCGAGATCGCCGGATCGCCGCTCGCAATGAAGTCCTCGAAAAACGGTGGAAACTCCTCGTATTTGTCCAGGAGCTCATCCGCCACTTTGCCAACCTGCAAAAGCCCAAGCTGCATCATCCCTCGCCGCGCATGATTGATCCAATAGATGATATATAAGTCCGATTACGGGATTAGGACAGCGTTACGGCGCATCTCTCTGAGGGGTTCGGTTTCGGCCCGAATCCAGTTCAGCAGGGCAGCGACGCGCGGCTCGCCCTCGCGTCCTGCAGGACAGACGAAACGGAATTGCCCGCCGCTATCGATCCCTTCGGCAAAAGGCGCGACAAGGCGCCCGCGGGCCATGTCTCTCTCGATCAGCGAGGAGCGGCCAAGCACGATACCACCACCCTCAGAGGCCGCATCGATCGCATGATCGGCATTGGAGAAGCGCGGCCCATGGCTAGCGTCACCGGTGACCCCCATGGCCGAAAGCCAGCGCTCCCACCCCGGAAAGCCCGGACCTTCGCCCTCAAAGGGCACATAGCGCAGGCTGTCATCGTGGATCAGCGGGTGTTTCAGGATATCGGCGGGGCTGGAGAGCATCTCAGCCAGCTCCGGCGTGCAATAGGGCGTGACCCAATCGCTGATCAGAACCTCGTGGAAACAACCCTCATAGCCATGGGTGCCAAAGCGGATCGCCGCCTCGATCCCATCGCGGGCGAAATCCAGGATCTTCAGCGACGCGACAAAGCGCAGCTCGATCTCGGGATGCGCCTCGGCAAAAAGGAACATGCGCGGCGCGAGCCATTTCGCGGTAAAGGCGGGCCCCGCCGTCAGGGTCAAGGTCGATGTGTCCAGCATCCGCTCGACCGCCCGGGCACCATCGGTGAGCGCTATGAACCCCTCGGCGATGAAAGGGCGCAGGGTCTCGCCCGCCTCGGTCAGCGCAATCGCCCGGTTCATGCGCAGAAACAGCGCCGTGCCGAAATGCTCCTCCAGGCTCTTGATCTGATAGCTGAGCGCGGCCGGGGTAACGAACAATTCCTCGGCCGCTTTGGCAAAGCTCATATGCCGACAGGCGGCCTCGAATGCGCGGAGCGCCGTCAGAGGGGGTAACCGGGTTCTCCCACTTAAGCTCATTTAAATCGACCTCCCTGAAAAGCTCGTTTGTGAGTCGGAAAGATAGGCCCTATATCAGCATCCAGACAAGGGGACGACACCCCAACGGTTAAACGGAGATTAACAATGGATAACCAATTCGATCTGCAGGATATCGATTTCGACACTGCCTATCGTGTCGCGCGCCACCGCGCCGCCGAAGAACGCTCGGCCGCCTTCGCAGCCGTGTTCCGGGATCTTGGTGGGGCAGTTCGCGGCCTGTTCGCACGTAGCGGGACTTCCGACGCCAAGGCTTGATCGCTGCCAATTCCAAAGGCCGGCCCCGGTTTGGGGCCGGCCTTTCTTTGTCGATCAGCCGAAGAACTGGCCACCATTGGCCGAAAGTGTCGAGCCGGTCACAAACCCAGCATCATCCGAGGCAAGGAAAGCGACACAGCGCGCGATCTCATCAGCCTCGCCCAGACGGCCCACCGGGATTTGCGCAATGATGCTCTCGCGCACTTTCTCGGGCACCGCCATCACCATTTCAGTCGCGATGTAGCCAGGGCAGACGGCATTAGCCGTGATGTTCGCCCGTGCGCCTTCCTGTGCCAGCGAGCGTACGATGCCGATATCGCCCGCCTTGGTCGCGGCATAGTTCACCTGCGCGAATTGTCCCTTCTGGCCATTGACCGAGGAGATCACCACGACCCGGCCGAACTTGCGCTCGCGCATACCTGGCCAGACCGGGTGGACCGTGTTGAACACTCCGGTCAGGTTGGTGTCGATCACCTGATGCCATTGCTCGGGCGTCATCCTGTGGAACGGGGCATCGCGGGTAATGCCTGCATTGGCGACGACGATATCGATCGGGCCTAGATCCGCTTCGATCTGTTTGGTGCCTTCGACACAGGCCTCATAGTCGTTCACCGAGTATTTGTAGACCGGGATCCCGGTTTCCTCCTTGAACTTGGCTGCGGCCTCGTCATTGCCGGCGTAGTTGGCGGCCACGCTGTGCCCGGCGGCTTTCAGCGCCTTCGAGATCGCTGCGCCGATGCCGCGCGACCCCCCTGTCACCAGTGCAACTCGTCCCATCATCCTCTCCTTTTGTGATCTGGCTGATCAGCCCTTACGCGCCGGGCAATGGCGCCGCTTTGATCTTGGTCAACAGGCCGGATCAGACCGACCGCGGCTCTCTTAACAGGATTGGATCACCAGGGGCCAGAGACTTGGACGGAAAGATCCAGGCACTCTCGTTAAGATTAACTTTTTCGTAACTAATCAATTCAAGGTTGAGTCAATTTTTACCTACTCGGAGGATCCGATGGCGTTCACAAACAGGTATGCCTTCCTCGACAGCACTCGCGGCCTTGCGGTCTTTCTCGCCGTTCTGATCCATGCGGTGCGCAGTTTCGGATACGATTTCACGCCGGGTCAGGATCTGATTTTCCTGATCACCCGCACCGCGACGCCGATCCTGCTGATCGTCTTTGGCGTGATGGTCGAGATCGTCTATCTGCGCAAACTCCGCGAAGGCGTGGCGGTGGTCGATATGCGCAAGCGGCTGATCCAGCGGGCGATCACCTGCTATCTGCTCTATCTCGCAGTGGGACTGACGGCCCTGGCTTCTGGCAAGATCGGGCTTGAGCAGGCACTACGCATGGCGGTCAGTCTGGCGCCCGCGCCATTGGCACAGATTCTGTTTCTCTATGCGATCCTGCTGGCCGGGCTAGCGCTGTTGCTGCCTGCGATGGCGCGATGGGGCGCCGGCGCGATGCTGGCGGTCGGAGCGCTCGGTTGGGCAATGAAGCTGGCATTAGCACCGCTTTTGGGTGCAGAGGGCTATGGCCTGGTCGCGATTTTGGGGATCGGCAAAGGCTTTGCACCCGCCATCGTGCTCTGCCCGATCCTGGTTGCCTTCGGCATGCTGATCGGAGAGCGGCTGACCGGACGGAGGCGCGCGATATGGCCGCTCGGCATCGCCGGGGCGGCCGTGTTGGCGGTCGGGCTCGCGATCAACGACAAAGGGCTGCTGCGCTTTGCCGAGGAGTTCATCCAGATCTATCGCTGGACCAATCACCCACTTTATTACGCTTACGGGATCACGGCGGCGAGCATGGCGCTGCTTGGGTTTCATTTGGCCTGGCGCCAGGGCGGAGGCCCGGTTGCTCGGATCTGTGCACGGTTGGGTCAACATGCGCTGTTCTTCTATGTAGCTGGAAATGTGGCGCTGAACCTGGTGCCGGACCGGCAGGCTCCGGATCTCGAAGTAATCGTGTTGACCGCTGGCTTCATGGCGCTGTTGACGCTGGTCAGCTTGGACCGGGCCGCACAGCGCTCGGTGATCGCTTGGGTCAGCGGCGGTGTGTTCCGGCAGATCCAGCGGATCTATGACGGTTGGGTGAGGGAGCTCGCCGGGCGGATCAGCGCCATGATGCCGGCAGGCGGCACGTTCAAACCCAGCGCCTCCGCCTAACCTTCTTTGTGCAGTGGGAGCGCGTCACGGCGCGCTCCCACCAGCTCTGATCAATCCCGCGCAACGCAGAGCGCCACGCCCATACCGCCGCCAATGCAGAGTGTGGCGAGACCCTTCTTCGCATCGCGCCGCTTCATCTCGAACAGAAGCGTGTTCAGGATCCGGCAGCCCGAAGCGCCAATCGGGTGGCCGATGGCGATGGC
>JBCDKL010000069.1:0-12469 GCA_038746695.1 Pseudomonadota bacterium | reverse complement strand
GAGGTGATGTGCGCCAGCTCTCGCATGGTGGTCAAGCGGCGGGGTGCGGAGCGTCCGGCGGTGCTGTCCTGCACGCTTCTCGCCTATGAGAAACAGTTCGAGTTGGGCGCAACCCTGGCCGAGGCGGATCGGGCGGTGCCGCTCAATCATCCGCATTGTGCGAAATTCTGCGTTCTGGGCGGTGCGAGCTGTTCGGGCTGAACGACGCGCGCTCCAATGATACCGGCCTGGGCTTCCTGGCCGCTTTGGCGACAGTGGCAATCTGGGCGTCGTTTCTGGTCTCGCTGCGCTTTGCAATGGTGCGTGACTATAGCCAAGGAGCCGTCCTCTTGATGCGCGTTTTGCCCGCGGCGCTGCTGCTGGCACCGGTGATCTGGCGCACGGGGCTGAGGCCCAAAGGCGTGCCGGGGTGGCAGATCCTGGTGATTGTGCTGGGTTCGGGCGTGCCGTTCTATTTCATGATCTCGCTGGGGCTGAGCCTGGCGAGCGCCACCGATGCCGGAGTGATGGCGCCCGGCACCCTGCCTCTTTTGATCGCGGTGGCAAGCTATCTGATCCTGGGCGAGCGGTTCAGCGGCTCTCGGATCCTGGGCTTTGCGTTGATCCTGGGGGGAGGCTTAATGATCGGGCTTTGGGAGGCGGTCTTCGCCGCGGGCGAGGGCGCCTGGCGCGGGCATCTGGTGATAGTCTCGGCAGTCTCAGGCTGGGCGCTTTACACGGTGATCTTCCGGCTTTCGAGCCTGAGCGCTCTGGAGGGCGCGGCGGTCTCGGTCGGCTGGTCGACACTGCTGGTCGTGCCGTTTTCGCTGGCGATCGGGGTCTCGACCGGCGGGGCGCCCTGGGAGGAGATCGCCATGGTCGCGTTCATCCAGGGCGTGCTGGGCGGGGCGGCGGCTCTGATCACCTTTGGCATGGCGGTCAGGATGATTGGGGCGTCGCGAACGGCGGCGCTCACAGCACTTACCCCGGTGACGGTGCTGGTTGCAGGGGTGGCATTTTTGGGAGAACCGCTTGACATGATCAAGATCGCCGGGGTTGTGGTGGTCTCGGCAGGGGTCTTCCTGGCCTCGGGCGTGTTGGCCGAATTGCGGGGCCGGAGATGAGCCTGCCGCGTCCCGAGAAGCACTCGCTGACCCTGCAGGGGCATCGCACCTCGGTGAGCCTGGAGGCACCGTTCTGGAACGTGTTCCGGGAGATGGCGGTGGAGCGTGGGCTCTCGGTCAATGCATTGGCGGCCGAGATCGATGCAATACGAGTGCCGCCTGCCTCGCTGGCCTCGGCAATCAGGCTTTGTGTCTTGGATTGGGCCTTGGCGCGGGCTTCCTCCTCCAGCACGGCGCAGCCACCGCCCACCCCCACCCACCCCCCGGTGCGCAGCGGCTGCGCCGTGCTGGAGGAGGATGAGAACGCTTCCCGGTCCGAGTGATCAACTCAGCCGGTTTTGCTTGTTCGGGCCAAGCGCGCGTTCTCCGAGTCTCGGTGCAATTTTGAAGGATGGCGCTTCAGCGGGGCGATATCTGGAGCCAGATCCCGTCGCGGGCGCGGACGGTGAGATGCATCATTGGCTCAGGCGGGCGGTCCGGAACCGGTGTGAAGCGGAACCGGGCCGCGAGGAGGGCGAGCATGAGAACACCCTCCTGCATGGCGAAACCAGCGCCGGGGCAGACCCTTGGGCCGGTCGAGAATGGCAGCCAGGCGGTGCGGGCGGTCTCGCGGGTTTCTGCGCGTTGCCAACGGTCTGGGTCGAAAACATGGCCGTCGGGCCAGAGCCGCTCATGCCGGCCGAGATGCCATGGGCTTAGGATGATCGGCGAGCCGGGGGCGATATGTTTGTCGCGCATCTCCTCTTGGCGCTCGGCCGTGCGGATCATCATCGGGACCGGCGGGTAGAGGCGCAGGGTTTCGCGGAAGACGTCTCGCGCGAAGCTCAGGCGGCGCAGATCGCCGAAGTCTGGAATATCGGCGAAGACCGGCCGTGCCTCGTCTGCGAGGCGGTCCTGCACATCCGGATCGCTGGCGATGAGATAGAGCGCCCAGGCGAGCGCCGCGGCCGAGGTCTCGTGGCCCGCGAGGAAAAAGATCCCGACCTGGTCGAGCATCTCCTCGGGCGAGAAGCGTTGGCCTGTCGCAGGGTCCGGTGCGCTCATCAACGCGGTGGCGAGATCGTCGGGAGCGGTGCCTTGGGCGATTTCGTCCGCGCGGTCCGAGACGAGCTGGCTTAGCAGACGCCGGATATTTCTAGCCGCGCGACGTTGGCGGCGACGGCGTGGGGCGATGGGCGGCAGGGTAGGAAGCCAGGCGGGAAGACGGAGAAGATCCCGGGCCGAGACCATGGGGGCGGCGAGTTGATATCTGCGAAAAGCGTCGAAGACCTCAGCCGCCAATTGGTCTCCGATCTGGCGCGAAAAGAGCGTCCGGAAGATCACATCCGCCGCGGCGTGGGACGCTTCGTATTCCATCTCAACTGGACCGGTCCGTTCCTCTAACCTTGCGGCCAGCGCTTCTGCGGCTTCCAGCATCGGGGTGAAGGTTTGGCGCGGACGGCCGCCTTCGAAAGCCGGGTCAATGATCCTGCGTTGCCGCCGCCAAAGCGCGCCATTGGTCACAAAGACCGATTGGCCGAGCAGATCGCCCAGCACCCTCGCTTGGAGATCCGATTTGGGGAAATCCTCGTGCTGTTCGACCAGGACCCGGCGCACCAGGTCCGGCTGATTGGCGAGGTAGGAGGTAAAGAGCGGTGTCTTCGCCTCGGCAAGCCAGGCGCGATAGAGCCTTTGCGGCAGTGCGGCGAAGAGATTTTGCCGTGCTGCCCGCCAGGCACCGAGAAACCGGGTGCCCTCGGGCCGGCTTGGCGGCAGCGGCGGGGTAAAGGCCATCACCCGGGATGGCAGACCGGTGCCACCGGTTCCGCCAAGAGCGAGGGCGAGGAAGGCCGGCCTGCGAAACGGGTGGCGAGACGCTCCGCCCCGCCGGTGATCTGGAAATAGTCGAAATCGCCGGGCCTGCGAAAGGCGCAGAGATATTGGAAATGCAGCCGCATGAAGCGCCAGCGATAACGGCGCATCTCACCTTCATCCATGGTCTGGCTGAATGCGGCGGAAAGGATCACGGGGCTGTCCCCAACGCGCCCCCGCGCCCGGCAGGTCGCCACCGGATCGGTTAGCGCGAAACAGGCCCCGTCGCCCATTGCGGTGACGTCAAGCCAGAAGACCCGGTCGCTGTCGGCGATTTCGGCGAGATCGGAGCGAAGCTCGTCGGCCTCGGTGAGAAAGCTCAGCATGGCAATTGACTGGCCGAGGGTGAGCAGGCTCGCCTGACCCCGACGCGCGCGGCGCAGGGCCCTGGCCAGTGCAGTGACCGCGAGTTGCGCGCCGGAAGAGTGGCCGACGACCAGCACCTCGTCATAGCCGGGATCGGCCATCGCCTCCGCGATCACCTCGGCGAATTGATCGAGCCGTTCGCTGACGGGTTGGGGATAGGCCCCGCCATTGACCGCAGTATAGCCGAGATCATTGACCATGAAATAGACCATCATCTGCTCTTCCAGCAGGCGGGTCGCCAGCATGATCAGTCCGCTGGCGGCAAGGCCCGCAACCAGCAATGCCCAAAGGGGCGCGCCCAATGCGCCCGCCAGATGCCCAGCAGCCACCCCAGCCAGCAGGGCATAGATCGCGTAGAAGACCATCACCGCCGCCGGAACCAGTCCCGCGATCAGGGGCCCGGAGCGAAGCCGCAACATCGCCCGAATAGCTCCCGAGGAAAGATAGACCCAGAACGTCCGCACCATCAGCCCGTAGACGTAACCGAGAGAGGGCCGGATCGAGTGGCGCACGATATCGTCCCAGGCCAGGAATTCGAAGTCTGCCTGGGTCTCTCCTGTGCCTATGTCCAGCCAGGTGGTCCAACGGAAGGCGCCGCCGCTTTGACGTGGCTGGCCCTCTAGGCGGAACTCATAGCCCGAAATTTCTGCCTGTAGCCGCCCTTCTGCCCTGTGCAACTCGCGATAGCGGCGCGGGCCCAAAGGGTCGAAACCCGAGACATAGAAGACCTTGCGCCGGTCCACCCGGGTCTTGGTCGGGATCGCGATAGGGTCCTGCCTGGTCATCTGCACTCCCTCTTGCCCCGGCGTGGGGCTGTGGCGCAAGGGATAGGGCTCTATGGTAAGCAGGTGGTAAGCGGCGAGATTAGGGCGAGTGCGCGGCTGTCCTTCAGCCGATGCGGGCCAGGATCGGGAAAAGCTCGAGCAGCAGAGTTGCCAAACGCTCCAATGTGCCGGTGATCAGCATGGTACCGACCAGGATCAGCATGCCGCCCATTGCCGCCTCGACCAGGCCCATATGGCGGCGAAAGCCGCGGGCCCAGGCCAGGAAAGGGCCGATATACCAGGCCGCCACCAGGAAAGGCACGCCCAGGCCAAGAGCATAGGCCGAGAGCAGGACACCGCCTTCGGCTACCCCGCCCTGCGCCGCGATCGCCAGGATAGCACCCAGGAACGGGCCGATGCAGGGGGTCCAGCCGAAGGCGAAGGCGGTGCCCATCAGGAAAGAGGCGCCGTAATTGCCCGCTCGGTCGGGCCCTTCGAACCGGGCTTCACGGTTGAGAAGCGGTATCTTCTCGACCCCGCGGAGCAACCAGAGCCCGTAGAGCCCGAGGCATATCACGATCAGTGCGACGATCTCGGGTGCATAGGCGGTGAGCCCACTTAGAAGCCCGCCTTCATGGCCGATCAGCCAGAGCGCCATCAGCGCCAGGATGGCCAACAGCGCCAGATGCGCCCTCTGGAACCCAATGAAATGCAGCCCAAACAGCGTTATGAAAAACCCGGCTCCGACCGAAAAGGCAGCCTTATTGTCGAGCAGCAGGTTGCCCGCCTGCGCCGCCCCGAGGCCGAGCGCCACGAAAACTGCGCCGAGACCCAGCACGAAGAAGACCGAGGAGAAGAAGACCCGCATTCTCAGCCGGTCGTCCACTTGATCCCCCGTGACCCGGTCGAGCGTCGTGCCCCCCATATAGGCTAAATATGGTGGCGCGAGCGGCAGGACACAGGGGCTCAGAAAACTGAACAACCCGCCGATAAAGGCCCAGAAGAGTTCGACGATCATGCAAGCTCCGCACCGCGCTGACAGCTTAGGTACGAGTTATGCTCACAGGCGCGAAGGGGAAAGCCCGAAACAAACGTCACATTGGCGTCAACCGGGACCTTAACGGGCGGAATTGGCGCCTAATCCGCGCGCTGCCGGGCGAGATAGGCGACCAGATCCTCGATCTCGCCCGCTGTGAGGCGCGGACCGTTTGGAAGCGCTGCATCGGGGCCGGTCTGCTGTCCAGCGAGGTAATAGGCAGGCATCGCCGTTTCGGGGTCGCGTACGATCGGCGCGGCGATCCAAAGCCGGATCTCGCCCGGCTCCATCCGGTCGGCGAGGCCGGAAAGGCTGGGCGCGCCCGCATTTGCCTCGACAATCTCGGCCGCCGGTCCTCCGGGGCTGCCGTGACAGCCGGAGCAGCCGCTGACCATACGGTTGAAGTAAAGACTCCGCCCGCGCCGCCAATCGCCTTCTTGCCCGCCGAGCGGGGTGTCGATGCTGCGCAGATCGCTGATGGTATAGGGCACGGGTTCGCCTGTGACCGGCGAGGTGAGGCCAAGTAAAGCCAGGCATATGAAGAACGTGTGGCGCATATTCCTCCCCAGATGCTCCGCCAAGAAGGGGTAGCGGCGGCGCTGCGGCAACGCAATCCTTGCCGCATCACTGCGATGCGCATAGGTGCAGGTCATGAGCGAGGATGTGATGTTGGATACGCGCGGTTTGCTCTGCCCACTGCCGGTCCTAAAGATCCGCAAACGATTGCAAAACCTCGCGCCCGGTGAGAGCCTTACTGTGCGCGCCGACGATCCCGCTGCCCGGGTCGACGTACCGCATTTCTGCGCCGAACAGGGTCATGATCTGCTGACTCTGACCGACGAAGCCGACGGCGCCATGCGCTTCGAGATCCGCAAGGGCTAGCGCGCTGCGGCGGCCTCCATCGCGGGCCGGATCTTGTCGCGCACATCGCCTGGGCTGATCGGGCCGATATGCTTGTAGATGACCTGCCCCGCGCCGTCGATCACGAAGGTCTCGGGAACGCCATAGACTCCCCACTCGATCCCGGCCCGACCGCTTTGATCGGTGCCGATGCGGGTGTAGGGGTCGCCAAGCTCCTCCAGGAAGGCTCGCGCATTCTGTGGCGCATCCTTGTAGTTGATGCCATGGACGGTCACCCCCTCCTCGGCGAGGGCGTTCAGGAACGGGTGTTCGGCGCGACAGGGGCCGCACCAGCTCGCCCAGATATTCACCAGCTTCACGCCAGGCGCTTTCAGATCCACGGTCGAGAGGCCGGGGCTGCCGTCATGCAGCGGTGCCAGCGCAAATTCGGGCGCTGGTTTATCAATCAGCATCGACGGCAGATCGTTGATATTCGAGCGTCCCAACCCCAGCAGAAAGGTCGAAAGAACCAAGAGTGCGGCCAGAAGCGGGATGAACATCCAGGGCCGAAAACCGGATGGCTGGGACTTTCCGCCGATCTCGGCCGGTGGGGCCGGGCTGTCGCTCATCGCCGGTCCTCCAAGGCCTGGCGGGCACGGGCATTGGCGGCCAGCGTGGCCCATAGCAACAGGCCCAGGATGACCGCTGTCGAGCCATAGGAGATGAGGACGTAGGGCAGATAAGGATCGCCGGAGATCATGCCATCACCTCGCTTTGCCGAAGCCGTTGCGCCCGGCGCAGGCGGATCTCGGTCCGCGCGCGCACCAAAAGGACGGCGAAAAAGAACAAATAGAAGCCGATCATGCAGATGTAGAGCGGGGTGCGGAACGTGTCGTCGATCCGCTGCCCGGCATCGACCGACAGGCTGGAACCCTGGTGCAGCGTCGCCCAGAACATCACCGCATAGCGCGATAGAAACGCGAAAATCACGCCCACGAGGCAGACGATGGCCGAGAGATCCTGCGCCTTCTCCGGCTCGTCGATTGCGGACCAGAGCGCCATGTAGCCGAGATAAAAGAAGAACATGATCAAGACGGCGGTCAGGCGTGCGTCCCATACCCACCATGTGCCCCACATCGGCTGGCCCCAAACTGCCCCGGTTATCAAGGCGATCAGGGTGAAGGCCGCACCGATCGGTGCGGCAGCTTTCGCAACCAGGAAGCTGACATGATGGCGCCGGATCAACCCGATGATCGAGGCCACCGCCATCAGCGCATAGGTGTTAATTGCCAGCATCGCGGCCGGGACATGGATGAACAGGATCTTGACGGTTGAGCCCTGCTGATAGTCATCCGGCACGCTGAGGCCCCAGATCAGCCCGATGCCTAGAACCGCGCCGGTCGCGATCCACAGCGGCCATAGCAGCCGCTCGGTAACGCGCATAAACTCGGCCGGACTTGCGTATTTCCACATCGACATAGAGCGATTCTAATCTGTGGCTTCCAACCTGACAATGGGCCGCGACAGAGGGTCCTCTGCTCAGACGCCGATTATCTCATCTGGCGGGACTGGCGCCGGGAGCGCGGCGGCAGTCACGGCGGTTGCTGGGGCCTCGCCCTCCCAACCGCAGGCGGTCACGCTGCCGTCGAGGCGCAGAGCAACCGCCAGCCGCGTCAGCGGATTGAGCATCGGTGGGGAGAGCGCATCCAGCCCCGGATCGGTTTGCAACGCCTGGGCCATGGCAAGACGTCCCGCGCTGTCATACCCGCGCGGGCGCCAGCGGCCCTCGGCGGCATGCATGAAATGATTGGCGGCGACGGCTCCCTCCAGCATCTGGCCGCTGCTCTCCGTACGCTCGATCGTGCTGGCCCGGCCATCGGCATCCAAAAGAGTGAAGATGACCGGGGCCGCGACCTGAGTGTCCAACAACATGCGCCGTGCGGTTTCTGCATCGGGGGCCGTCTCGAAAACCTGACGAAGGAGATGGGTGGGCGGCAGCCCGGTCTCGCGCATCTGCCGACGTTTCGAGGCAACCCAATCTGCAATCCGGCCCCAGCCGGTCTGCCGCTCGGGTGCCTGGTTCAGCGCAATGGCGAAGCGCCCAGGGGCCGCGCCATGCAGCGCGCCGACCACGCCCGGCCAAGTGATCGTGGTCCAAGGTCCGGCCGGGCCGTCGAGATGGACGATCTCGGCCAAGCGTCCCAACCCGGCGAAGGGCCAGTCCAGCGTGCGGAACAGCACACCCTCGCCCGGAAACCCGCGTGCGGTACAGCCGAACTCGTAGGAAAGCGCGAACGCGATGGGCCCGGGCACGCCGAGCATCTCGCGGATCGTGCGGATCTCCGGGAGATAGGGATCACCGATGCGAGCGAGGTGACGCTCGGCGAACCGGTCGCCCCAGGGCAGGGCGCGGCGCAACAGATGCCTCGCCGGACCGAAGCCTCGGAGCACGGTCTCCATCAATTGCCGGGCGGATTGGGCATGCTCCTCGGCATAGGCGCTGAGGCCGCCATGACGGTAATCCCGGATCGGCAGGGAGGGCAGGGTCTCGGTCATCGCAGATTGATCCTTAGGGCCGCCGCCGCTGCGAAAGGTGCGAGAGCAGCGGCGAAAAGGCTGATTGCAGCGGTCAGGAGAAGAGTTGGTACCGGGTCCAAATCGACCCGGGCGAGTTCCACCGCACGGGCGCCAAAGACCAAGGTGGGGATGTAAAGCGGCAGGACAAGGATTGAGAGCAGCAGTCCACCGCGCCGGATGCCAACGGTGACCGAGGCGCCGATGGCACCAATCAGGCTGAGCGCCGGGGTGCCCGCGGCAAGACCCGCTGCAAGGGTGGGCAGGGCTTCGACGGGCAGGGCCAGCATCAGGCCCAGAACCGGTGCGATCACGGTCATCGGCAGCCCGGTGGTCAACCAATGGGCAGTGGCTTTGAGGAGCACCACCAACTCCAATGGAATCGGTGCGAGCATCAATTGATCCAGCGTTCCGTCCTCGTGATCGGCTTGAAACATCCGGTCGAGACTGAGGAGCGCTGCCAGAAGGGCGGCGATCCAGAGGATACCGCCTGCCACTCGGCCGAGCAGCCCAGGGTCCTTGCCGATGCCCAAGGGAACCAGCACGGCGGTCAGCACGAAAAAGGCCACTGCGACCCCTCCGCCGCCGCCGAGTCTGAGCGCCAGAGCCAGATCGCGGCCCAACAGCGCCCGCCAAGGCGCGCTCACCAGGCACCCTCGAGAAACGGATCACCCTGGGTCTGGCGGAGCGGCTCCGGCCTGGTCAATTGCCACTCCTTGAGCCCGTCGAGGCCCAGATCCACATGGGTCGCGATGACCGCCATCCCGCCGCCTGCGAGATAGTCGCGGATCATCGCGGTCAGCACTGCCACCGCCTCGCGATCTAACGACACGGTCGGCTCGTCCAGCAGCCAAAGCGGCCGGTCGATCACCGAGAGCCGGGCCAGCCCGAGCCGCCGCTTCTGCCCGGCAGAGCATTCCGCCACCTGCAAGCCTGCGATCTCCGCCAGGCCGAACCGGGCCAGCACCGCCTCGGCCGCGGTCTCCGCCCGTCCATAGACCCCGCACCAATAGGTGAGATTGTCTCGCACGCTCAGCGGAGCCTTGACCGCGTCGAGATGACCGGCATAGGCGATCCTCTCCTGCACCGCTTGCGGATCGGCGGCCATTTCACGCCCTTCCAGACGCAGGATGCCCGAGACCACCGGCACCAGACCGGCAATCGCGCGCAGGAGCGTCGATTTGCCCACTCCGTTCGGTCCTCGCAACGCCGCGGCCTGCCCGGCCTGCAAGCCAAAGCTTACATCGCGCAGTACCATCCGCCCGCCGCGCCGGACCGAAAGCGTATCGATCGTGAGATCCATCCCGGTTTGGTACCCGTCTGACCAGGTTTTGCAAATCGAATGCGATCAGTATCTTTTTGCGATGCGACAGGGTGCCCCCTTGCAGGGCATATAAGAAAAACTAAATAGCCCTTAGAAATTTCTTTCGTCAGTCTCTAAATGCCAGAGATCGGCCGACCGAGCTTGGCGAAAGCTTCCGTTCGTCTCATGATGAGACAGCTTGACACGCTCACGCGCCAGTGACCAGCCGAGGGAGCCGAGACAATGCCCATCACCGTCGGAACCGATACAGCCAAGACCCGCCGCGAGTTGACCGCCGGGGATGCCACCATGGCCTATTACTCGATTCCAGCGGCCGAGGAGGCGGGCCTTGGCAGTTTCGAAAAACTGCCTGCGGTGCTGAAGGTGGTGCTGGAGAACATGCTCCGCTTCGAAGACGGCAAGACGGTGACGCTGGACGATATCCGGGCGTTCAGCGAATGGGGCGCCAATGGCGGACGCGCGGATCGCGAGATCGCCTATCGCCCGGCGCGGGTTCTGATGCAGGATTTCACCGGGGTGCCCGCGGTGGTTGATCTTGCGGCGATGCGCGATGCGATGGTCGCAATGGGCGGAGATCCGGAAAAGATCAACCCGCTCAACCCGGTGGATCTGGTGATCGATCACTCCGTCATGGTGGACGAGTTCGGCAATCCGCGGGCCTTTCAATTGAATGTCGACCGGGAATACGAGCGCAATGGCGAACGCTATCAATTCCTGAAATGGGGTCAGGAGGCGTTCGACAATTTCCGTGTGGTTCCGCCGGGCACCGGGATCTGCCATCAGGTCAATCTGGAATATCTCTCGCAGGCGGTCTGGACCGACAAGGACCAGAACGGGGTTGAAGTTGCCTATCCCGACACATTGGTTGGCACGGATAGCCACACCACCATGGTCAATGGCATGGCGGTGCTTGGCTGGGGCGTCGGCGGGATCGAGGCGGAGGCCGCAATGCTTGGCCAGCCGGTTTCCATGCTGATCCCGGAAGTGGTGGGTTTCAAACTGACCGGTGCGCTGCGCGAGGGGGTCACCGCCACCGATTTGGTGCTCCGCGTTGTGCAGATGCTGCGCGAGCACAAGGTGGTGGGCAAATTCGTCGAATTCTATGGCGGCGGATTGGACACTCTGCCCCTGGCCGACCGGGCGACCATCGGCAATATGGCGCCCGAATATGGCGGCACTTGCGGCTTTTTCCCGGTGGATGACGAAACGCTGCGCTTCATGCGCACCTCTGGCCGAGATGAGAACCGGATCGCCTTGGTCGAGGCCTATGCCAAGGCGAACGGCATGTGGCGCGGACCGGACTATGATCCGGTCTACTCGTCGACGCTGGAGCTGGATATGGGATCGGTCGAGCCTGCCATTTCAGGCCCGAAACGCCCGCAGGACCGGATCCTGCTCAAAGACGCGGCCGAGACCTTCAAAGACCATATGGAGAGCGAGTTCAAACGTCCGCTCGGCAAGAAAGTCGCGGTCGAGGGGGAGGATTTCTCGGTCGAAAGCGGGTCGGTGGTAATCGCAGCGATCACCTCCTGCACCAACACGTCGAACCCTTATGTGATGATCGGCGCCGGGTTGGTGGCGCGCAAGGCGCGGGCCTTGGGCCTGAACAGCAAACCCTGGGTCAAGACCTCGCTGGCGCCGGGAAGCCAGGTGGTGACCGAGTATCTCGAAGCGGCGGGGCTGCAAGAGGATCTCGACGCGCTTGGCTTCAACCTGGTCGGCTATGGCTGCACCACCTGCATCGGCAATTCGGGCCCGCTGCCCGAGGCGATCTCGAAAGCGGTGAATGAGGGCGATCTGGTCGCCACCTCGGTTCTCTCCGGCAACCGCAACTTCGAGGGCAGGGTGAACCCCGATGTGCGAGCCAACTACCTGGCCAGCCCACCGCTGGTGGTCGCTTATGCCATTGCCGGAGACATGAATATCGACATCACAACCCAGCCGCTCGGCCAGGATCAGGATGGCAATGACGTGTTCCTCAAGGATATCTGGCCAACCTCCGCCGAGGTGGCCGAACTCGTCGAGCAAACCGTCACCCGCGCAGCTTTCCTGAAGAAATATGCCGATGTCTTCGCAGGCGACGAGAAATGGGGACAGATCGCAACGACTGAGAGCCTCACCTATGACTGGCCCACGACCAGCACCTATGTGCAGAACCCGCCCTATTTTGAAGCGATGGGCGACGGACCGGGCGACATAACCAGTGTCGAGGGCGCGAAGATTTTGGCCTTGCTGGGAGATTCGGTGACCACCGATCACATCTCGCCCGCGGGGTCCTTTAAGAAGGAGCATCCGGCGGGTGCCTATCTGGCCGAGCGTCAAGTGGCGCCGCGCGATTTCAACTCCTATGGCGCGCGCAGGGGCAATCACCAGATCATGATGCGCGGCACCTTCGCCAATATCCGGATCCGCAACGAGATGCTGGAGAATGTCGAGGGCGGTTACACCAAAGGCCCCGACGGCCAGCAGACCTCGATCTACGATGCGGCGATGGCGCATAAAGCAGCCGGGACCCCTCTGGTGATCATCGCAGGCGCGCAATATGGCACAGGTTCAAGCCGCGATTGGGCGGCGAAGGGTACGGCACTTCTGGGCGTCAAAGCGGTGATCG
>JBCDKL010000068.1:0-13055 GCA_038746695.1 Pseudomonadota bacterium | reverse complement strand
GGGTCGCGGCCGTCGAACAGGATGGCGGACATCTCCATCCGAGCCAGCTCGCCGGTCTCGGGCGCTGCTCCATCGATAAGGAACAGAGTATTGGGATCATTCGGCGTCTCCCGCCCGGTGGTCAGAAGGATAGGCTGGCGCCCCTCCGAGCCCTGGCCCGCCCGGCCATGGGGCAGAAAACTCTCATCGCGATAGGTCCAAAGGATCTGGTCGAGCGCAGCGATCCGTTCCTCCGCCGTGCCGCGCAAAACCACCCGCCAACCGCGCGCCAGGCTGCGTTCCAGCATCACTGGCAGCACCGCCTCCAGCATGCGCTCCGTCAGGTGATAGAACCGGACCTCGCCCATCGCCCGCTCACCCCCTCGCAGCACGGCGGAGCCGCCGCGCGCCGGGGGGTGGGTGGGGGCGGGTGGGGGCTTCGTCGTGCTGCGAGGGGTTACGTCGCTTCACGCCCACGCACCAGTTGATCCAGCACCGCCACACCCCAGCCGCTTGCCCCGTTCGGTGCCAGCTCGTTGCCGGATTTCGCGAGCGTCACCCCAGCGATGTCCAAATGGATCCAGGGCATATCTTTCTCGATGAAGACTTCCAGAAAGGCCGCCGCCGTGCAGGCTCCGCCATCGCGCCCGCCTGTGTTCTTTATGTCAGCGAGGCGCGACTTGATCTGGTCGTGATACTCCTTGCCCAAGGGCATGCGCCAAGCCTGCTCACCTGTTTCGCCGCAGGCCGCCTCAAGCTCGGCTGAAAACGCATCGTCATTGCAGAAATACCCCGCCCGGGTTTTCGACAGCGCCACGATGATCGCACCGGTCAGAGTGGCAAGGTCGATCACGCCAGAAGGTTTGAACTCCTGCTGCGCATAATGCAGCGCATCGGCCAGGACCAGGCGGCCCTCGGCATCGGTATTGATCACCTCGATCGTCTCGCCCTTCATCGATTTGACGATATCGCCGGGGCGCTGAGCGCGGGCGTCCGGCATATTCTCGACCAGTCCCACGATGCCCACCACATTGGCCTTCGCCCGCCGAAGTGCGAGGCTGCGCATCAGGCCCGAGACCACGCCCGCGCCGCCCATATCCATGGTCATGTCTTCCATCCCGCCAGCCGGTTTCAGCGAGATCCCGCCAGTGTCGAAGATCACCCCCTTGCCAACCACGGCCAGCGGCGCCTCATCGCCCCCGCCCATCCATTTCATGACCACCAGCTTCGATTCGTTATCCGAGCCCTGACCGACCGCCAGCAGCGCCCGCGCCTCCATCGCCTGCAATTCCGGCTCGCCCAGGATATCGACTTCGAGCCCCAGTTCCTGCATCGCTGCCAATCTCGCGGCAAATTCATCCGTGGTCAGCCGGTTGGCAGGCTCCGAAACCAGATCCCTCGTGAAGAACACTCCCTCGGCCAAAGCCGCGAAATCGCGTGAGGCGGCGGCAAGAGCCTCGGCATTCTCGGCCAGCGCCAACAATGTGTTGGTCTTTTTGGGCACCTCATCCTCGCCCTTACTCTCGGTTTTGTACTCCTGGAAGTCGTATTGGCGCAGGGTGATCGCCCAAATCATCTCGGCGACCAGATCCGCGGGGCCGAGCCCGGAAGTGGCCAGAACCGCGGCCCCGCGCGGCAGCGCCTTAGCCAAGGCCGAGCCGGTCTTGCGCGCAGCCGCGCGGTCGGGCGCATCCCCCAACGCCGCCAGCACCACCTTCTTTGCCGCCAGACCCGCAGGATAGCCGAAACTCAACGCCATCCCCGCCTTAAGCTTGGTGTCGGGATCCGCCAGGGCGCGGCTCAACGCCCCGCCCATCGCCGCATCCGCCGCCTGCGCGCCCGGGCATAGTCCTCCATCTGCTGAAGCAAAGACGACCAGAGCGCCCTCGACTTCGGTCAGATCGGCCTCCGCCTCGGGGCGGAAGGTGACGGGGGTGGGCGCTGTGGTCATGGGAGGTCTCCGCGATCTGCTTTATCTTCTCACCCCTAGCGCGAAAGCCATGGGTCCGCCAGTGCCCGCCCCCGCGCCCGGGTGCCGCGCCCCCAGGGCACCGGCCCTACCGTTGCGGATCGCAAACCAGCCGGGCCTTGCCTTGCTCCGCCTGCCCCGGCATCCTTGTACTCCCTCGACCCTGTGGAGCGACCGTGTCCCGTCTCGACCGATACATCTTCGCGCAGATCATTGGCCCCTTTCTGTTTTTCGTCCTGGTCTTCGCCGGGGTGATCTGGCTGGCCCTGTCCCTGCGCGTGATCGACACGGTGGTGACCTCCGGCCAATCGGCGCTGGTCTTTGCCGAGTTCATCGGGCTTCTGGCGCCGAAGGTGCTGGTGATCGTGCTGCCGGTGGCCGCTTTCGCGGGCACGCTTTATGCGATCAACCGGCTCTATGCCGACAGCGAAGTTGTTGTGATGTTCGCATCTGGGATCTCGGCGCCGAGACTGCTCTGGCCGGTAAGTCTGTTCGCCTTACTGGTCATGCTGGCCACCGCCGCGATGACCACCTACCTGGCACCAATGGCGCAGCGTGCCACGCTTGACCGGATCTCCGAGATACGCGGCGATGTCGCTGCTGCCTTTCTGCGCCCGGGCACATTCGTGACGCCTGAGGCCGGGGTGACCGTCTATATGCGCGAGATGCCGCGCCCGGGCGAGATGCTTGGGATCTTCGTTCATGATGCCCGCGATCCCGATGGGGTGGTGAGCTATACCGCCGAGCGCGCAGTGCTGCTCGAAAACGCGCCGGGGCCGAGGCTCGTGATGTTCGACGGGGTTGCTCAGACGGCGGGCGGGCCGGAGGGCGACGCGCTCTCGATCCTGCGCTTCGAGCAATTGGGCTACGACCTCTCGCAATTCAACGAAGGCGGTGCTGACCGGGTACGCAAACCCTCGGAGCTGTACCTGCCAGAGCTGCTGTCGATCAGGGCAGAGGACGCCGGCAATCGCGGGCTGGGCGCCTTCCGGGCCGAGGCGCATGAGGCGCTCTCCGCCCCCCTCTATGTCCTCGCCCTGCCGCTTCTAGGTGTAGCGATCATCATCGCCGGAGGGTTCAAGCGCCACGGTTTCGGCAAGCGGATCCTGGTGGCCGTTGCCGCGGCGGTGGGGCTGCGCCTTCTGGGCCTGGCAGTCAAGAGCGCGGTCTCCGGCCTCGCCGCCCTTTGGCCGCTGATGTATCTGCCGCCCCTGGCGGGCATCGCCTTCGCGGTCTGGCTGATGGCGATCTCAGGGCGCGGGATCGGCCAGCGGCTTGGCCAGGTCGGCGGGGTGGGCACGGCTGGTCCAACCGGAGGCATCAGGGGATGAGCTGGACCCTCGGCCTTTATATCGCGCGGCGGTTCACGGTGAACGCGCTGTTCGCCTTCGGCGCAGTCTTCGCGTTGATCGTCCTGGTCGATCTGGTCGAGCTGATGCGCTCGAACCGCCGCGGCCTGGCCGAGTTTTCGGATCTTCTCAGCATGGCGTTCTTGCACGCGCCCTCGCTGACCATCACGGCGGCACCGTTCACGATGCTTCTGGCTTCGATGGTCTGTTTCGCGACGCTGGCCCGGCGATCCGAACTGGTGGTGACCCGGGCTGCGGGGGTGTCGGCCTGGCGGCTGATCCTGCCCGCACTGGTCTCGGCCCTGCTTCTGGGGGTGGTGGCCTTTACGGTCTACAATCCGCTGGCCTCGGCCATGGCGGATCGTTTCGGCCATTTGGAGGAGCGGTATTTCGACAAGTCTTCCTCATCCCTGTCGGTGGCAGGCCAGGCAATTTGGCTGCGCCAGGGCGACGAGGCAGGCCAGACCGTGCTGCGTGCCACGCGCGCCTCGGGCCCGGTCGACCGGCTCTGGGATGTGAGCGTGTTCCGATTTGACCGCGGAGACCGGCTCTATCAGCGGATCGATGCCCGCTCAGCCCTGCTCGAGCAGGGCGCCTGGCGGCTGACCGGTGTAAAACGCTGGGATCTGGACGCGGAGGCAGGCGCCGATGCGGCAACCCAGATGATCGAGACCGCGGCGACGCTGAGCGAGGAGTACCGCCTCGCCACCGATCTGACGACCGACCGTATCGCCGAGAGCTTTGCCGCACCCCAGACCATCTCGTTTTGGGCGCTGCCGGGCTTTATCGGCCTGCTCGAGGATTCAGGCTTCTCGTCGGACCGACACTGGATGCATTACATAACCCTGCTCGCAACCCCGGTCGTGTTTTTCGCCATGGTCCTGATCGGAGCCGCCTTCTCAATGCGCCATGCCAGGTTTGGTGGGCTGGGTGGCATGGCCTTGGGCTGCATTCTCACCGGGTTTGGGTATTTCTTCATCGCCGATATCGCCACAGCACTTGGCGCTTCTGGCGCCATCCCGGTGATGCTGGCGGGTTGGGCACCGCCGATCTCGGCGGTTCTGCTCGCTCTGGGCTTGCTGCTGCATCTCGAAGACGGCTAGAAGCAAGTCGGGGAGAGTTTGGGGAGAGCCTCGGCAATGGCATGGATCGCGCGACTGGTTTGGGCGCTCGGCGCCGTGGCGCTGGCAGCCAGCCTTGCCGCCGCCCAGGACCTGGCCGAGATCGATCCCGATCAACCGGTCACCCTTCTCGCCGATGAGATGACCTATGACAGCAGCACCGGCCGTCTTACCGCCAGCGGCAATGTCGAGGTCTATTTCGGCACCCGCACGCTGACCGCAGACACCATCACGTATGACGACACGACCCGCCGGATCTCAGCCGCAGGAGAGATCGTGCTACGCGATCCGTCCGGTGCAACCGTCTATGCCTCGGTGGCCGAACTGGATGCCGAGTTGACCGACGGCCTTATCCGCGGCGCGCAATCGGTGATCGGCGATCAGGGCAAGTTGGCGGCGGTCGAGGGTAGGCGGGTCGAAGACCGCTATAACGTGCTTTCAAAGGCGGTCTATTCCCCCTGCGAGGTCTGCTCGGAAAATCCAACGCCGCTTTGGCGGATCCGGGCCCGTCGGATCATCCATGACGAAGAGGCGAAGATCATCCACTATGAAGACGCGACGTTCGACCTGCTGGGCGTGCCGATCTTCTGGACACCGTATTTCCGCCATCCCGACCCCACAGTCGAACGGGCAAGCGGCTTTCTGACGCCCAGCTTCCGCGTCTCGTCGAACTACGGTTATGGCGCGCAGATCCCCTATTACCAGGTGATCGACGATCAGTCCGACATCACTGTGATCCCGTTCTTTACCACCGAGAACGGGGTGATCGGCGAGGCAGTCTATCGCCATGCCTTCCGCAATGGGTTCCTATCGCTAGGCGGGTCACTGACCCACACCTCCGAGTTCGACGATGGCCGGCTGCAGGGGCATCTCGACACAACTGGCCTGTTCCGGTTGGGCGAGGCGCGCTGGGGCTGGGATGTGGATCTCGCGACCGACGATTCCTACTTGCGGTTTTTCGATTTTTCGAACGAGGACCGGCTGGAGAGCGAGGCCTTCATCTATCACTATTCACCGAACAGCTTCTACGATGGTCGGCTGGTCTACTTCCAGTCGCTTCGCGATAACGAACCTGCCGGGGATATCCCGTTCGCGCTGCCGGACTTCTCGGCGCGCACGGAGCTATCCGATCCGCTTCTGGGCGGCGAGTTCGGGATTTTCCTAGACTCCGCAGCGCTGTTCCGTTCGACCGATTTTGAACCGCGTGGCGCCGCGCTGACCAGCGTGATCAATCAGGGTCGCACGCCCGGCACCGACACGGCGCGCTTTTCGGTCGGTGTCGATTGGGAGCGGAGCACAGTGCTGCCCATCGGTCTCGGTCTGACCGGATTTGCCGAGATGCGCGGCGATGTGCTGGTCCGCAGCGATGATCCGATCCTGCCCGACAAGACCAGTTTCCGTTTTGCCCCTCTGGCAGGGATCGAGGCACGCTATCCCCTGATCTGGGAGCTTCAGAATGGCGATGCCCATGTGATCGAGCCGATCGTGCAAGGCATCGTCGCCCCCTTTGGCGGCAATTCGGATAGGTTCTTCAACGAAGACAGCTCCGTCACCGAATTCGACGAGACCAGTCTGTTCGACCGCAACCATTTCAGCGGGCTCGACGGGGTCGAGGAAGGGCCGAGGCTGAATGTCGGCCTGCGCTATGCCCGGATCTCGGATGACGGGCTGACACTGGATGCCTCGATCGGCCGTGTGTTCCGTCTGCGCGACGCCGATGAGTTTACGGTCGGCACCGGGCTCTCGAACTCTGCCTCGGATTGGGTGGCGGCCTGGTCATTGGGCTTCGACCCTTATGTCACGGTGCATCAGCGGCTCAGGGTCGACGAGGATTTCCAGGTCAACCGCAACGAGATTGGACTGGAGCTGGCCTATGACCGGGTGTCTTTCGCCGCCGATTACATCTTTCTCGAATCCGATGCCCTGGTGGGCCAGCTGGAGGATCGCGAGGAGGTGACCGCTTCGGCCCGTCTCGCCATCGACCGCAATTGGGGGATTAGGGGTTTCCTGCAGCGCGATCTTGAAGCGGGCGAGTTTGTCGAGACCGGCGGCGGTATCACCTATGCCAATGAATGCTGCGAGATCGACCTCTTCATGCGGCGCCGGTTCACGGACTCGGACGATGTGCCAGCCTCGACCTCGTTCGGGGTGCAAGTGAAGTTGCTCACGCTCGGCACCTCTGATAGCGGTCTGTTCGAGAGCTTGGGCAGCCGCGACAGCGATATGATCGACCGGGTCGGCCACGACCGGTGAGCGGCAAACCGAGGACATGAACCCGGGGCGAGGGTGCCAGATGAGACGAGCGATGACGGGGTGGAGACTAGGCCAGGCCTTGACCGCACTGCTGATTCTGGCAGGTGCGGCCCTGCCGGTCGAGGCACAAACGATCTTTCGCCCCGTGGCCGTGGTCAATGACGATGCCGTCACCGGCTTCGATCTGGCACAGCGGGCGCAAATCTTCACGACGCTCGGTGCCGCGGCGCCCACACCGGACGCGCTGCGCCGGCAGGCGCTCAACAGCCTGATCGAGGAGAAGCTGAAACTCCAGTCAGGCGAGCAGATCGGTATCGCGCCGACCGCCGAGATCGTCGAGATCGGCCTCGACGAATTTGCCCAGCAGTTTGGGCTGGCGGGCGAGGGTCTGCGCCAACGGTTGCGCGATGAAGGAGTGACAGACCAGTCGATCGACGATTTCGTGGGCGCCGAGACGATCTGGCGCGAGGTCGTTCGCGCCCGCTTTCTGCGCCGGGCAGAGCCGAGCGAGGCGCAGATCGACGGCGAGCTTGATTTGATCGGCCAGGGCCAGTCTCGCAGCTTCCGACTGCGCGAGCTGGGATTGGTTCTGCCGGGCGATGACGCGGGCGACGAGGCGGTGAGGGCAGAAATCTCCCGGATCTATGACCAGCTCTCGAATGGCGGAGACTTCGCCGCGGCTGTGGCCGAGCTATCGAGTGTGCCCAGCGCGTCACGCCAAGGAGACCTGGGCTGGGTCTCGGCGAGCTCTCTGCCCCCGGAAGTGACTCGCGATCTCACGCGCCTTCAACCCGGAGGGATCACCCGGCCGGTCGTCGTGGAGGGCGGCGTGTCGATCCTGCAATTGCTCGAGCAGCGTGACGACGGCAATCAAGCCGGTGGCGGCAGTGCGGCCGAACGCGAGCAGATCCGCCAGCGGCTGATTAGCGCTACAATCACCCGGCTTGCCGAGGGCTTTCTGCAGGAATTGCGCCGCGACGCGCTGATCGAGATCCGGTGACCGCCACAACGCCGCTCGCGCTCACCATGGGTGATCCTTCGGGCATCGGGCCCGAGATCGCCGCCAAAGCCTGGACCTCGGGCCGGATCCGGCATCCCTTCTATCTGATCGCGGACCCGGCTTGCCTGCCAGGCAGTGCTCCCTGGCAGGCAATCGATGCGCCCGCCAAGGCGGCAGAGACATTCGCCACTGCCCTGCCGGTTCTGCCCCTATGGCTCGCAGCTCCAGCCATGCCGGCCAAGCCAGACCCTGCCAACGCTCCGATGGTCATCACCGCCATCGACCGCGCCGTGGCCCAGGCCCGCGCAGGCGAGGCCGCCGCCGTCGTCACCTGCCCGATCAACAAGAAAGCGCTTTATGATGGCGCCGGTTTCGCTTTTCAAGGACATACCGAATATCTCGCTCATCTGGGCGGAGTCACACGTTCGGTGATGATGATCGCCGGGCCGTCACTGCGAGTCGTTCCGGTGACAATCCACATCCCGTTGGCCGAAGTGCCGCGCGCACTGACCACCGAGGCGATTGTCGAGACGGCTCGGATTACCCATACAGCTTTGCGCCAGGATTTCGGCATAGCCGCTCCACGGCTGGCGATTGCGGGGATGAACCCGCATGCGGGTGAACAAGGGGCCATGGGGCGCGAAGATCTAGAGGTCATCGCCCCTGCGATCGCCGCCCTAAGGGCCGAGGGCATCGATGCCGACGGTCCCCGCCCGGCCGACACGATGTTTCATGCCAAGGCGCGCGCGGGCTATGACGTGGCGCTGACCATGTATCACGACCAAGGGCTGATCCCAGTCAAGGCACTGGACTTCGACGAGGGAGTGAACGTCACCCTGGGACTGCCCTTCCTCCGCACCTCGCCCGATCATGGCACCGCCTATGACATCGCCGGAAAAGGGATCGCCGATCCCTCCAGTCTGATCGCTGCATTGGAGATGGCCGCTCAGATGGCTGCTGCGCGCGGATGAACCTCGCGCCAGATGGATTGCCCCCGCTGCGCGAGGTGATCGCGCGCCACGGGCTTTCGGCCAAGAAAGCGCTGGGACAGAACTTCCTTATGGATCTGAACTTGACGGGGCGGATCGCCCGGGCTTCAGGGCCTTTGCAGGGCGCCACCGTAGTCGAGATCGGACCCGGCCCCGGCGGTCTGACCCGAGCTTTGCTGGCCGAGGGGGCCGCGAAGGTGATCGCGGTCGAGCGTGACCGGCGCTGTCTCGACGCGCTGGCCGAAATCGCTGCGCATTACCCCGGACGGCTGGAGATCATCGAGGGCGATGCGCTTCAGATCGATCTGGCACCCCATCTGACCGGCCCTGCCAGGATCTGCGCGAACTTGCCCTACAACATCGGCACCGAGCTTCTGATCCGTTGGCTGACCCCGCCGTCCTGGCCACCTTGTTGGGAGAGTCTGACCCTTATGTTCCAACGCGAAGTGGCTGAGCGGATCACGGCTGACCCCGGCGGCAAGAGCTATGGGAGGCTCTCGATTCTGGCGCAATGGCGCTGCAAAGCGCGGGCCTGTTTCGATGTGCACCCGTCTGCCTTCACACCGCCGCCGAAGGTCACGTCCTCAGTTGTGCATCTGAGACCCGGCGAGATGCCGGAAGGCATCGAGCCCGCGCGGCTGGAGCGGATCGTAGCGGCCGCCTTTGCACAAAGGCGCAAGATGCTTCGCCAGTCTTTGAAGACAATCTTGCCAGATCCAGTAGCATTTTTGGAGGCACGTGGCATCGCCCCGACATCACGTGCAGAGACCCTCACCGTAAGCGACTTCTGCAGCCTGGCGCGTGATGCTTAGCGCCGTTTAGACGTCCGGCTGAACCTCGGCAGGCTGGGCTTCAGCGGACTCCGGCGAGGGCTTATCATCCTTGGGTGCGGCCCGGCCATTGCGCCTCGGCTTCGAGGGTTGGCTGGTGCTCATCTCGTCCTCGGCGACCAGCAGTGCGCCGCCGCCATCATCCTCGGCATCGATCGTGGTTAGGCCTGCAACCGCCATAGTCGCGGGCTGTTTCTCAGGCTCATCGGCGGCGTCGTTCTCCGGGCCATTGCGTTGCTGCTGGGGTGGCTGCTCGCCTTCGCCTCCGCTACCTTCGCGGCGGTCGCCATGGCCGGGAGACTGTGCCTGCGCCAGGATCAGAATGCGCTGATAGTGCTCGGCATGTTGGAGGAAATTCTCTGCCACCACCCGGTCGCCCGAGGTCTGGGCGTCGCGCGCCAGGGTGAGGTATTTCTCGATGATCTGCTGCGGCGTGCCGCGGACCTTGCCCTCGGGCCCCGCGCTCTCATAAACGCGGTTTGCGTTGTTGCCGTTGCTCTTGCGGTTGCCGCGGCCTCGGGCCCGGTTGTTCTTTTGCGGTGATCTCATAGGGTCCTGATCTTGTTGTCGGAGTTCAGCCTGCCTCTCCTCAAGGCTCTGCCGGTCCGGTCTTGCTCAATCCGGAAACGCGCTGCTGCTCGGGCCGTCGCTCCGCCACAGCGGTGCAGGTCCAACCAATGCGAGAGCGTATGTGCCGTTCCACCCACCCGGTTGCCAATCCTCCGGGCCTCGGCATGGCGATCTTATAGCCATTTTCGCGGGCACGACAACCGCTAAACCGCCAATCTCAAGATTTGGTTTCCCAACGGCACTGCACCACGCGATCGCGGCCATCGAGATCTGGCAGGCAGTAAAGCCCAGTCCAGCCATGACTCTGGGCCAGTGCGATCACGTCTCGGCTCTGTGTTGCACCAATCTCCAGCAGCATCCGGCCACCGGATGCCAAATGGGCTGCGGCCCCCGCAAGGATCGCGCGATAGGCGCCGAGCCCATCGCCCCCGTCGCTGAGCGCGCCAGCCGGTTCATGGCGCAGTTCCGGCGGCGCATCGGCAAGCTCCGCCTCGGTCAGATAGGGCGGGTTGGCGACAATCAGATCGAAACGCCCTTCCACGGCACCGAACCAGTCCGAGCGGCGGAATTCGGCCCGAGGGGCGAGGCTCAAACTCTCCGCATTGCGCGCCGCCACGGCCAGGGCTGCGGGGCTGAGATCGACGCCCAGCCCCGTTGCCGTCAACCACTCCGCCAATAGGGTCAGCATGAGGCATCCGCTGCCGGTGCCGAGATCCAGCACCCGCGCCGCCCGCTCGCGCAGAGCCACTGCGATCAGCGTCTCGCTTTCTGGCCGGGGATCGAGGACGTCCGGCGTTATCTCGAAACGCCGCCCCCAGAATTCACGGACCCCGATGATCTGGCTGACCGGGCGGCGTTTCGACCGCGCGGCCAGGGCCTCTCGAAAGCGCGCCAGTTCCTCCGGCCCTGCGGTCTCATTCAACGCGGCGGTCAGGGCCACCCCCTCCAGACCCGATGCCCAGCGATAGAGCAGCCTGGCATCGCGTGCCGCACCGGGCACCCCCGACGCCTCCAACAAAGCCACGCCTTCGGCCAAGGCGGCCCTGCGACTGGTCACCCCTCCATATCCGCCAGCTTCGCGGCCTGATCAGCCGCGATCAGGGCATCGACCAATTCATCGAGATCGCCCCCGATCACCTGATCGAGCCGGTAGAGCGTCAGGTTGATCCGGTGATCCGTCACCCGGCCCTGTGGAAAGTTATAGGTCCGGATCCGCTCCGACCGGTCCCCCGAGCCAACCTGACCCTTGCGGTCCGCTGCGCGCTCGGCATCGGCCTTCTGACGTTCGAGATCATAGAGCCTCGCCCGCAGCACTTCCATCGCCTGGGCCCGGTTTTGATGTTGAGACTTCTCCGACGAGGTTACGACGATCCCGCTCGGCAGATGGGTTATGCGCACCGCCGAGTCGGTGGTGTTCACATGCTGCCCGCCAGCGCCGCTCGCGCGCATCGTATCGACGCGGATATCGCCCGCGGGGATGTCGATATCGATCTCCTCGGCCTCGGGCAAAACCGCCACAGTGGCCGCCGAAGTATGGATCCGCCCCTGGCTCTCGGTCTCGGGAACCCGCTGAACCCGGTGCACACCGCTTTCGAACTTCATCCGGGCGAAAACCCCGTCGCCGCGCATCGCTGCGACCAGTTCCTTTAGGCCGCCAAGTTCGGTCAGATCCTCCGACAATATCTCCATCCGCCAGCCCTTCGCCTCGGCATAGCGGGCATACATTCGTGCGAGATCCTGGGCAAAGAGTGCAGCCTCATCCCCCCCGGTGCCCGGCCGGATCTCCAGGATCGCCGGGCGCGCATCAGCGGCATCGCGGGGGATCAGAGCGCGCTGAACGGCGGCCTCACGCTCGGGCCGCGCGGCCTCGAGCATCGCGATCTCCTCGGCGGCCAGACCCGCCATATCGGGATCGTCGAGCAGGCCTTGCGCCTCCTCCAGCGCCAGCTCCGCCGCCTGCCAATCGCGGATCACATCGACCACATCGCGCAAGGCGGCATAATCGCGGGCGAGCCCGGCGATGTCCGCCGGATCTCCTCCTGCGTTCAGCCGCGCTTCGAGATAGGCGAACCGATCTAGAATTTCCGTCAAACGCGCCTCGGGTATCATGCCCCGCCCTTGCCAAGCCGCGCGCAAGAGGTCAAGCGAAGGCTATGGGCAGCGTTGAGCCGAAGGGGTTTTCGTAGTACCGTCTGCTCATGAAACTCTTCATCGCTCCTGCTCTGCTGATCGCGCCTCTGATTTTCCCGCTGACCGCCCTGCCAGTCCAAGCCGAACCGCTATCCCAGCGGCTTCAGGCGCTGACCGAAGCGGCTGCGGGTCAACCAGCGCAATACAGCCCGCCCGCCGCCAAGGAAGGCCATTCCTATCCCGATTGCTACTGCACCGACAGTGCGGGCGACCGGGTCGAGATCGGTGCCTCCGCCTGTCTGCAAATCGGCTCGCGCCAAGTATGGGCGCGCTGCGGCATGTCGCTCAACAATCCCGCCTGGCGCCATTCCGGCGAGTCCTGCCCATCGGCCTGACCGGCCCGCCCGCAAGAACCACCCCGTTCACCGGCTTGTCCAGTATGACGGAGCAGCTGCCCGCCAGGGGAGCGGGCGGGGGTGGGCGGTGGCTGCGTCATGCTGGACAAGCCCTTCAGAGCTTCGATAACCAATCCTCGACTCGGGCCTTGTTCACGCCCAGATCGCTGTAGCCATATTGCGATCTCGAATAGACGACCAGGCTAGCGCCGCCCGCCACAGGGACGGATTTGACCGTCAGGAAATCGGGAAACCCGACCAGCTTCGAACGCTGCACGAAGGTGCGAAAGACCACATCGCCATGGCCGAACCTCGGGTGACCGAGATCGGTGGCGGTGCGGTCTTTCGCACCTTCGTGCAGCGTTCGAAGCTGGTCGGGTTTCCCGATTTCCTGACGGTCAAATCCGTCCCTGTGGCGGGCGGCGCTAGCCTGGTCGTCTATTCGAGATCGCAATATGGCTACAGCGATC
>JBCDKL010000067.1:0-13257 GCA_038746695.1 Pseudomonadota bacterium | reverse complement strand
GTTGAGACGCAGGAGGTCTCGAAGGCCATGGCCAATCTCTCGCTGATCCCGCGGATCAAAGCCGCCGAGTCCGGAACGGTGGTGGTCGCGCCCGGCACTTCGTGCCGCCATCAGATCGCTGATCTGGCGGATCGAGCGGCGGTGCATCCGATCACCCTTCTGGCGGAGAGCCTGGATGCCGCCTGACCCTCTCGCCTTGGCCCGTCGCCCCCTGCATGACGATCTGGTCGAACACATGCGCGATCTGATCATCCGCGGCACCTTGGCGCCCGGGTCGAAAGTGCAGGAGCAGGCGCTTTGCGATCAATTCCAGGTCTCGCGCACTCCGCTCCGCGAGGCGCTTCGCAGTCTGGCCGCCGAGGGGCTGGTGGTGCTCTATCCCCGCCGAGGGGCAGCGATTGCCGAGATCACCAGAAAGGATCTCGAGGAAGCGTTTCCGATCCTCGGCGCGCTCGAGGCGCTGGCTGGAGAGCTGGCCTGCGCAAACCTGACCGAGGCCGATATCGCCCAGGCCAAACGGTTGCAGGCCGATCTGGTCAGGGCCCATCGCGAAGGCGATCTCGCAGGCTATAGCGCCGCCAACGCCGCGATCCACCGGCTTATCCTGGATGCGGCGGCAAACCCCATGCTCTCGAAGATGCTGAAAAGCCTGGACGGCAGGGTCCGGCGTGCCCGCTATCTGGTGAATATCTCCGGCGTCAGATGGGCTGCCGCGGTGGCCGAACATGAGCTTATCCTCGACGCACTCCAAGCTCGCGACGGCCAGAAACTGGGCGGTATCCTGAAAACCCATATCGCGAACAAGCTCTCTGCGCTGATCGATCAGATCGAGACCTGAGCCGACCCACCCACACTGAGCGAAAGCATGACTTTCAGGCCCTGGGGCAGCGACTTCATGTCGAGCGTCCCACCATGAGCCTTGGCGATGGCCGTGGCGATGGCCAGACCGAGGCCGCTGCCCTCGCCGGGAGTCAATTGTGCGAAACGTTCGATAGCACGTGGGATATCCGCCTCGGGCACGCCGCGGCCATTGTCCGAGACGCCGAGCGTCAAGATACCCGGGCCAGTCTCGACCGAGATCGTGATCTCGCTCAATTCCGGCCCACCATGGCGGATCGCGTTGTCGACCAAATTGGACAAAGCTTCGCGCAGCATGGTTGGATCGCAGGAGATCGGGGCCTGTTCGGTCTCGCCGCCGAGACTGACCGATACACCTTCGGGCGCCTTGGCCCGAAAACCCGGCAACCACTCTGCCAACGCCTCATTCAGGTCGATCCTCTCATGGAAGGCGGCTGGGCTGACGGCTTTGGCCCGTTCCAGGGTCAGCAGCTTGTCGGTCAGATCCGCCGTCTCGCGGGCCGCATCCAGCAGATCCCGCGCCCGGCTCTTTGCCTCGGCGGGGGTGGGGGCACGCTCGACCGCTTCGGCCAGCGACAGCACGCCGGCGATTGGGTTGCGGAGCTGGTGGGCCGCGTTCGAGATGAACTCCGACTGTGCCGCAAAGCTACGTGAGACCTGGCCGAACAGCTGATTCAATGTGGTGACGATGCCCGAAACCTCCTCGGGCACGGGACGGCGGATCGGCGAGAGCTCGTCGCTCGAACGTCGCTCTAGCGCCTGCTGCAGATCAACCAGAGGTCTGAGCCCGATCCGCACTCCGAACCAGACCACCAGGGCCACGGTCCCCAGAAGCCCGCAAATCGTCAGCAGCGCACGCGCCAGCAGATCGGAGACGAAAGCATCGCGCACTGTCATATCCTGCCAGACGGTTGTGGTGAAAATCCCGCTGAATCCGTCGATCTGCGCCCGGTTCTGTAATCTGACCCCAATCACCTCGCGCCCGAAATAACGTCCTTCGAAGGCGAAGGGCCCGCTCGCCTTGGACGAGGGGGGCGGTATCCCGACTGGCGGCGTGGCATAGCCCGCGACGATGACGCCATCCGGTGCATAGACATGGTAGAAGACCTGGCCTCCTGAGGTGTCAGCAAGGATCTCTCGCGTGCTGACCGACAACGCGTCGCCGCCGGATAGGGTCACGTCGTTCGATACAGCCAGGGCTGCCGAGATCAGGCTGCGGTCGAACACCTCCGCCGCCGTCCGCCCTGCCGTATCGATCTGCCAGAGCCCGATGAGGGTCGAGATCACCAGAAGCGGCGGAAGGATGATCAGGATCAGCCGCATCCTGAGCGAGAGCACTTGGGTCATGGTCCACCGACCGATAGCGTGTAGCCGATCCCGCGATTGACCCGGATCGCGATACCATGGCCCTTCAGACGCTTGCGCAGGCGCGAGATATAGACCTCGATCACGCGCTCATCCGTATCGCTGCCAGTGCCATAGACCTGATCAAGCAGCGCGGCCTTTGAGACGGCACGGCCTTGCGCCTCCACCAAAGCACCGAGCACGCTCAGTTCGCGCCGAGGGATGTCCAGCACGCTCTCGCCATCGAGAAGCTGCAGACCTTCGAGATCGAATTGCAGATCCCCGAGTGCGGTCAGCCGCTGCGGCAAGACCCGGTTGCGTCGGCCGAGCGCCCTGACCCGCGCCGCGAGTTCCTCCATGGCGAAGGGCTTGACCAGGTAATCGTCGGCCCCCGCATCCAACCCGCCCACGCGGTCCTGGGTGCTGGTCCGTGCGGTCAGCAGGATCACCGGACGCGCATCGCCCCGGCGGCGCATGGCGGCGACCAGATCGATCCCGCTGCGCCCGGGCAAATTGATATCAAGAATTGCAAGATCCGAGGGTTCATGGGCGAGGAATGCCTCCGCCTCATCGCCGTCATGCAACAGATCCACCGCATGCCCATCATCCTGCAGCCGATAGGCGATGCCGCGTGCCAGGTTGCGATTGTCCTCGACCACCACGATCCGCATCGTCAAATCCTTTCGCCGATGAAGGGTTGGCGCAAGCTTTGCGGGATATATAGGATCTACACACGAACAATATCGCGGGCGCTGACGACCCGCTTGGGAGGATCGAATGACCATTTTAACCACCACCCGCAGGGTGGCGATGAGCCTTGTCGCTGCCGCTTCCATGGCGCTCGCGACCGGAGGGCCCGCCTCCAGTCTGGATCTGAGCGGCAAAACCGTCGAATGGGTGATCCCGTTCTCTGAGACCGGGGGCTCGGCCAAATGGGCGAATTTCTATGGGCCCCTGCTCAGCGAGGCGCTGCCCGGCCAGCCAACGGTCGTGGTGAAGTTCATGCCAGGCGCAGGCTCGACCAAAGGCGCGAATTGGTTCCAGAAACAAAGCTTCGACGACAGCGAGGGGACGGTGATCTTCGGCACGTCGGGCTCGACCCAATTCCCCTATCTGCTGGGCGACCCGCGGGTACGCTATGAGTACTCCGACTGGGAGGTCGTTCTGGTATCGGGCACTGGCGGAGTTGCTTATCTGCCGCCGGATCTGGCCGCGAAGATGAACGGCATGGATGCGAGCGCGCTACGCGAAACCGATTTCATCTATGGCAGCCAGGGTGCAACCCGGCTTGACCTCGTGCCTCTGCTCGCCTGGGAGATGTTGGGTCTCTCGGTCGAGCCGGTCTTCGGCATCAAGGGCCGCGGCGACGGTCGGCTCATGTATGAGCGGGGCGAGGCGAATATCGACTATCAGACCTCGTCCTCCTACCTGAAGGGCGTCACGCCATTGGTCGAGGCGGGCACAGCCGTTCCGATGATGTCCTGGGGCGCACTGGACGCCGATGGCAACATCGTCCGTGATCCGACCTTCCCCGACATGCCGACCTTCAAGGAGGTCTGCGAGGCGACCCCGGGCTGCGAGACGTCGGGCGAGCAATGGGATGCCTGGAAAGCCTTCTTCGTCGCAGGCTTCCCCGCGCAGAAAATGGTGTTCCTGCCGGCAGGCGCGAGTGAGGACGCCATCGCCACCTATACGGCGGCTTTCGAGGCTGTGAAGGCGCGTGCTGACTTTGCCGAGATCTCGAAGGGCCGGCTTGGTGTCTATCCGCAGATGACCGGGGCGCAGGCCCAGGGTGCACTCGCCAAGGGCACCGACGTGCCCGATGGGGCGAAGACCTTCGTGGTCGACTGGCTGCGCGACCGCTATGGCGTCTCTCTGAACTGAGCACGCATAATCGGGCCGCCGCCCATCGTGGCGGCCCTTTCCCGAGCCATAGGGGGATGACATGGATTTCATGTCTGTGGCGCTGCCCGCACTTGGCGACGCGGCTGGCCTGATTGCACAATCCTACACGATTTCCGTCCCGGGCCTGGGCGAGATGTCGGTGCCGCTGGTGCCGTTCTATCTGGCGCTTGGCGTGGTGATGGGGCTTTGCATCGGGGTCTTTCCCGGCCTGGGCGGGATTGCCGGGCTCTCTCTGCTCCTGCCCTTCATGTACGGGATGGACCCGATCCTGGGCCTGGCTCTGATGATCGGTATGGTGGCGGTGGTGCCGACCTCCGACACTTTTGCCTCGGTCCTTATGGGGATTCCTGGTTCTTCGGCCAGCCAAGCGACGGTGTTGGACGGATTTCCCCTGGCAAAGAAAGGCCAGGCGGCACGGGCACTGTCGGCGGCATTCTCCGCCTCGCTTTTTGGTGGCGTCGTCGGTGCGATTGCGCTGACCTTTTTCGTGATCATCGCCCGGCCCATCGTGCTGGAGTTTCGAACGCCCGAGCTTCTGATGGTCACAGTCTTCGGTCTCTCGATGGTTGCGATCCTGGCCGGGCGCGTGGCGCTGAAGGGTCTGGTCGCCGCGGGTCTTGGCTTGATGGTCGGTACGATTGGCGAGGGCGACAGCGCTGGCGAGTTGCGCATGGCGACCTATGAGATGCCCTATCTGATCGACGGGTTGAAACTTGTGATCGTGGGCCTCGGTATCTTTGCGATCCCCGAGATCGTTGCCCTGCTGCGCCAGGATCGGGCGATCTCGGACCGCGCCGTGCTGGGCGGCGGCTGGATGCTGGGTGTGCGCGATTGGTTTAAGAACATCTTCCTTTCCATGCGCTGCTCGATCATCGGCGTCTGCGTCGGCGTGATCCCGGGCCTTGGCGGTTCGGTGGTGGACTGGATCGCCTATGGCCATTCGGTTCAGAGCACCAAGGACAAATCCGATTTCGGAAAGGGAGAGATTCGCGGCGTGATCGGCCCGGAAAGCTCGAACAACGCCAAGGAGGGTGGCGGGCTGGTCCCCACCTTGTTGTTCGGTATCCCGGGGTCTGGCTCGATGGCAGTGTTCATCGGAGCGATCGCGCTGCTCGGCTCGGGCCAGATCGAGGTCGGCCCCTCGATGCTCAACAACAATCTCGACATCACCTATGCCATCGTCTGGATGCTGGCACTGGCCAATGTAGTGGGGACGCTGATCTGCATCGCCTCTTCCGGGGGGATCGCGCGGCTGACGACCATTCCCTTCGGACTGTTGGCGCCGTTTTTGTTCATGATAATCTCGTTCGCCGCCTTCCAATCGGGGCAGAGCTTGATGGATCTTGTGGCTCTGTTCGTGATCGGCCTTCTTGGGATCCTGATGCGCCGCTTCGACTGGTCGCGCCCGGCCTTTCTGATCGGCTTCGTGCTGTCGAACCCGGCCGAGACCTATGCCAACCAGGCTGTCCAGATTGCGCAGTCGCGGTTCCGCAAGAGCTTTGAGGATGGGATCGACTACATCACGTCGCCGATCGTGATCATTCTCTTGATCGTCACCGTGATCTCGGTGGTAATCGGATTGCGTCAGGCCAAGGCGATCATGGCAGAGGGGGCGGTCAAATCCGGCGCGAAACGGGCGCCGCTGGTGTTCCTGCTTGCTATCCTTGCCTATCTGGCCGTCGCGGTGATCGATGCTGCGATGATCCCGGATTTTGCAGCCGCCGACCGGGTGTTCCCGCTGTTCGTGGGCGGTGTCGCGCTGACCGGGGCAGTGATCCTCCTGGTGCAGATGATGCTCCGGCCCGAAACGCACGCGTTGTTCGCCGATCGTGAGGCCGAGGAGGCCGACAGCCAGGCGCATGGGCTCTGGGCGACGCTTGCTTGGTTTGCAGGGCTTCTGCTGTTGACCTCGCTGCTGGGCTTCGTGCTGGCGCTGGCGGTCTTTCTGTTGCTCTTCATCCGCTTCCGGGCGCGGCAAAGCTGGCAGTTCGCGGGCCTCTACACTGTGGCGGGGCTGGCCTTTATCTGCGCGATGGCGGGAATTCTGAACCGCGACTTCCCGCCGGGGCTGCTGCAGGAGTATTTCAGCCTGCCTTGGCCACTGACCTGAGACAGCCGTTTGAAAGGGACACAATGAGCCAGACCGCGATCCCCTTTCTCTTCATGCGCGGCGGCACCTCGCGCGGGCCGTTTATGCGCCGGTCGGACCTGCCGGAGGATCTCGAGACGCTGGGCGAGGTGCTTGTCGCGATGGTCGGCTCGGGCCATCCGATCAACATTGACGGGATCGGCGGGGGCACGGCGGTGACCACGAAAGTGGCGATGCTCTCGTCCTCTCAGGATCCCTGGGCCGACGTCGACTACTTCTTCGCACAGGTCAGTGTCGAGGACCGGCTGGTCGATTTCAAACCGACTTGCGGCAATATGCTGGTAGGCGTCGGCCCGGCAGCGATCGAGATGGGGCTGGTGATGCCCGCGTCCGACGCGACCGAGGTTAAAATACACGCTGTCAACACGGGCATGAAGGTCAGCGCAAAGGTCGAGACTCCGGGCGGCCAGGTCTCTTATGACGGGACCGCTGCAATCGACGGTGTGCCAGGCAGCTCGGCCCCTATCGATCTGCAATTCATGGAGACGGTCGGCAGTGTAACCGGCGCGCTCTTTCCCACGGGCCAGCGCAAGGAAACGGTGGAGGGGATCGAGGTGAGCTGCGTCGATGTCGCCATGCCGATGGTGCTCGCCCGCGCGGAAAGCTTCGGTCTGACCGGTCATGAAGACCCGGAGACGCTCGACAGCGACGCCAATTTCATGGCCCGGATGGAAGCGGTGCGGTTGATCGCCGGGGAACGCATGGGTCTGGGCGATGTCACCCGCTCGGTGACACCGAAATTCGGGCTTCTGGCGCCTGCGCGGGATGGGGGAGATGCCGCGGTACGCTATTTCATGCCCTGGAACTGCCACCCAACGCTGGCGGTGACCGGCTCGCAATGCATCTCTGCCGGTCTGCTATGTCCTGGAACAGTGGCCGAGGGGCTGATGACTCCGCCCGAGAGCGCCCCTGCGGCCCTGTCTCTGGAACACCCGATGGGCCATCTTGAGGTCACGGTGGATTTCGCGCGTGACGGCGAAGCTTTCGACCTTCGTTCCGCTGGGCTGATCCGCACCGCGCGCAAACTGGCGGCGGGTGAGGTCTTTGTACCGGAAACGGTCTGGGCAAGAAGATAGCCCCACCCTCGCTCTAGGCGCCGCCGGTCCTGGCCGGGCCGAAGGCGCGTATTGCGATTGGTGCGCCTAGAATCACCAAAAACAGTCTTACGACATGATGTGCGACGACGAAGGCGATATCCGCGCCGACGATCAGCGCCAGAACGGTCAGCTCGGCCTGCCCGCCGGGCGCGAAAGCAAGCAATGCCTCCATGCCCGGCGCGAGCCCGGTGACATAGACTGCCTCGACCATGATCAGGGTCAGGACGATCAGGACCAGGCAGAATCCGACACCGGCTGCGATGTCGCGGCGCAATTCGGCCAGCGTGATCCCAGTATATTGGCTGCCAATCCCCATGCCGATGAAAAACTGCGCTGCCCAGATCGCCTCGGCTGGTGGGCGGTTGCCGAGAAAGCCTGCCAGCGTGATCGCCGCGGTCACGATCAGAGGGCCCAGGATCGCCGCGCCGAACAACCCGATCCGACGCCCGCCCTGCCAGCCGATCAGAGCGCAGGCGACCATCAGAGCGATCTCGTGCAGCGGAACGGTGGTCAGCGGCACGCCGGGCGGCTTGGTCAGATCGGCATTCCAGACCCCCTCTAGAATGAAAGGCAGAGTCACCACGATTACCATCACTCTGGTTGCATGGATCAACGAGAGCGAGCGGACTTTGCCGCCTGCCTCTTCGCCGAACGCGATCATGTCCTGCAATCCGCCCGGCATTGCCGAGTAATAGGCAGTGGCGAAATCGTAACCCCAGAGCCGGTGGAAATAGGGCACCCCGATCACCCCGATAGCAAGCACCGAGACCGGGATCAGAAGAAGGGTCAGCCACATGGCGGGGAAGCTCGCCAGCACAGCGGGGGTCAGGGTCGCCCCCACCGCGACGCCCAGAACGGTGCGCATTCCCTCGCTGAGCTGTTTGGCGGTTCGCATCCGCACACCCGCGAGCGCTGCCAGCAGGCAGGCGAAGATCGGGCCCAGCAGCCAGGGCAGCGGCAGACCTGCAAGCTCGAACAGCCCAACCCCGGCCAAGGCGATTGCAGTGGTGACCAGCCCCTGCCTCACAGCGACAGCTTGCTGAGGCGATAGCGCAGCGAGGCTTGCAGATGTGCCTCGGCCGCTGCCCCCGCCGCCTCTGCATCGCCGTTGCGCAGGGCGTCCACGATCGAGCCATGCTGCGCCACCACTTCGGCGATCCGGTCGGCATCGGTATAGGTGGTGGGTCCGAGCAGCAGGAGGGAATTGTTTAACGCTCGCGCCGCCTCGAGCAAGAAGCGGTTGCGCCCGGCGATGTAAAGATGGCGGTGGAATGCCTGATTGATCGCCGCGGCCATGGCTGCGTTGCCGCCCTCGGCGGCGATCTGGGCGTTGAGCCCGTCGAGCGTGTCAAACTCTGCCTCCGCACCATGTTGGGCGGCAAACTCGGCCGCCGTGCGCTCGAGCACCACCCGCATCTCGTAGAGCTCCACTAACTCGCGCTGATCGAGCTGACGGATGACCGCCCCGATCCTGGGACGATGCTCGACGATACCATCCGCCTCCAGCCGGCGCAGCGCCTCGCGGACCGGGGTGCGCGAGAGCTGGAGGAGATCGCCAACCTCCTCCTCGCGCAGCCGGTCGCCGGGGCGGAACCGTCCTTCGCGCAAAGCCGCGAGCAAGGCGTCATAAGCCGCCTCTCCGCTGGATTTGGTGCCGTTTGAGGGTGAGCCTAGGCTGACCGCGGCCATTGCTTGACTTTCGTATCCATTTGGATACAATTATGGTAGCGAGTTTCAGCCAGGAAGTCAAACCGATGCGCTCCGATCCCGATATCCTCGTCGTCGGCGGTGGAAATGCCGCCCTCTGCGCCGCGATCACCGCGCGGGAAGCGGGGATGAGAGTGCTTCTTCTGGAAGGCGCACCCGAACCCTATCGTGGAGGCAATTCGCGCCATACTCGGAACTTCCGCTGCATGCATTCCGGCCCGCAGGGCGTGCTGACGGGTGCCTATGGCGAGGACGAGTATTTCGACGATCTGATCAAGGTCACCGGCGGCAAGACCGACGAGGCGCTGGCCCGGATGACCATCCGCGCCTCCCAGGAGTGTTACGGCTGGATGGAGGCCCATGGGGTGGACTTCCAACCGTCTCTGTCCGGCACATTGTCACTGTCACGGACCAACGCGTTCTTTCTGGGCGGCGGCAAGGCCCTGGTGAACGCCTATTATCGGATGGCACGGGATCTCGGCGTCGAGATCGCCTATGAGGCGGAGGTCGCCCATCTCGACCATGACGGGCAGAGGATCTCCGCGGTCGAAGCGGTGATTGGTGGAGAGACTGTCCGGCTAACACCGCAAGCGGTGGTCGTTGCCTCGGGCGGGTTCCAAGCCGATCTGGACTGGTTGGCTGAGGCCTGGGGACCGGCGGCCAGGAACTTCCTGATCCGCGGCACGCCTTATAACCGCGGCAAGGTGCTCAAGGACCTGCTGGATCAGGGCATCGAGAGTGTCGGCGATCCGACTCAATGCCATGCGGTCGCCATTGATGGCAGAGCACCAAAATTCGACGGAGGGATCGTCACGCGGCTCGATTGCGTGCCCTTCTCGGTGGTCGTGAACAACCGTGGCGAACGCTTCTATGACGAGGGCGAGGATGTTTGGCCCAAGCGCTATGCGATCTGGGGGCGGCTGGTGGCGGCTCAGCCCGATCAGGTGGCCTATGCGGTGATCGATGCACGCTCGCTGGAGCTTTTCATGCCCTCGGTCTTCCCACCGGTGCAGGCCGACACAATCGAGGGGTTGAGCCAAAGGCTCGGCCTGCCGGGGGCGGCGTTCAAGGCGACGGTCGAGCGGTTCAACGCGGCCTGCCGCGAGGGTGATTTTCATCCAACCGAACTCGACGGCTTGGCCACTGAAGGTCTTGACCCGCCCAAGACCAATTGGGCACGCCCGATCGCTGAACCTCCCTTTTATGGCTATGAGCTCCGTCCCGGGGTCACCTTCACCTATCTCGGCCTGAAGGTGGACAGCTCGGCCCAAGTGCAGGGCGCCGAAGGCCCGGTCGAGAATCTCTGGGCCGCGGGCGAGATCATGGCGGGCTCGATCCTCGGCCAGGGCTATCTCGCAGGCTTCGGCATGACCATCGGCACCGTGTTCGGTCGCAAAGCGGGTGAAGGGGCCGCTGCCCATGTCGCTTGATCTAGTTTCCGAAGCCCGCCGTCAGGTGGAGATCTGCAACGCCTGCCGCTATTGCGAGGGATATTGCGCGGTGTTCCCCGCGATCACCCGGCAGAGGATCTTTGCCGAGGGCGACCTGACCCAGCTCGCCAATCTCTGCCACAACTGCCGCGGCTGCTTTTATGCCTGCCAATATACCGAGCCGCATGAGTTCGCCCTCAACCTGCCAAAGGCGCTGGCGGAGTTACGTCATAAAAGCTGGAAAGATCATGCCTGGCCGCGGGGGTTTGCCCATCTGTTCGACAAGTCGGGAATGGCGATCACCGCTTTTCTGGTGGTGTCGATCTCACTCCTCTTCTGGATCGCCCAGTCTCTCAGGCCCGACAGCGGGGAAGGTTTCTACGCCTACATGTCACACGGATTGATGGTGGCGATCTTCGCGCCCGCCTTCCTGCTGCCGCTTGGCGCATTGGGCCTCTCGCTCAAAGGGTATTGGCGGAGTGTCGGCGGAGGGTGGCTCACATTCGCGGCGCTCAGCGATGCCATGCACGCAGCAGCGGGAATGCGCAATCTGGCAGGCGGTCATGGCAAGGGCTGTAATTTTGAGGAGGAGGATCGCCCCTCGAACGCAAGGCGCTGGGCGCATCAGGCGACACTGTTTGGATTTATGCTCTGCTTCGCCTCGACCAGCGCGGGCACAGTCCTGCATTACGGATTTGGGCTGGAAGCGCCCTATGGGTTCTGGAGCCTTCCGAAACTCTTGGGCGTGCCGGGTGGAGTTCTGCTTTGCATAGGCACGGCTTGGCTCGCCTATCTGAAGACCCAGGCCGACCCGCGGCTCGGTGCACCGAATGTCTGGGGTGGCGAGATGGCCTTCGTTCTATTGCTTGGCGCGGTCAGTGCCACCGGCCTCGCGCTCTATGCGGCGAGCGGAAGCGGGGCGGTGGCCTGGCTCCTGCCGATCCATCTCGGCACAGTTCTGGCGTTCTTCCTGCTGACGCCCTACTCCAAGATGGCCCATGGCTTCTATCGCATGGCCGCTCTTTTGGCCGACGCCACCAAGCGCGGCGCTTGACGCGGTGAGAAACGCGAAAGGGACAGCGCGGGGCTGATATGCTCGAGTCGCTCGGGCTTCAGACGCCCTCAGCCAAATTGTTGCTTCGAAGCGCGTCCTCAGTGGTCCGGCCCGAGAGGATCGATGCCATCATGGCGGCGATCGAGGATTGGTCTAGCGGCGCGTCCAGACGCGCCTCGGCCGCGCCTATATCTTGGGCAGGGAACACCTCCCGCCTGGCGTCTAGAAGATCTGAAAGGAAGGGCGCGTCCATTTCGGGATGGGGTTGCAGCGACCAGGCATGGGGGCCGAAGCTTATCGCCGCATGGGTGCAGAAATCTGAGCTGCCCGCAGCCTTGGCTCCCGGCGGCAGAACGGTCACCTGATCTTGATGAACAGCGTTGACGGTCACTTGGCCGAGCCCGTCGATCTGATAAGCGCTCGCTCCCAAGCCCCATCCGCCTGGAAATTTTTCGACCTTGCCGCCAAGCGCCTGGGCCATGATCTGATGTCCGAAACAGATCCCGACCATTGGGATTTCGGCGCTCACAGCCTCGCGGATGAAGGCCTCAAGGGGTGGGATCCAAGAATGCGTCTCATAGGCGCCATGGCGCGAGCCGGTGATCAGCCAGCCGTCACAAACTGCGACTCCGGGCGGGAAGTCGCCATCCAGAACAGGCCAGCTTTGAAACGTGAAACCATGGCCCTGTAACAGGCGCATGAACATGTCCGGATAGCTGCCATGCCGGGGCAGGAGCGCGTCTGGCAAGCGCCCGGTTTCCAATATGCCGATTGTCTTGCTCATGCCGCCTCCTCTCCCGTTGAGATAGCAAAGCCCCGCCCTGCGATCTAGGCTGCGTTCAAAACGGAGGACGCGATGAAACTTGCCGAGATCCTCGCCGCCCGGTTCGGCGATACTCCGGAACCGGCGCAAGGCTGCGAGGCGCTGGCCGGGATGGCCGGACGCGGCTCGTGCCGGCGCTTTGCCGAGCGCCCGGTGCCGCAGGATCTGATCGAGACGCTTTGTGCCGTCGCGCTCTCCGCGCCCACCAAGAGCGATCTGCAACAGCGTGATATTTTGGTCGTCACCGACACAAAGCTCCGGGCAGATCTCGATCTGGTTTGTGAGACGCAAGCCTGGCTGTCCGGTGCGCCGGTCTTGCTGGTCTTCCTGGCCAATCACCGCAGGCAGAGGCGGCTGAGCGCGCTGCATGGGCTCGATTTCGTCAACCATCATGCGGATGCACCATTCAACGCGGCGATGGATGCGGCAATCGCCATGGGGGCCTTTGTGACGGCGGCCGAGGCGGCCGGTCTCGGTTGTTGTCCGGTCAGTGCGATCCGCAACCGGCCCGACGAGGTGGCGGAACTGCTCTCGCTGCCCGATCTGGTGTTTCCGGCCATGGCTCTGGCACTTGGCTGGCCCGCGGCGGAGCCCGAGATCGCGATGCGCCTGCCGCTTACCGCCAACCTGCACCAGAACCGGTTCGACGATACCGGCGAGGAGGATGTGATCCGTGCCTATGATGCTGCTCGTACCGCGCATCAGCCCTATGCCAGCCAACGCTCTGCCAAAGCATTCGGCACCAGCCCGAACTATGGTTGGTCCGAGGACAAGGCTCGGCAATATGCGCTGCCGGAACGGGCAGGTTTCGGCGCCTATCTCAGGCGAATCGGCTTCTCGCTCGACTGATCCGCGGTAGGGCCAGTTTCACAGGCAAAGCATGTGATTGG
>JBCDKL010000066.1:0-13438 GCA_038746695.1 Pseudomonadota bacterium | reverse complement strand
CGCGCTTTGGATGAGGGACGGATGGTGATCTTCAACGGCTCGCGCAAGGCGCTGCCGGAGATTCGTCAGCGCTATCCCGATATGGAAGTGGTCGCGATCTCAGCCTCGCCCGAAGTGCTGGCTGCGCGCCTGGCGGCCAGGGGGCGCGAGAGCGCAGACGAGATCGCTGACAGGCTGGCGCGTGCGGACCTGGCGATGCCCGCCGAGGCGGCCGTTGTCGTCAATGACACAACTCCGGCTGACGGGGTGGCGCAGTTTCTGGCTGCAATTAACCGCTCAGCGCAAAGCGGGTGAGGATATGGAAGCGACGCTCCGGACTGGCCTCCTCACCGAACAGACAGATCTCGCGGATCGGAAGCGGGTCGGCAAGGATCTGGGCGAGTGCGGGGGCAAGCACAGTCTCGGTCGCCGCACATATTGTGGGATCGAGCGGGCCCGTGAGGGTGAGGTGAAAGCGGAACTCCTCAAAAAGATAAGGATACCCCCAGCGGAGCAGATTGGCCTCCTGGGCGGCGGACAGTCCCCCGGCGCGGCGCTTGGCGAGCTCGGCCGCGTCGGGGGGCGCCCGGAATGCGTCGAGCTCTCGGACGCAGGAAGCGGCCAGATCGGCGAGCGGCTCAGACGGTTCGGCCGGGACCAACGCCAGAAATGGCCCAATGGTTTGCTGAGCGATGCGCGGGATCTCGAAGCTGGGGGTGTGTGCAGCCAGACCAGCAGCGGCTTCGGCGAGACCCTCGACATCATGGCCCTCGGCCAAGTGAAACGGAGGTTTGAGCGTGCCGTGGAACCCATATTTTCGAGGCTGCTCAGTAAGACGCGAGACCGGCTCTGGAAGGCCCGGCAGGTCTGGATGGGCACGGCCCTCGCCCGCCGCCGCGTCCCAGCCAAGCCAGGATGCGCCAAACTGCGCCAGCGCGCTGCCCTCGGGCGGTGCGTAATAGATCGCATAGCGGTGAAATGCGGGCATGGCGGCCTCCTCGGGCGGATAGGTCGCGGACTGATTAGAGCAAAGCCGATGGGGGGGATAGCAGGATGACCGTCACTAGGCTCGCCAATGCGATGCTGGTGCTCGAGGGCGAATGCCGCCCCGGCGGTCTGGTGATAGAGAACGGGTTGATCACGGGGATCGAGACCGGCCGCGCCTTGCCCGATGGGGCGGAGGATATGGCGGGAGACTTTCTGGCGCCAGGGCTGATTGAGCTCCATACTGACAATCTCGAGCGGCATATGCAGCCACGGCCCGGTGTTAAATGGCCACTGGGTGCGGCGGTTCTTGCCCATGACGCAGAGCTCGCGAGTGTGGGGATCACCACGGTGTTCGATGCGCTGCGCGTCGGATCGGTGCCGGGCGACCGCCGGGCGAAATACGACAAATATGCCCGCGAGACGGCCAATCACATTTTGGAGCAACGCGCCGCGGGGAATCTGCGGATCAGCCATTTCCTGCATTTGCGCGCCGAGATCTGCTCGGAGACGCTGATCGAGGAGCTGGAAGAGTTCGCCCCGGAGGACCGGATCGGAATCGTCTCGCTGATGGATCACACGCCCGGTCAGCGCCAATTCCGCGATCTGACAAAGCTCGAAGAATACCTGACCGGCAAGCATGGGATGAGCCCTGCGGATATCGAAGCGCACTACCAGGGGCTTTACGACCTGCGCGCAAGATATGGCGATCTGCACGAAGCGGCGGCGGTCGCGCATGGACGCAAGCTGGGCGCCGTGCTGGCCAGCCATGACGATACGCGGGTCGAGGATGTGGAGATCTCGGCCCGCCACGGTGTCGGATTCGCCGAGTTCCCAACGACGCTGGAGGCCGCACTTGCCTGTCACGATCGTGGGATCGCAGTGATCATGGGCGCGCCCAACCTGCTGCGCGGCGGCTCGCATTCGGGGAATGTGGCAGCCGCTGAACTGGCGCAGGCTGGGCTCTTGGACATTTTGAGCAGCGATTATGCGCCCTCGTCTCTGGTGATGGCGGCGGTTCGACTGGGTTTGGAGAGCGGTGATATGGCCGCAGGGCTGGCGCGGGTTACATCGACCCCGGCACGGGCAGCCGGGCTGTCAGATCGCGGGCGACTGGCCGTGGGCACGAGGGCGGATCTGCTGCGCTTTCGGATTGCTGGAGAATTGCCTGTCATCCGCCGGGTCTGGTCTCAAGGGCAGGTGGTATAGCCTGGTGAGCCAAAATGCCTGCGCGCTGGCGCACGCAGACGAGATATTTGGCGCTGCCTCCGGCAGCGCAACCCCCACCCCAACCCTCCCCACAAGGGGGAGGGGGCGCCTCAGGGAAGCATCGGTCTCAGTTAGACCGGGGGAGCGTGTTGCCGGGGTCATAGACCGGGTCGGCTAGTATCTCGGCCTTACGGCGCTCACCCATGATCATCACATCGAGCGCCGTACCCGGTGCAGCCGCCTCAGGATCCAGATAGGCAAAGGCGAGGAGTTGCCGGCTGCGATGGCCGAACGCGATCGAAGAGGTTAGACCGACCTGCTGCCCCTCGCGGAACACGGCTTCACCGCCATGGCCGTCCTGGGCGCCATTATCCTCGATCCGGAGATAGGCGCAGGTGAAGCGGTTGCCCTGTTGGACCACGCGCTCGGTCGCCTGCTTACCGGTGAAGTCTTTGTCGAGCCGGACAAAACGCATCACATCTGCCTCGGGCAGCGTAACTTCATTGGTCAACTCGCCCGCGCCTTTGAAGGCCTTCTCCATGCGCATCGCGTTCATGGCAAAGGAGCCGTAATCGGTCAAACCAAGGGGGGCTCCGGCCTCTGTCAGCGCGTCATAGACGGGGAGCATCGACGCGCGGGGTATATGCAGCTCCCATCCAAGCTCTCCGGCATAGGACATCCGGAAAGCCCAGAGCTTGTGGCCCGCGACGGTGATTTCTTGTGCGCGCAGCCAGGGGAAGCTCTGATTATCGAGCGCTGCCTCGGTGCAGGCGCCGAGGATCTCGCGCGATCGCGGGCCGTTCAGCGCGAGCGCGCCCCATGCGTCGGAGCGGTTTGTGATCTCGACCCCACCATTCATCCGCTGACGGAGATGGTCGATCAGGCGACGCTCGAAGAAAGCAGCGCACACGAGATAGAACCGGTCTTCGGCCAGGCGAACGACAGTTGCTTCCAGCTCGATCCGGCCGTTTTCATGGCAGAAATGGGTGAGCGCGATGCGCCCGGGCGCGGAAGGAAGGCGGTTGGGGATCAAACGGTCCAACAGGGCGGCGGCACCGGGGCCGGATATCTCGACCTTGGTAAAAGCAGAGATATCCATGATCCCCGCCGCTTCGGCGACGGCCCGGCATTCGGCGGCGACCGCATCGTGCCAGGGGGCGCGGTTAAAGCTGTAATGGTCGCGTTGCTCCAAGCCGTCGCGGGCGAAGAAGCGGGGGCGTTCCCAGCCGAAAACCTCCTCGAACACCGCACCTTTAGCCAGCAGCCGTTCGTAGAGAGCCGACGGTTTCACCGGGCGCCCCTCGGGCCGGTTCAAATGCGGGAAGGGGATTTCATGGCGAAGCAAATAATCCTCGCGTGCCTTCGTCACCTGATAGCGGTCATCGGCGAAGGCGCCGTATCGGCGGGGATCGAAATCGCGCATATTGATCTCGGAGGCGCCATGGACCATCCAGCGGGCAAGCTCGCGGGTCAAACCAGGCCCCCAGCCGATCCCGATCTGGCAGCCGCAATCGAGCCAATAGTTCTTGAGTCCAGGTGCGGGGCCGATCAGCGGATTGCCGTCCGGCGGGTGCGAGATCGCACCATGCACCTCTCGCTTGATGCCGAGCTCGGCCAGCACAGGCATCCGGTCCATTGCATTTTCCAGCCAGGGCATGATCCGGTCGTAATCGGGATCGAACAGCTCGTTCTCCGCCTCCCACGGGCAACCGTCGAGCCAGACGGAATTGGGATTGGCCTTCTCGTAGATCCCGATCAGGCCGGACTTCTGCTCCATCCGGATATAGCCGGAGACGAGCCGGTCATCGCGGACCACCGGCAATTCCACCTCCAAATCACGGAATTCCGGCACCGTATCTGTCACCAGATAATGGTGGGTCATCGAGGTGGTGGGAATATTCAAACCAGACCAGGCGCCGACCTGCTTGGCATAGGTACCGCCCGCATTGACCACATGCTCGCAGTCGATTTGTCCCTGCTCGGTGCTAACACGCCATTCGCCCGAGGGCAGATGTTCCACATTGGTGACCCGGCAGCGTCGGATGATTTTGGCACCCTTCTGACGCGCGCCCGCGGCCAGGGCAAATGTCGCCCCCGCAGGGTCGACATGGCCGTCATCCGGTGTATGCAAGGCCGCCTGCACACCCTCGAGATTATAGAACGGATGAAGTTCACGGACGCGCTCCGGCCCCACGATCTCCATCGGGAAGCCCAAGGCCGCCCCAACCGAGATCGTGTGCTTGAGCCAATCGACCTCGTCATCGGTATAAGCCAGCCGGAACGAGCCGCAGCCGTGCCAGGTGACGCCCTGCCCGGTCTCGGCCTCCAAGACCTTGGAATAGAGATCGATATTGTATCCAACACACTTTCCCAGAGCGAAGCTGGACGTTGAATGGGTGATCTGACCAGCCGCATGCCAGGTCGAGCCCGAGGTCAGCTCGGCCTTCTCCAGCAGGACCACATCGGTCCATCCCTCATGCGCGAGATGATAGGCAAGCCCGCAGCCCATCACCCCGCCTCCGATGATCACAACCCGCGCATGACTTGGCAGCATGAGGCATCCTCCATTTGCAGCTAATCACCGCTATCGTACATTTGTACCATGTACAAGCAAACTCAGCATGAATGCACCAAATCCCATTCAGGCGTGGAGGCCTTGCACCGCTTCCGCGAATGTCGTTTGCTCGATTAATGGCGAAGAACTTCCTGATCTTGATCTCCGACGAACACAGGCGCGACGCGATGGGATGCATGGGCCATCCAATCGTCAAGACCCCGCATCTCGATTCGCTAGCGGCGCGCGGCACGCTGTTCACCAATGCCTACACACCTTCGCCGATGTGCGTGCCCACCCGGGCGGCCCTGGCCACTGGGTTGCCGGTCCATCGTTGCGGGTTCTGGGACAGCGCCCATCCCTATGACGGCTCGATCGAGAGCTGGATGCACCGGATCCGTGCGGCGGGCACCGAGACAGTTTCGATCGGCAAGCTGCATTTCCGCAGCCGCGAAGACGATACGGGCTTTTCCCGGCAGATCCTGCCGATGCATGTCGTCGGCGGTGTCGGCTGGACCATCGGCCTTTTGCGCCAAGACCCGCCCTCCTATCCCTTAGGCGGCGAGCTTGCCGAGGATGTCGGCGCCGGGGAAAGCAGCTATACCGAATATGATAGCGCGATTACAGATGCAGCCGAGGCCTGGCTGTCAGATCCGCCCCAACATGCCTGGACCGCCTTCGTCTCGCTTGTCAGCCCGCATTATCCGCTGACCGCGCCAGAGGAATTCCACGCGCTCTACGACCCGGCCGCCATGCCCCCGCCAATCGGAGCCCTGCCCGACCACAGGGAAATCGGAAATCTCGCCGCCTATTTCGACTACACTCGGCATTTCGACGCTGAAAGGATGCGCACGGCCAAAGCAGCCTATTTCGGGCTGACCAGCTTCATGGATGCCTGTCTCGGCCGGATCCTGGCAGCGCTCGAGGCCAGCGGTCAGGCGGAGGAGACAGTGATCCTCTACGTCTCCGACCATGGCGAGATGCTGGGCGATCATGGTCTCTGGACCAAGCAGGTGATGTACGAGGCCTCCGCCGGAGTGCCGATGATCCTATCAGGACCTGGCCTTCCCCAGGGCAAGATCTGCCGGAGCGCGGCCAGTCTGCTGGACATCGCACCGACCGCGGCCCAGATCGCGGGCGCAGCCCCCGACTCCGCCTGGACAGGGCAGTCTCTGATCGACCTCGCAACGGCGCCGGACGATCCGAACCGCGCGATACTCAGTGAGTACCATGATGGCGGCTCTTCGACCGGCGCCTTCATGATCCGTTGGGGCGATTGGAAATATGTCGAGTATCCCGGGCAGGAGCCACAACTCTTCAATCTTGCAAGCGATCCCCACGAATTGCACGACCGCGCCGCAGATGCCGATGTCGCAGATGTGCTTGGCGAAGGGGCGAGTCGTCTGCGCGAGTTCTGCGACCCCGACACCGTGAATGCGCGCTGCTTCGCCGATCAGGCGGCGAAGATCGAGGCGCTCGGCGGTGCCGAGGCCTGCCGCACCGGATATGTTTTCAACCACACACCTGCTCCAGTCGAACAGGACGTTACAGAGAAAGATCCGGCATGACCGCTCCACCCCCTCTCGATATCGACCGCGCGGCAGTGATTGGGGCCGGTGTTATCGGCGCAAGTTGGGCCGCTCTCTTCCTTGCCCATGGCGTGCACGTCTCGATCCATGACCCGAACCCCGAGGTGGAGCCTCAAACCCGCGCCTATATCGACATGGCCTGGCCGGTATTGACTGAGCTTGGCCTTGCTGCGAAGGGCGATCCGGAGGCGATGTCCTTTCATACCGATCCCGCCGCGGCGGTGTCTGGCGCAGGATTTGTCCAGGAAAGCGTGCCCGAGCGGATCGAGATCAAGCGGGCGATCCACGCCGCCATAGAACCCGCCCTTGAAACGGGAACCGTGGTGGCCTCCTCCGCTTCCGGCCTGACGCTCAGTGAAATGCAGGCGGGCTGGCAGGATCCCGCGCCTCTGGTGCTCGGCCACCCGTTCAATCCGCCGCATTTGATCCCGCTTGTCGAGGTGATGGGCAATGAGCGGACCGGTGCCGGGATGGTCGACCGGGCTGAGGCTGTCTATGCCGCGCTCGGCAAGGTCACGATCCGGGTCAATCGAGAGATCCCCGGCCATGTCGCCAATCGTCTGCAAGCGGCTCTCTGGCGTGAAGCGATCCATCTGGTCGAAAGCGGGACCGCCAGTGTCGAGGATGTCGACAAGGCGATCTGGGCCGGACCGGGGCTCCGCTGGGCAGCTATGGGCCCGGCGCTGATCTGGCATCTGGCGGCGGGCCCGGGGGGTTTGGAGGAATACTGCCGCCGCTACGCGCCCAGTTTCAATACCTGGTGGGCGGATCTCGGCACACCGACCCTTGACGATACCACCGGCCGCATGATGGCTGAGGGCGTTGCCACCGAAGCTGCAGGGCGCAGCCTGGAGGAGCTTGCGAGCGAACGCGACGCCCTGATCCTCGCCATGCTGAAAGCCACGCAAGGTCTGCGCAGCTGATGCGCTGCCCAACCAGCTATTTACTTCCGGCTGCAGCACGCCGCACGCGCGAGCTGGACCAAAAGCCGCCATCTTCGTGCCAGCACGAAGCGGGAGGGGTATCCCTTCCCGGCCCGTCCATTGACGGGCATGGCGGCTTTTGGGCCAGCTCGCAGGTCTGCGCGGATTACCTGCCTAGAAGTTTAGCTCAGCCCTCGTGAAGCATGCATGCGGCATGTTTCAGGGCAGCTTCGGTCTCGACCAGATCGGTCTCGGTAAGCGCCAGATGAGGGTACATCTTGCCGTCGGATTTAAAGATGCCCTGAGCGCGCAGATGGCGGTTCCAAGTCGTTGACCGCGCTTTGTCCCCCGCCAGGACGCCGCGATAGTCGCGCACTTCCCGGTCGGTGAAGACCACATCAAATAGCACGGGATCGCCGACGATCCGATGGGCGATACCTTCTGCGTCCAACGCATCGCGGGTCGCAGCGATCAGGCGCTCACCGATCTCGCGAAGGCGCTCGAACGTTCCCGTCCGACGCAGGATCTCCAGGGTTTTCAGCCCTGCCACGGCAGCCAGCGGATTGCCGCTCAGCGTGCCGATCTGGAAACAGAACCCATCAGGCCCCGCCAGAGCCTTGTCGAAATGCGCCATGATCTCGGCCCGCCCGGCAATCGCGGCCAAAGGCAGCCCGCCGCCGATGATCTTGCCGAGGGTGCAAAGATCCGGGACCACGCCATAGGCCTCTTGAGCACCGCCATAGGCGAAGCGGAACCCGGTCACAACCTCGTCGAAAATCAGCACGATGCCCGACTTTGCGGTCTCCTCGCGCAGGGTCTCAAGGAACCCCGGCGCGGGAGGGATCAGGCGTTGCAGCGGTTCGACGATTACCGCGGCGATCTCATGGCCATGCTCTGCGATCAGCCCGCGCGCGAATTCGGCATCGTTGAAAGGGGCGATCAGCATGTCATCGCGGACATGCTCCGGCACGCCCGCAGTGTCGGGCACCGCCATCGGGAAGTTCACCAATTGAGTTGGCGCGAGGCTCATCAACGCCTCCGCCGACATGCCGTGATAGCCGCCTTCGAACTTGAGGATCTTACGCCGCCCGGTGAAGGCACGCGCCAGGCGCATCGCATACATATCCGCCTCGCCCCCGGTCGAGACATAGCGGAGCTGCTGCGCACATGGCACCGCGTCGCAGATCACCTCGGCCAACTCGATCCCGCGGGCATTGTTCGCAAAGAAGGTCATGCCGAGAGAGAGCTGCTCGGTCACTGCGTCCACCACCTCCGGGTGGCCATGGCCCAGGATCATCGGGCCCGAGCCGATCAGATAATCGATGTATTCCCGCCCATCCTCGTCCCATACGCGACTGCCCTGGCCGCGGGCGATCACCATCGAATGGTCGAAATTGCCAAAGCCTCCGGCGGGGAGGACAGTCTTCGCCCGCTCGGCCCAATGCTGCATGTTCTGGATTGGATGGTCCATGGCGTGCTCCTCAATCGATAATCGCCACCGGCTGGCCCAGCCGGTCGGGATCCGGGGTGATGCCGAGGCCGGGACCCTCCGGCACTGCGATCCGGCCCAGCCGGCGCACCGGCGTGTCGGGTGCGACCCGTGGGCTGACATAGCCCGAGAGATCGCAGACATTCAGAACCGCCTTAGGCGGGGTCGCAGCGGCCAGATGCAAGGCTGCGGCGGTCACGATATCCGAGCCCCAGGTGCATTCGATGCACATCTCGGCACCTAGATGCAGGCAGAGATCCCGAGCCCGGCGCAAAGCGCTCAACCCGCCGAATTTCGAGAGCTTCAGGGCAACCGCATCCAGACAGCCCAGCCGATACGCCTCCAGCAGCGATGCGCTGTCATGCGCATTCTCGTCGATCTTCATCGCCAGACCGGTGGCGCCCCGAACCGCGGCGCAATCCTCCAGCGTGGCGCAGGGCTGCTCCAACATCACATCGAGCCCGGTCACAGCCCGCCCGGTGCGGGTCGCCTGCAACCGGGTCGCCCCGCAATTCCAGTCGCCATAGACTAGCGGCCCATCCCCCACAGCGGCGCGGACTGCGCGGAGCCTCTCGGCATCCGCCTGCCAATCCGCATCGGCGCCGAGTTTCGCCTGGAACTGCTTGATGCCACTCGCCTGTGCCTCGCGGGCGATCCGCGCCATCTCCTCGGGCGCGATACAGGTGATCGAGTGATAAAGTGGCAAATCCGCCGCCTGCCGACCGCCCAGTAAGGCATGAAGCGGCAATCCCGCCGCCTGCCCGGTCAGATCCCAGAGCGCGATGTCCAGGGCCGATTTCGCATAGCGATGTCCTTTGAGATGCGCCTCGGCCTTGGCCAGAACCGCCTCCGGCCCAACCGGATCCGTACCGATCAGAACCGGCGCCAGGTCCTCCAGCGCCGGCACGACGCCGCCGGCATAGGCGGGCAGATAGCCTGGGATCGGACAGACTTCACCCCAGCCCGACAATCCCGCATCGGTCTCTACCCGCAGCACATGGGTATCGACGGTCGCGCAGGTCTTGCCGTCGGCCATGTAGTAGGTCTCGTGACTGGTCAGGGGCACCCGCCAGAGCGTCATCCGCACAATGCGCAACGCCGCCTTGCGTTCCTCCCGCCTGCTCGGCGGCGGGCCAGCGACCACCGGGGGGTGGGTGGGGGTGGGCGGTGGCCCGTTGGCGGGCAGGCGGGTTACCGGCATCTCAACCTCCAAACTCTGCAACGGGATCGCCAAGCCATTCGAGCTCGGGCGCAACGCCCAGCCCGGGCACTGAAGGCGCGGTCAACGTGCCTGAGACGTTCCGCGCCCCCTGTCCCGGCGCTGGATCGACCGTGATCATGTCCTGGCAAGACCAGCCGCAGCGGCGCATCTCGGGCGGCACGCTCTGCGCAAGATGTGCCGCCTCAGTGTCTGCCAGCACCGTGCCACCTGTCGGCATCACGATGATCTCGATCCCATGGGCCAGCGCCAGATCGCGCAACCGGGCGGCCTTGCTCAACCCGCCGACACGGTTGAGTTTGATATTGACGACTTCACCAATCCCTTCCGCCGCGATCCGGGTCATGTCCGAAAGGGTCTCGAGCCGCTCGTCGATCGATATCGGGTGTCGGGTCAGCCGACGGACGGCCTTGCAATCCTCAAGGCTTTCGCAAGGCTGTTCGATTAAGACCGGATCTGCCAATGCCCCCATGACCGACAGCGCCTGCTGCCTGCTCCACGCCCGGTTGACATCATAGAAGATCAGCTCACCCGGACGCCTTTGAGCCTCCAAAAATCGTATCCGCTCGATATCCCGCCCGGTATCACCACCGACCTTGGCCGAATGCGCGCGATAACCGCGATCCCGATAGCTCTCGATGATCGCCAACATCTCTTCAGGCGTGCTGGAGGACACCGAGGAGGCGATCGGCACACCGCCCGGGAACACCCCTCCCAGCAGATGCGAGACCGGCACCCCAGCCGCCTGCCCGGCAATGTCGAGCACGGCCATATCCACCGGCGCCTTGGCATAGAGATGCCCCGGCAAAGCCAGGTCCATCGCCCGCTCGATCACCGCTGGCTGGCGCGGATCCTGGCCCAGGATGGCCGCGGCCATCGTCTCGATGCCTGCGCGGATTCCTGGCCCATGCGCGGGCACGTAAGTATGGCCCCAGGGTGTCCCCTCGCCCCAGCCGGTCAGCCCCTCGTCGGTTTCGACACGTAGAAAAGTCGCGTCCAGAACCTCGAATTTAAGCCGCCCGCCCGACAACCAATAGGGCGCGGAAAGCGGCAGATCCTTCTGCCAGAGCGTTAGCCGAGTGATCCTCATGCCGCCTCCGCGAAGATCCGCGCAGTGTCGCTTCCCAGGCCCGGTCCAGGAGCCGGGCCTACGCGCGCCTTGGCGGGGTGGGCGATCAGCTTGCGTTCGGTCTCTAGCGGGTCGGTAAGATCGCTGGAGAAGAGCAGAAGCTCGCGATCCGCCCCCAACGCCACGTGCAATGCCGCCGCTGCCGCCACCTGCCCGCACCAGGGCCCGTCGATCCGAAACGGCATGCCAGCCGCCGTTGCCATATCGCGGGCGGCCCGTGCCAGGCTCAAACCGCCCAGATAGAAGGGTTTGATCGCCACTGCCGCCGGTACTCCGCTGCTGAGCGCGCGATAGAGCGTCTCGGGCGTATCGACGCATTGATCGAACAGAACCGGCGCCCCGGCGGCGCGGGCGAAGGTGAGATTGTCGTCCAGCGTCGCGCACGGCTCCTCCCAAACCAGTCTCCGATCGCGGATCTGCGGCAGCTCCGCGAGGGCCAGCTCCAGCGGCAGCACTCCGTTGAAATCAGCATAGAGCGTCTGATCCGGCGCCAGTGCCTCCAAAGCGGCGCGGATCCGGGCGAGATCCTCGGCAATCGCTCCGATGCCAAGCTTGATCTGCACATGGGCGACATCGCTTGCCCGGGCTCGGATCTCATCCGCCACCGCTTTGGGCGCGCGGCAGGACAGGCCCAGCATTTCGGGTACATCGCCAGCGCCCGGCCCGCCCATCAGAGCCGAAACCGGCAAATCCGCCGCCCGTCCCGTCAGATCGGCCCAGGCAGTTTCGAGCCCGAAGCAGAGCCCGTGGGCAAGTCTTCCCTCGGCCCGGAGCCGGTCGATAAAGCTGGGCAAATCGGCAAGATCCCTGCCAATCAGAGTAGGCAGCACCCGGTTCTCCAACGCCGCCGCCGTGGAAGAATCGACGGCGGGCTGGCGCATCAGCTCGCCTACGCCGATCCGTCCATCCTCAGCCACCAGCCGCACCAACCGATGGTCGAGACGAACGAGATGACCGTAGGAAACGGTGAATCCGTCCCCAGTGAAGGCCGGGGTAAAGGGCACCGATTCGACCGTCTCGATCTTCATGACGCGAGCCTCACGAAACCACCACGATATTGCCGATATGGCGTTTCTCGATAAAGGCTGTCTGGGCGGCGTGGAAATCGCGCAAAGGATAGGTCGCGGCCAGCAGCGGCTTGACCTCGCCCCGCTCGATATAGCCGACCAGATCGTTGAAGATATGCGGCGGCACCACGGTCGAACCGGTGAAAGTGAGATCGTTGAGATAAAGCGTCCGCAAATCCAAATCGACAATCGGACCCGCAATGGCGCCCGAGCAGGTGAAATACCCCCCGCGCGTCAGGCAGTCGATCAGCCCGGGAAAGGCCGGGCCGCCAACGATATCGGCCACCACATCCACCGTGTCGCGTCCGATCGCGGCTTTGAGCGCGGCGGGCAGATCCTCGGGCGCCCGGGGCAGCAGCGCATCCGGTCCAAGGGCTGCGAGATCGGCATGTTTCGCTTCGGAGGCCAGCGCGACCACCACGGCCCCGCGCCGCTTGGCAAGCTGGATCAGGGCCGAGCCAACACCGCCCGAAGCGCCGGTCACCAGCACCACCTGGCCCTCCTCTACCCGAGCGCGCGAGAGCATCCCCTCGGCAGTGGTGTAGGAACAGGAGAAGGTCGCAAGTTCAGCATCGGTCAGATCGCTGTCGATCACACCCACATTGCGGTGGTCGATCACCGCGTATTCGGCGTAGCCGCCATCGGTTTCCGAGCCGAAATACCCCGCCTTGTCGCGGTTCATCGGATCGTCCCAATCGCGCAACCAGCAATCGGCGATCACCCGCTTGCCGAGCAGCTTCGGATCGGCCCCAGCACCCAGTTCCACAACCTCACCGCAGAGATCGGCGCCCTGGATCCGTGGCAGGCCGATGGGCGAACCGCCCCAGGTCGGATCCTCCTGAGCAACGCTCTCATAGGCGCCGCCTGTGGTCGCCTCGGTCACCGCCTTCGAGTACCAGCCAGAGCGGGTGTTCACATCGGTGTTGTTCAGCCCGCAGGCCGTCACTCTGATCAGAACTTGGCCCGCTTTTGGAGCGGGCTTCGGCCAATCCTCGTGCCAGACCAACTGATCCATGCCGCCATGGCCCATGAGAACCATCGCCTTCATCTTATCGGTCATCTTCTGTCTCCACGCGATCCCTGGCTGAACCGGGAATCTACGACAGGGGTGGCTGACATCTCGAGCGGTTTGTCGGGTTCACTCGTCGGGCCTGGGACAGCGTTTCTCACGACCGTCATGCTTCTGCCCTTTCGGCCGTGAGTCTCTGTTTGTGGATATGCCTGTAGTGCGGGAGGGCCTTTGCATAGATCTCCTGCACATGGGCCGGTTGATCGGCCACATTGCCATAGGTCTTG
>JBCDKL010000065.1:0-13443 GCA_038746695.1 Pseudomonadota bacterium | reverse complement strand
ATGACCATGAAACTCTTGATCCTGCCGGGCGACGGCATCGGCGCAGAGGTGATGGGCGAGGTGCGCCGGATCGTCGATTGGTTCGCCGCGCGTGGCCATGCCTTCGAGGTCGAGGAGGATTTGGTCGGCGGGGCCGCCTATGACGTCCATGGCATACCGCTGAGCGACGAGACCTTGGCCAAAGCGCAGGCGGCGGATGCGGTCCTGCTTGGCGCCGTCGGCGGGCCGAAATACGACGATCTGGATTTTTCCGTGAAACCCGAACGGGGGCTGCTCCGCCTACGCAAGGAGATGGATCTCTACGCCAATCTTCGCCCAGCACAGTGTTTCGACGCGCTGGCCGAATACTCCTCGCTAAAGCGCGTGGTGGTCGCCGGGCTCGACATCATGATCGTGCGCGAGCTCACCTCCGGCATGTATTTCGGCGAACCTCGCGGAATCCAGGAGATGAATGACGGCACCCGCGTCGGCATCAACACCCATCGCTACACGACCGAGGAGATCCGACGCGTCGCCCGTTCTGCCTTCGAGCTCGCCCAGAAGCGGCAAAACCGCGTCTGTTCGATGGAGAAGGCAAATGTGATGGAGGCCGGCATCCTCTGGCGCGAAGAGGTCGATCATATCCACGCCACCGAATTTCCCGATGTGGAACTCTCCCACATGTATGCCGATAACGGCGCCATGCAGCTTGTCCGCGCGCCCAAACAGTTCGACGTGATCGTCACCGATAATCTGTTTGGCGACATTCTCAGCGATTGCGCCGCCATGCTGACCGGCTCGCTCGGCATGCTCCCCTCGGCCAGCCTCGGCGCGCCGATGGCGAATGGCCGGCCGAAGGCGCTTTACGAGCCGGTGCATGGCTCCGCCCCGGATATCGCGGGCCAGGGCAAGGCCAACCCCATCGCCTGCATGCTCAGCTTTGCCATGGCGCTGCGCTACTCTTTCGATCTCGGGACCGAGGCAGATCTGCTGGAAGGCGCCGTCGAAGATGTGCTGGCCCAAGGTGTCCGCACTGCGGATCTTGGTGGCGATGAAGGCAGTGCCATAGTCACCACATCAGGCATGGGCGATGCGATCATCGCCGCCCTCGACACCCGCGCTGCATGATCGCTCTGCGCAAAGCCGATGCCGGGGACGCCGACGCGATGGAGATCCTGCTCCGCGAAACCGACAGGCATTACCACAACGCAGAGAAGACCGCGGAAGGCTATGCCAGCGTGCTCGCCGATCTGTTCGAGACCGGTTTCACCGAGACTGTGATCGCCTGGGACGGACAAACCCCACGCGGCTACGCGATCTTTACCATTCTCCAACCGACCGATGGCGTCGGTGGACAAATGTTCATGAAAGAGCTCTTCGTCAGCCCCACCGCCCGCAGCTCCGGGATCGGCCGGTTGCTGCTCCGACATCTGGGCGAGATCGCCCGCAGCCGCGGCTGCCTGCGCCTCGACTGGACCGCAGATGCCGAGAACACGCGCGGCGTCGCCTTCTATCGCGGGCTAGGCGCCCAAGCGATGCCCGGGCGGCTCTATTTCCGCGTGACCGATTTCGATGACTTCATCGACAAATGCGGTTGAGCGAGGCACCCACTCCTCGCCTCGATCGCAGGCACGCCCCCTAAACGGCACGCCGAAGATCACATCCAGGTGCCACGAGCGGCGCCGGAGGCGGCGCGCAACATAAGAAATATGCGGGCTTGCCCGCATGCCTTTTAGGACCACTCTCAAAGAGACTGGGCAACGCTCATTTCAGTATCAGCGGAAAGACAGCCTCAGCCCAGCCATGCACACTGTCTCGGGCCTCGATCGCCACCTCGGTTATCCCCTCGGGCACCTTCACTCCGCTCAATGAACGGGTGAAAGGCTGCTCTTCCACATGCGGATGGTGGAGCACTCTCATACCATAAACTGTCCCATCCGGCCCGACAACGCGCCAGGCATCCGCATAGTGGTCCCATCCGGTATCGCCATGGCGCAGAGTCACATCGAACCGCCAGGCCCCGCCACTTTCTCGCGCCTTGGCATCGACGATCTCGACATCGCCTGCCATTGCGGGGCTGAACATAAGGGCGGCGAGCAGGACCAGGCGCATCTCTCGGCTCCGTTAAGGTTGGTTAACCGAGGATTAACCCGAATCGCGCGAGGTGATGCTTAAGATTTTCGTTAAATCGGAGCGGTCCATTGGTCACCCGCGCCCACACCGTCGCTTTTCTCGGGGTCGAGGCCCGCCCGGTCGAGGTACAATGCGCCCTCACCGCAGGCCTGCCCGCCTTCAATCTCGTCGGACTGCCCGACAAGGCGGTCTCTGAATCGAAGGAACGGGTGCGCGCTGCGATGACGGCAATCGGCCTCGCCCTGCCGCCGCAGCGCATCACCATCAATCTCTCCCCCGCCGATCTGCCCAAGGCAGGTTCGCATTACGACCTCCCGATCGCTTTGGCCCTTATGGCAGCACTCGGCCTGATCCCCGAAGACGAGGTTGCCGCCCATGTGGCCATCGGTGAGCTCAGCCTGGACGGCAGGATCGGTGCAGTTCATGGCGCGCTGCCCGCGGCCCTTGCCGCCGCCGAACAAGACAAGGGTCTGATCTGCCCCGAAGCCTGCGGTGCTGAAGCCGCCTGGGTCGGCGCCTGCGAGATCCTCGCCCCGGACGGTCTGATCGCGCTGGTCAACCATTTCAAAGGCCGCAGTCATCTGAGCCCGCCCGAGCCCGGTCCCGTCTCTGCCCGGCGCTCGGCCGCGGATCTCCTGGACGTCAAAGGGCAGGAAGGCGCGCGCCGCGCTCTGGAAGTCGCCGCCGCGGGCAATCATCATATCCTGATGGTGGGCGAGCCTGGATCGGGAAAATCCATGCTCGCCTCGCGCCTGACAACGATCATGCCGCCGATGACACCCGCCGAAGCGCTGGAAGTGTCGACCATCCGCTCGCTGGCCGCCTTGCCAGGCGATGGCGGGATTTCAGCAGAACGGCCCTACCGGGACCCGCATCACTCCGCCTCAAGGGCCGCTATGGTCGGCGGTAGCAATAGCGCCCAGCCGGGCGAGATCAGCCTGGCGCATCGCGGCGTGCTGTTCCTGGACGAGCTCCCCGAGTTTCCCCGCCCGGTGCTGGAAGCACTGCGCCAGCCGCTCGAGACCGGCGAAATCGTGGTCTCGCGTGCACAGGCCCATACAACCTATCCGGCGCGCTTTCTCTTGGCCGCAGCGATGAACCCCTGCCGCTGCGGTTACCTAACCGATGCCTCCAGGGCATGCTCGAAAGCCCCCCGTTGTGGGGCGGATTACCTAGCTAAGTTATCGGGCCCCTTGCTGGATCGCTTCGATATCCGCATCGAGGTGCCTCCTCTGACACCCTACACGCTCTCGCTGCCGAGCCATGGTGAAAGCTCCGAGCGGGTCGGCAGCCGCGTCGCGGATGCCCGCGCCGCCCAGATCGACCGCGCCAACGGCCATGGCGTGCAACTCAACTCGGAACTGGAGGGCGAAGCGCTCGACAGCGTCGCCAAACCCGACGCGCCGGGCATGCAGATCCTGCAGGCCGCCGCCGAGAAGTACCGCTACTCCGCCCGCGGCTATCATCGGGTGCTCCGACTTGCGCGGACCCTGGCGGATCTCGACGGGATGGATGCCGTCCGCAAACCCCACATCGCCGAGGCGGTCGGCTATCGCCGCGCGATGTGCTAGCGGACAGCAAGCTTGCAAGCAGATACCGGACCCCGAAACCTGTGGGGGGCTCAACAGTGAGCCAGTTGCCTCCAGCACCAACCGCTCGCAATCCCCCAATCGCAACCGGATAGATACGCAACCCTCTCCTTCAGCCCAATTCTGGACCACAGCCCGTTTTGCCCCATCTTCTCGTTCGGACGGGGAAGCAGCGCGGAGCCGGCATGGCTGAGAGCATTGACGGTAGCGACCCGTCCATCGGGCGGTTTGACCGTTCATTTCTGATTCAGATGATCAAGGATTTCTTCCTCATCCTGGTCATCGTTTCGATCCTGGAATTCACCCTGAAGGCGGGGCTTGTGCTCTACGACTTTCAGGTCAAGGGCGAGGCCAATGCTGGCCGGGTGGCTGAGGATATCTCCGATAATGTGATCTCGATCATGCGCAACGAGGGCGGTCCGGTGGCCGCGCGCACGCTCTACCCGATCCTCGAGCGCAATTGGAACGATCTCGGCTATGCCATCTCCATCGAACCGGCCGATATCACGGTCGAGGCGATTTCAGAGGGCTTCGGCTATGTCCCCGAGGGCATCCCGGCAGATTTCGCCGAAGGCGTCCACCGCGCCAGCGCGATCGAAATCAAGGCGCAGGAATTTTGCCTTGGCTGTCACACAACCGCGATGGTCGGCGACGTGCTGGGCACCGTCACCGTGCGCACCTATCTCGCGAAGGATTTCCTGCTTTGGTGGGAGGATATCAAACTGACCGCCGGGCTCGCCGTTGGCAAGATCGTACTGCATTCGATCCTCCTCTTCCTGCTCCTCCGCGCCCGGATGGAACCTTTGCTCCGCCTGCGTGCGGTGGTGAGCAATTTGGCGAAAGCCTATGGCGGGTTGGACCACCGTGCAGAAGTCCGCTCTGCCGACGAGTTCGGCGTGTTGTCCCGCGACCTCAATCTCTTCCTCGACCGGATCAGCCGCTTGATCGCCGAGCTTGATCAAGTGCTGCGCCGAGTCGTGGATGTGAACGACGACATCGTGCTGATCCAGGGCGATTTGCGCGAGCGGGTGGACCAATTCCTCTCTCACACCCGTCAGATCGAGCGCCGGGCGATGATGAACGCCAAACGCGAGCCGCTGCTCTCGAATGCCTGGTTCGACGCGATCAAGGGCTCGATCAGCGATCTCGATGCCATTGTCTCGAAAATCGATGGTGCGCCCGAGGCCGGTCGGCTGCTCGAGACGCTCCGCGCCGTGGTCGATAATGCCGAGGCGCAGATCCGCTCAAGCGAGGATCTGTTCGAAGACCTCGCGAGGCTGGGCGGGGACACTGAGAGCTTCCAGAACGCGGTCTCGGAGATGGCCCGGCTCGAGGAGCGGATGCAAGGCATCATCGAGACCGGAACCATCCTCGTTCGTCGTCTGCAACCCGGGCAAGCGCCGGCGGAGTAAGTCTTTTCGAAGGGCTTGCTTCGTCCTGACCAATGTCTGGCGGGAGCAACCGCGGGAGCCGCTTGCAACTTCAGACATAGGCCACGATCTTACTTGGATCGGAGGCGTTGTTGAAGAGGCTTCATGGCACATGGCGATTTCGTCTGGGGCGATTTGTCCGCCTATCGGCCAGAGGCGGCGAAAGCCTTCTATGCCGATCTTTTCGGCTGGCGTTATCAGCGGATCAGGCAGGAGGACGGGGCGCCCTATGACATTGCCTCGACCGAGGCAGGCGAGGCGGCAGCGATTTTCGAGATGCCGCCCAATTTACGCGAGATCGGGATGCCGAGCTTCTGGATGCCTTACTTCGAGGTCAAGGATGCTGCATCAACGATTGCTCTCGCCCGCGATATGGGCGGCAAGGTCGAGATCGGACCCCTCCCGGCGGGCGGTGGCGCGGTGATGGCCTTGATCCGCGATCCTCTTGGAGCGGGGTTCACCGTTTATCAGGGCCATGATCTCGAACCGCGCGGATCGGCCGAAGGTCGTGGGCAGATCGCCTGGGCCGAGCTTTACTTCTCGGATGCTGCCGCCGTGGCTCCCTTCTACCGCGCATTGTTTGGCTGGGAAATCACACCAGATGCCGATGGTGTCGACCGGTTGACCGCCGCAACACATGATGGCCACCCGGTCGCTGCACTCCAGCAGGCTGGGAAAGAACTGCGCGGTGAGTTCGAGTTCTGGGGGTTGCACTTCAGGTGGCCCGGTCTCGGCGCGGCGAGGGCGGCCTTGAAGGCCCAGGGCGGCGCTGTCACCTATGAGGCCGCTGACGGGTTAATACTCGCCAACGACCCCGATGGAGCGGCCTTCTTCCTCTGCGAGGCCTAAGCTCCCTTCCCGTCCCAGGCTGTACGGTCGATATCGAGATCCGCGAACTCATCCGGATTAAACACAGGCCGCGCGACGCCCGCGTCCAACTGCTTGCGGAAATCTCGGATCAGCCGCAGGCAGATCGGAAGCAGCATCATGATCGCCACAAGGTTCACCACGGCCAGGATGCCCATCATCGGATCCGAAAAGAAGAAGACCGAGGTTGCCCCTGGCGCAGTCGCGCCCAGGAACACGATACCGATCACGATGGCCCGGAGGACATGCAGCGCCACCGGCTGGTCGGTGATCACGGTCATCGCATTCTCACCCAGATAATAGTTGTAGATGATCGAGCTGAACGCGAAGAGCAGGATCATGATCGACAGGAAGTACTGCGTCCAACCGCCCAGATGCGAGACCAGGGATTGCTGGGTCAGCACCACGCCGTCGACCCCTTCGGCTCCGGGCTGATAGACATCACCGAGCAGGATCACGAATGCCGTGCAGGAGCAGATGAAGATCGTGTCGATGAATACCGACAGCGCCTGGGTGATGCCCTGGCTGACCGGATGACGCACATCCGCCGTCGCCGCCACATTGGGCGCCGAGCCGAGCCCGGCCTCGTTCGAGAAGAGACCGCGGCGCAGGCCCTGGGCGATCGCGGCTCCCATACCGCCTCCCACGGCTTCTTCCCAACCAAAGGCATTGGCAATGATCGAGTAGATCACGCCGGGCAGCGAGCCGATATTGATCAGAATGATCAGCAGCGCCATCGCGATGTAGAGGAGCGCCATCACCGGCACCACGACATCCGCCACTTTGGCGATCCGCCGGATCCCGCCGAATACGATCACCGCGGCGATGATCGATAGAAGCGCGCCGGTATAAACCCGCTCGATCCCCATCGAGTCCTGCATCGCACCCGCCACTGTATTGCCCTGGAAAGCGTTAAAGCCGATGGCGAAGGAGGCGATCAGGCATATCGCGTAGACAATGGCGAGCCAGCGATACTCCGCCCCAAGCCCATGAATTATCGAGCGCGCCGGACCGCCGCGGAAATCGCCGGAAGCCTGGCGCCGTTTGAAGAGTTGAGCGAGCGAGCATTCCACCAGACTGGTGGCCATGCCGACAATGGCGATCGCCCACATCCAGAAGACGGCTCCCGGACCGCCGAGGGTGATGGCCACCGCGACGCCGGCGATATTGCCTCCGCCGACCCGGCCGCCGACCGAGATCAACAGAGCCTGGCGTGCTGAGATCGCATTGGGATCGGCAGCCTCGTTGTCGCCGGTCAGCACCGAAAACATTCGCTTGAAGAAGCGGAACTGCACGAAACCGGTCAGCGCCGTTATGAAGATGCCGAAGACAACCAAGAGCGGGATAAGCGCGAAGCCCCAGGTCAGGTCGCCGATCAGACCGAAAAACGATTCCAAGAATGCCATAACTCCCCCCAAGAAGCAGATCCGAGCGCTCAAGCGCAGGAAAGACTGTCCCAGCCTGACACGTTTTGTGATGATTCCAAGGATTTCTTCGCTGCCGCACAAGAACATTCCAGGCTTGGATCGCCGCCTTCTGGCTTGCCTGGACATCTGTAGGGTGAGCGCGAGGGGAATACCGGAGCGCGAAAAGAACCAGCAGCCAAACGGCCACGCCCTATCGGGCGCGAAGTCATTTCTCCCCATCCCGGCTTGCGCCGTGCCGGGGCCCCGTTGGATTTAGAGATCACGGGAGGGACAGAGGATGGGCGCGTTAACCTCTTGAGACAGATGCTCTATCTACGGAAAATAGGCATTATAATGCGATAAACTCCCACCTGGTGGTAACGCTTTCGATAGCGCGGCCAAAGACCTTGTCTGCGGCGCGTTGTCCGCTGGACCGGTAGGGGGGTGCGAGCTAGATGCCCATTCATGAATACCAAAGGCATGTGCGGGATACAGGGATCGGATCCAAAAACCTGACCGACGCATACCGAAGGAAGAGGAAAACGACATGTCTATCGAAGAGGATCTCGAAAGCGGCGAGCGCCGCGACTTCCTCTATGTCGCCACCGGCGCGGCTGGGGTCGTTACCGCGGGTGCGGCCATCTGGCCTCTTGTTGATCAGATGAACCCTTCAGCCGATGTTTTGGCCCTCGCGTCGATCGAGGTGGATGTCTCGGATGTGCCCGAGGGCAGCCAGATCACCGTAAAGTGGCGCGGCAAACCGGTTTTCATCCGGCATCGTTCGGCAGAGGATATCGAGGCAGCGCGCAGCGTAAGCGCTTCCGATGTCCCCGATCCGATTGCGCGCAACGATAACAAGCCCGGCGCTCCAGCCGACGATGCCGACCGCACTCTGGACGAAGAGGGCAAGTGGCTGGTTATGGTGGGGGTCTGCACCCATCTCGGTTGCGTGCCCCTTGAGGGCGCGGGTGAGTTCGGTGGATGGTTCTGCCCCTGCCATGGCTCGCATTACGACACGGCGGGTCGCATCCGCAAAGGCCCCGCACCGACCAACCTGCCGGTGCCGATTGCCGCATTCACCGACGAAACAACCATCAAGCTGGGCTGAAGGAGAGCGTTATGGCTGGAATTCCCCACGAGTCCTATGAACCGAAAACTGGTCCGGAGCGCTGGATCCATCGGCGCCTGCCGGTGGTCGGCCTGTTCTATGATACCCTGATGATCCCGACGCCCAAGAACCTCAATTGGATGTGGATCTGGGGTATCGTCTTGACCTTCACCTTGGTGTTGATGATCGCCACCGGCGTGGTACTGGCGATGCATTATGTTGCCAATACCGATCATGCGTTCGCTTCGGTGACCAAGATCGACCGGGATGTGAATGGCGGCTCGCTCCTCAGAGACCTGCACATGAACGGTGCATCGCTGTTCTTCGTGGCGGTGTATCTGCATATTTTCCGTGGGCTCTTCTACGGCTCCTACAAGGCGCCGCGCGAGATCACCTGGATCATCGGCATCCTGATCTATGTCGCCATGATGGCCACGGCGTTCATGGGGTATGTTCTCCCATGGGGTCAAATGTCCTTCTGGGGCGCGACCGTGATCACCAATCTATTCTCGGCAATCCCGCTGGTCGGAGATCCATTGGTGCAATGGCTCTGGGGTGGGTTCTCGGTAGATCAGCCTCTGCTGAACCGGTTCTTCGCGCTGCACTTCCTGCTGCCCTTCGTGATCGCAGGGCTGGTGGTTGTGCATATCTGGGCCTTCCACTCGACCGGAAACAACAACCCGACGGGTGTTGAGGTTCGCCGTGGCTCGATCGAAGAGGCGAAGAAAGACACCGTTCCGTTCTGGCCTTACTACGTGATCAAGGATCTCTACGCTCTGGCCGTGATCCTGGCGATCTTCTTCATCTTCGTCTTCTTCATGCCGGATTATCTGGGCCACCCAGATAACTACATCGAGGCCAATCCACTCGCGACCCCTGCGCATATCGTGCCGGAATGGTACTTCCTGCCGTTCTACGCGATCCTGCGTGCGATCACCTTCGACATCCTGTTCATCGATGCCAAACTTGGCGGTGTGCTGGCGATGTTCGGGGCGATCGTGGTCATGGCGCTGGCGCCTTGGCTAGATACATCGCGGACCCGCTCGGGGGTCTACCGGCCGCAGTTCAAATGGTACTTCTGGCTGCTGGTGGTAGACTTCATGGTCCTCATGTGGGCTGGTGCCCAGGAGGCGACCCCCCTGGTGGCAACAATCTCGCTGATCGGCACACTCTACTGGTTCGGCTATTTCCTGGTGATCCTGCCGATGCTGGGCATCACCGAGAAACCGCTTCCCGAACCAGAGACAATTGAGGCCGATTTCGACGCACACTACCCGCCGGGCGGGCAGAAGGCCGAAAGCGGGGGACGCAGCACTGGGCCCGACCCAGTCGCTACGCCAGCCGAATAAGCCAGGGATGAGGAGAGAACGTATGTTTAAATCCCGCATCCTGCCGCTGATCCTGGGCCTGACACTAGCACCAGGCGCGGCCTTGGCAGCCGGCGGCTCGGGCTATGTGGAAGACCATAACTTCAGCTTCGAGGGACCGTTCGGCAGCTATGACCGGCTCCAGTTGCAGCGGGGCTTTCAGGTCTATCACGAGATCTGCGCCGGCTGTCACGGACTGAAGCATGTGGCCTTCCGCGAACTTGGCTCAGAGACTGGTCCGGCCCTGCCGGAGGAGCAGGTCAAGGCCATCGCAGAAACCTATTTCGTGATCGACCCCGATGGGGAGCCGGGCGACATGCGCGAAGGTCGCCCCTCGGACAAGTTCCCCGCAAACGAGGGTGCCGGCGCCCCGGATCTGAGCATGATGGCCAAAGGCCGTGCGGGTTTTCATGGTCCTTATGGGCTCGGAACCAACCAACTCTTCAAAGGGATGGGCGGCGCGGAATATATCCGTGCTTTGCTACTTGGGTATACCGGTGAAGAAGAGGAGATTGCAGGCAACATCCTCTATGAAAACACGGTAATGGCGGGCGGCAAGATCTCGATGGCACCACCGCTCTGGGGCGATGATGTTGAGTATGGCGCTTTTGGCGGTGAGGGATACACCCCGCCCGAAGCCACGCTCGAGCAACAAGCCACCGATGTCGCAGCCTTCCTGATGTGGGCCGCAGAACCCAAATTGGTCGAACGCAAGGAGGCCGGTGTCCGCAACGTGATCTGGCTCGTGATCCTGTCAGTGCTGCTCTACTACACCAACAAGAAGCTATGGGCGCCGATCAAGCGCAAGCAAGTCTGATCCGAACCCCGGTCAGACACTGGAAAGCCCCGGCCATAGCGCCGGGGCTTTTGCCTTTTGGGGCCCCGATTTTTATAGATCAACTGAGAGACCGGTCTCCGCCGCCTGCTTGATTGCCAACGTAACCTCCAGCGCGGCCATCCCGGCGGCACCATCGACAAGTGGCTCGGCCTCACCCAAAGCGACTGCGGAGAAATGCTGAATCTGGAGCATTAGGGGATCGGCTGGAGAAACCTCAACGCGCTCGGCGCTCATTGGTTGGTGCCAGTCCGGTTTTAGCTGCGACCAAAGCGTCATATCCGGAATCGACAGAGCACCCGCACTGCCAGCGATCCGGTAACATGACGCGCCGGTGACCGGATAGGCCGGGTTCTCCGCCGCCGTCATCTCCCAGCTCCAGGGCGCCACGGCCCCATCGGAAACGCTGACTGTGCCGAGAGCACCCGAGGCGAAGCTCAGAACGGCGGCCGCTCGATCCTCGACTTCGCCGCCACGGTCGCAATCGCCGTCGCCGCGCAGGTCAGAGCGGGTCACCGCCATCACCCGTTCGACCGGACCACAGAGATGCAGAAGCAGATCGATATCGTGGATCAAGTTGATCAAGACTGGCCCCGCTCCCGGCCCGCGACGCCAGTTCTGCTCGAAATAGCTTGCCGGCTTGGGCAGCCAGCATGTCGCCTCTATCGTCAGGAGACGCCCCAGCCGACCCGACTGCACCACCTGCCGCGCCGCCGCGATCAGCGGATTGTGCCGCCGGTGATGCCCGATCAGCAAGGGCACGCCCGCCGCCTCAGCCGCCGAGACCAAGCGCGCGGCGCCAGAGAGATCCACAGCGATCGGCTTCTCGATCAACGCCGCCACCCCAGCCGAGATCGCCGCCAACCCATCTGTCACATGGCGCTGATTTGGCGTGGCGATCACCACGCCATCGACCTCTTCGACCGCCAACAAATCCGCAAGATCGCGATAGAGCGGCAGGCCGAAGCGCCGCGCCATCTCCTCCGCCTCCTGTGCCGGATCGGCTAGGGCGACCAGATCGGCATGCTCCGCAGCCAAAGCTGCATGCCGCCGTCCGACCAGACCCAGACCTGCAACTGCCAGCCGCGCCTTTGACCTTGCTTCCATGGCGTCACCCTAGCTCCGCGCCGCTCTGCCGCAACCAGCGCGCGGCGTTTTGCATTTTGGCGGATTTGTTCTATCCCCTCGGGCAAGCATCTCAGACCGGATCTCCCCATGTCGCTCAACAGTTTCGGCCATCTTTTCCGCGTGACCACCTGGGGCGAAAGCCATGGACCGGCCCTTGGCGCCACAGTGGATGGCTGCCCACCTGGGCTTAAGATCGCCGAGGCGGATCTCCAGCACTGGCTCGACCGACGCAAGCCGGGCCAGAACAAATACACCACTCAAAGGCGCGAGCCCGATACGGTTGAAATCCTGTCGGGCACTTTCGAGGGCCAGACCACCGGCACCCCGATCCAATTGATGATCCGCAATCAGGATCAGCGCTCGAAAGACTATTCCGATATTGCCGGGAAGTTCCGTCCCGGCCATGCCGATATCACCTATTGGCAGAAATACGGGATCCGAGATTACCGGGGCGGCGGGCGCTCCTCGGCCCGCGAGACGGCGGCCCGGGTGGCCGCGGGCGGCATCGCCCGGCGGATCTGTGAGAGCATAGCACCCGGCCTCACAATCCAGGGCTCCATGGTGCAGATGGGCCCTCACAGCATCGACCGTTCGCGCACTGATCCGGACGAGATCGATCGAAACCCGTTCTGGACCCCCGATCCGCAGGCGGCAGAGGATTGGGCGTCCTATCTCGACGATCTGCGCAGATCCGGCAATTCGGTCGGCGCCGTGATCGAGGTGACCGCCTCAGGCGTACCTCCAGGGCTCGGCGCCCCGATCTACGGCAAGCTCGACACCGATCTGGCCGCCGCCATGATGTCGATCAACGCTGTCAAAGGCGTCGAGATCGGCACCGGTTTCGCAGCCGCCGCCTTAACCGGCGCTGATAATGCTGACGAGATCACCATGGGACCGGAGGGCCCGATCTACAGCTCCAACCATGCTGGAGGTATCCTGGGCGGCATCTCCACCGGCCAAGAGGTTGTGGTCCGCTTCGCCGTCAAACCGACCTCATCGATCCTCACACCCCGCGCCACCATCACCAAAGAGGGCGCACCGACCGAGATCGTCACCAAAGGCCGCCACGACCCTTGCGTCGGGATCCGCGCAGTGCCGGTGGGCGAGGCGATGATGGCCTGCGTGCTGGCCGATCACCTTTTGCTCCATCGCGGTCAGATCGGCCGGAACCAGGGACAGATCGGATGATCGAGGCGGCAATCTTCGATGTCTTCGGCACGGTGGTGGATTGGCGCAGCGGCATCGCAGCCGCCTTTACACCTCTGCTGAAAGCCAAGGGCATCGATGCCGATCCCATAGCCCTCGCCGATGCCTGGCGCGCCGAATACCAGCCATCGATGGAGAGGATCCGCAATGGCGCGCGCGGCTATGTTGCGCTGGACGATCTGCATCTCGAAAATCTCGACCGCATCCTTGCAGCCCATGGGCTGGAGGCAGAGTTCTCCGACCGAGACCGCCAAAAGTTGAACAGCGCCTGGGAAGCGCTGCCTCCCTGGTCAGATGTGCTGCCGGGGCTAAAGGCACTGGCCAAGACCCATCTCCTCGCGCCCTGCTCTAACGGCTCGATCGCCATGATGGCCCGTCTCGCCCGCAATATAGGT
>JBCDKL010000064.1:0-13445 GCA_038746695.1 Pseudomonadota bacterium | reverse complement strand
TTGCGGGGAAAGACCCTGCTGATCCTTGGCCTCGGCCATACCGGCCAGGCGATCGCGAGGCTCGGTCGAGCCTTTGGTATGCATGTGATCGGCACCCGTGCCCGACCCGAGCCAATGGAGGCCGTCGACGAAGTGCATGCCCCAGGGGCGCTTCCGGATCTTATAGCTCGCGCCGATTTCATCGCAGTATCGGTCCCGCTGATCCCGGCAACACGGGGCTTGCTGGATGCCGACGCCTTTGCGGCGGTCAAACCGGGGGTGATCCTGGCCGATGTCTCGCGCGGAGCGGTGATTGATCAGAGCGCGCTCCTGAACGCGCTGCGCGACGGAAGGATCGCAGGTGCCGCGCTGGACGTGTTCGAGACCGAGCCCTTGCCGCCGGACAACCCGCTCTGGTCCGAACCGCATGTGCTGATCTCACCGCATTGCTCGTCGGTCTATGCGGGGTGGGAGGAAGCGTCCTTCGAGTTCTTCCTCGCCAATCTCGCGCGATGGTGTTCGGGGGAGCCGCTTCTGAACCAGGTTGATCCGGCGCGCGGATACTGACCGGACGGATTGTCAGCGGCGGACCACCGTCCAAAGTGGATCGCCATCCTGCATCACCGTCCTGTCGACGCCGTGGACTTTACGTCCAAGAGAAGGGACCTAAGCGGCCAGCCCGCCGCTGATTTGGGCGGCGGGCTGTAACCTCGCGTGGGACGATCATTGGCCGGGAGTCAGGCCGCAGTCTCGTTCTTTAGCCCAGGCGCGGCCGTCTCGGACCCAACGGAGAACCTCGCCATCATCTGGTTGAGCGTCTGCGCTTCGGTCCGCAGGATCTCGGAGGCCTCGGCGGTCTGGTTGGCCATCGAGGCACTGTTCGAGGTCATTTGATCAATCTCCGAAAGGCTCTCTCTCACCTCGCTAACCCCGCGTGACTGATCGCGGCTGGATTCGACAATGGTGCCCGCACTTTCAGCCACCTGGTTGATCGATGCCTTGATCCCTTCAAGCGCTTCGCCCGCAGCGCGGACCAGTTGCGCGCCGCCATCGATCTTCTCGGTGCTGTCGGTGATCAGATTGCGGATATCGCGCGCCGCCTCCGAAGAGCGTTGCGCCAGGGTCCGCACCTCGTTGGCGACCACGGCAAAGCCTTTGCCAGCCTCGCCGGCCCGTGCCGCCTCGACCGCCGCGTTCAGCGCCAGAAGATTGGTCTGGAAAGAGATGGAGTCGATGACCGAGGTGATCGCCTGGATCTGCGAGGAGCCGTGTTCGATCCCGCTCATCGCAATGATGGCATTCGAGACGATAGACTGCCCCTTCTCGGCCCGGTCGCTGGCGCTCGTCGCCATGCTGGCCACCCCATCGGCGCTGCCGACATTCTGCGCCACCCCGTCCGAGATCCCTGACATGCTGTGGGTCGTCGCCTCGATGGCACTGGCCTGCTGGCCCGCTTGCGAGGCAAGCACTGCGGCGGCTTTGGCCAAATCCTCGACACCGCCTTGGATCCTGCCCTGCGAGAGCTTGATCTTACCCACCATACGCGACAGCGCGGTGATCGAGCCATCGAGCGAACCCAACACCTCGCCAAAGCGACCGTCATGCGACCGAGCACTGGCATGGGTGAGATCGCCGTCCGAGAGCGCCTCGGTCGCGCGTTCCACATCGGTTAGGAAACGACCCAACACATCGCAGATTCCGTTCAGCTTCTGGGCGACATCGGCCAGTTCGCCTTGGCGCGCGCCAATATCGACGCGATGCGAAAGATCTCCGGCCGAGACCGCGGCAACCACGATGTCGATCTCCTGCTGCAGGTTCAGCTCTTCGGTCCGGTCGCGCCATTCCAGCACTGTCCCGATCTGACCGCCATCGCTGCCGGTCACGGCCTTGGCGGTGATCTCGAGCTTGAGCGGCCCGATCTCGAGCATCATCGGCGCATCGGACGCGCTGTCTTGCGATCCGTCATGGCGGCCGAGCGCATAGATCCGCTTTACATCCATGTTCTCGAGCGCTTCGGGAGAGAAGCCCGGCATCACCCCTGCCATTTCGCCACCATGTTGGCGGAGGAATGTCTGCAAAGCGCCCGAGACATAGACGATCTGCATCTCCAGATCGCAAATCATCACCAACACGCTGGACCCGTCCAGGGCCGAACGGATGCGCTGGGCGCTGAGGCCCTGTTCGTGGACAGCGCGCAATGCGCGGGCCAGCCCGCCAATCTCGTCGCGCCGAGCGGTTTCGTGAAGCGGATCCTCTCCGCCTTCGGCCAGCTGTCCGACCGCAACGGTCAGACGCCGAAGCGGACCTGACATCAGCGGGCCAAGGACAAGTGCTGCCAGCACGCTGCATGCCAGGGCGACCAAAAGCCCAAGCTGAGCGAGATAGAGCGATATCCTCTCGACATCGGCCTCGAGCCGGTCGTCATTCCAGGCCACCACGACGGCGCCCACAATGTCGTTGTTCTTGCCGAAAATAACAGGCACGGCGCGGACATAGCCATCGGGCGATGCGACGGGTTCACCGCTTTCGATGCTCGCCTTGGCTAAGTCCTCCATGCCCGCGAATTGTCCGGCGCCTTCGCCGATCTCCGAGCCGTCTGGCTTGAAGGCGGCTGCAGCGCTTACCATGCCCGACTGACTCGTGATCAGTTCTTCGAACCGCGCGTCAAGGATCTCGGTCTTGCCGAACTTCACCGCCCCGCCCAGATTGGCGCCGAACAGGTCAGTGATATCGGTGGCTGACTTTTCGAACTGGGTGCGAATGATCGCATTGGTTTGATAGATCGACAAACCCGCGACCAGGATGATCGCCCCGACAATGGCCAACCCCATTGTCGAGGCGATCACGCGGCGGAGGCTCCAGAAGCCCGGCTTCGGAGTGAGTTTTGTCTGAGGGGTGCTCATGGAACCTCCCTTGCTAAAGGCTGCGAGGGATTACTGCAGGTACTCGACATTCACTCCGAAAGTGATCGCGCCGATCGGGGCCGAGGTGTCGGGATCGACCACCGGCAGGCTGACCTGGGCCTGATATGTCTGCGTCGACTCGTCGAGTTCGACTTCGCTGATATGCATCGCATCCGGGCCGACCAGATAGGTCTTCTGCCACTTTGCCTCATCGCCTTGCCAGTAATCCGAGGTCACATCCGAGGCGGCGACGTTCAGGCCCTTGCCGCCCATCACGAAGATCTCGGTGAACAGCCCCTCGCTGACATCGCGGATCTCGGACAGGCGCTGGGAGGAGGGAGTGGCCATCACTGTCTCGATCAGGGTCGCATTGGACGAGCCGACTTGGGCGCGCCAGTCCTTGTCCTTGGCGTCGATGTCGTCCTGGGTCAGGGAGGCACGCTCGGCATTCATCGCGCGGATGCTGTCGATGATGAAGCCTTCCGAGGCGATCCCGCGCAACTGTGTGTCAACGAGCTCTTCAAGCGAGGCCTGGTACTCGTTGGCCTGAGCGGCGGTTGCGAGGGCCAGAGCGGTCAGAGCGGCGCCAGCGAGAGCGGTGAGCGATTTGGGTGTCATGAGACCTCCTAACGGGCGGCCAGAGAATGAAGTCGGAACGCCGCCGGCCGACGCGGCGCCCGTTTTAAATGCACGGGCACGGTCCCACCCATTTCATAAGGAAAGGTTGCGACTGGAGATGCGGTATCGGAAGGATTTATCTGAAAACTGAGCGGCTTATGACGCGAATTCACCCATCAACCATGATCGGCGTCGACGATCCGCCCGGCGGACAGTTCCACCCGGCGATCCATCTGGGCGGCCAGGGCGTGGTTATGGGTGGCGATTAGCGCGGCGAGGCCGGTCTCACGGACTGTCTCGAGAAGAACGGCGAAGACCCTGGCCGAGGTGTCTGGGTCGAGATTTCCAGTCGGTTCATCCGCCAAAAGCAACCGCGGGGCATTGGCCAGCGCGCGGCATATGGCGGTGCGCTGCTGCTCACCACCGGACAGCTCGCCCGGTCGATGGCCGGCGCGTTCGGCCAGACCTACGCGCGCAAGAAGGCGGTTCGCCTCTGCCAATGCCGCGTGGCGTGTCCGGCCCGCCGTCATCAGCGGCAGAGCGACATTCTCCTCGGCGGTGAACTCTGGCAGAAGGTGGTGGAACTGATAGACAAAGCCCAAAAGATCGCGCCGTGCTGCGGTGCGGGCATCCTCGTCGAGATCCTGCATTGCCTGCCCGGCGATCCTGATCTCGCCCAATGTGGGCGTGTCGAGCAGACCCGCGATCTGCAGAAGCGTGGATTTGCCCGCACCCGAAGGCGCGACCAAGGCGACCACCTCGCCCTCGGCAATCGTCAGATCGACACCGCGCAGTACCTCCACCGGACGCGCTCCGGAATAGGTGCGGGTGATGTCTGCGAGGACCAGCGCCTCACTCATTGCGCAGCGCCTCAACCGGGTCGAGCCTCGCCGCGCGCCAGGCGGGATAGAGTGTGGCGAGGAAGGAGAAGCTCAGCGCCGTCGCCACTGTCAACAGCACATCTCCCCATTGCAGAACGGCGGGAAGACGGGTGAGATAGCGCAGCTCGCTGTCCCAGACCTGCGTGCCGGAGAGCCACTCCACCGCCGCCTGAATATCGTGGATATAGACTGTGAAGAGCACGCCCGCGATCACCCCCAGCGCGGTGCCGATCACCCCAATCGCGCTGCCTGCGATGAAAAAGACCCGGAGGATCGCGCCGCGGCGCATGCCATAGGTGCGCATGATGCCGATATGGCGGGTCTTCTCCTTCACCAGCATGATCAGGCCCGAGACGATGTTCAGCGCGACGATTAGGAAGATCAACGAGAGCACCAGAAACATTACATTGGCCTCGACTTTCAGCGCGGTTATGAAAGCGCCATTTGCGTCTTGCCAATTCCAGAACGAGACGTTCGAGCCCGTGGCCGGGACCAGGTTGGGTTGTATCTCGCGCACTGCGTCAGGGCGGTCGACCATCACTTCGATTCCGGTGACCCTGCCCTCGCGGTTGAAGAAGCGCTGCGCCTCGTCGAGCGGCATGAAGACGAAGGCGCTGTCATACTGGCTCATCCCGACGCGGAAGATGTAAGTCACCGGGTAAGACTTGATCCGGGGTTTGACGCCGAACGGGGTGGTGAGACCCTGCGGGTTGATCAGAGTGATCTGATCACCGACAAACAAGCCGAGCGTGCGGGCGAGCCCGGCGCCCACGGCAACACCTGCCTCATAGTCGTCGAGGCTACCACGGAACTCCTCGGGCTCGGCGACGCCCTTGAGTGTCCGCAGATCCGAGAGCCGCATTCCTCGCACCAGAGCGCCGGAGTTTCCGCTTTGGCTGGACGCGAGAAGCTGCGCCTCGATCATCGGGGCGGCGCGGGTGATCCCTGGCGTGGCGCGCAGGCGCTCGGCCATCGGATCGAAGTCGGTCAGACCGCGGCGGTCGAAGGATTGCACCAGGATATGTGGCTGAGCGCCGAGGATGCGGTCGACCAGTTCGATCCGGAAGCCGTTCATTACCGACATGACGACGATCAAAGTCCCGACGCCGAGCAGAATGCCGAGGAGCGAGAACCCGGCGATGACCGAGATCGTCCCCTCGCGGCGGCGGGCCCGAAGAAAGCGCCCGGCGATCATCCATTCGAGCCGGGAGAACGGGCCGGGATGGGCGCTCATGTCCCGGCGCCCGTTGGTATTGGGGACGATGCGCCTAAATGCGTGCCCCCCGACGGGCGCACATTTCTTTGGGTGCAATCTCCTCTGGAGATTGCGTGCCCCCTCCCCAACCCTCCCCCGCAAGCGGGAGAGGGAGTACCGTAGCACACGGTCGGCACAGCGACGCCCGGCAGATCAGAGCGCGGCATAGCGGCTGGTCATTGCGGTAAGAGCAGCCTCCGGGGAGAGCTCCTCGGAAGCGCCTGTGGCGCGGGAAGTCACTTCAACGATGCCATTGGTGAGGCCGCGGGGGCCGACGGTCAGCCGCCAGGGGATGCCGATCAGCTCGATCGTCGCGAATTTGGCCCCGGCGCGCTCCTCGCGGTCGTCATAGAGGATCTCAAGCCCCGCCGCGGTCAGCTTGGCGTAGAGATCCTCACAGGCGGCATCGCAGGCCGGATCGCCCTGTTTGAGATTGACCAGCGCCACCTGGAAAGGTGCGACGCTTTCGGGCCAGAGGATCCCTTTCTCATCATGATGCGCCTCGATCAGCGCACCGGCCAGCCGCGAGACACCGATACCGTAGCTGCCGGAATGGACCGGCGTGGGCGTTCCATCGGGTGCTGCGATACTGGCGCCGAGGGGTTCGGAATACTTCGTGCCGAAATAAAAGATATGGCCGACCTCGATACCCCTGGCGGTGACCCTGCGATCCTCGGGAACTTCGGCCTCGAAGAGCGCTGGATCATGGGTGTCGTCGGTCCGTGCATAGGATGAGGTCCATTCCTCGAAGATACCCTGGAGCTGGGCCGGATCGTCGTAATCGATAGCCCGATCGCCCAGGGCCAGATCCACCATCGTGCGGTCGAGAAACACCTCCGATTCGCCGGTCTCGGCGAGGATCAGGAACTCATGCGCGTGGTCACCGCCGATCGGGCCGCTTTCGGCCTTCATCGGCACGGCTTTCAAGCCAAGGCGTTCGAAAGTGCGCAGATAGCTCACCAGCATCTTGTTGTAGCTGACAATCGCGCTGTCTCGGTCGAGATCGAAGCTGTAGCCATCCTTCATCAGAAACTCGCGGCCGCGCATGACGCCGAAGCGGGGGCGGATCTCATCGCGGAACTTCCACTGGATGTGATAAAGCATTTTCGGCACGTCGCGATAACTGGTGGCCGAGGTGCGGAAGATATCGGTGATCAATTCCTCATTGGTGGGGCCATAGAGCATGTCGCGGTCATGCCGATCGCGGATCCGCAGCATTTCAGGTCCATAGGCATCGTAGCGCCCGCTCTCGCGCCAAAGATCGGCCGATTGGATCGTGGGCATCAGGACCGGGAGAGCTCCTGCGCGCTGTTGCTCCTCATGCACGATCCGCTCGATATTGCGCAGGACACGCAAACCCATCGGAAGCCAGGAATAGATCCCGGCCGATGCCTGGCGGATCATGCCGGCGCGCAGCATCAGCCGGTGCGATGCGATCTGCGCCTCGGCCGGGGTCTCTTTCAGCACGGGCAGGAAATAGCGGGTCAGGCGCATCGGCAGTCTCTTGCGGCTCGGGCTTTTTGGCAGTCGGTTGCGGTCTAGGCGGAATGGGCGGGAGGTGCAAGCGGGCCAAGGTGTAGAACGCCGGCCTGCGTGGTATAGTGATCGCTCAGCCGAGGCGGATCGCCCAATCGCGGCCAAGGGCGCGGGCTGCCAGGGCGAGGCGTTTCTCGACCTCCTCGCCGGTGAAGCCGCGGACCGGTTTGGCGAAATCGAGGGTCAGATGCGTATCGCTCAACTGCGCGCGGCAGTATGGCAGAATGCCCGGCGCATGGCCTGCAATGGTGCCGCCGAGACGTAAAACCTGGCCCAGTTGCTCGGCACGGTCGAACTCCGCCTCGGTCAGCAGAGCCATTTCCGGCTTGCCCTCGAGCCGTTTGCGGCTGCGGGACTTGTAGCGCATCACCAGGGCTGCCCCCAGGAAGACCCGCCCGTCATGGCCGATATCGGTGAGCGACGTGCGGGTGACCGTCTCCCAACAGCCATCGGCGCGAAAATCTGGATGGGTGCGCCAATTGACATCTGCGAGATGGGCAGCGGCGCAGAAAAGGCGTGCCTCGCGTGGGGAAAGCGGCTCCAAAACTGTCTCAACCCATTCGGCCAACTCCGCCCCAAAACCCGGTGACCGGGCGCGGCGTTTCTCCTGTTCGAGACAGGCGGAGATCAGCGGATCCTCGGCCTGGATCTGGGGGGGGAGATTTTCCAGGCAAAGCCCCTCACGCAAGCCAAAGCCCGAGGCGACGATCCGGCCTGGATCGAGCAGGCGCAGAATATGACCCAGCAAGCGCGCAGCCAGCGGCAGATGCGGGATGCGGTTGGAGGAAAGCCCGCCGAGCGCTTCGAGATCCTCACGGCTGGCGGCGGCGGTCCAGGCGCAGAGCCCCTCCGCCTCTGCCCGTTCGAGTGTAAACTCGTGGATCACCTCGACCGGATGCTGCCTGCGCAGCATCTCGATCCTCGCGAGCGCCCGCCAGGAACCGCCAACCAGATACAGCGTACCGCCGTCCAACCCATAGGTCTCGCGCAACGTGTCGAGAAAACGGGTGATCTCCCGATCGATCTCAGAAGTGGTACGGCCGCCGGCAGCGAGGCGCAGAGGGCCAAGCGGCGTTGTCAGACCCTCAGTCACGGCACCGCCCTCGATCCGTCCAAATTCGAGTGAAGCACCGCCGAGATCGATGACCACCCCCTCGGCGCCAGGATTGCCGAACAACACGCCTTGCGCTGCCAGCCGCGCCTCATCGGCGCCGGAGGCGATTTCGAGCCGGATACCGGTCTCGGCTTCGATCTCATTGCGAAAGGCCGGTCCGTCGACCGCATCGCGCAGTGCAGCGGTGCCTACCCCAGCCAATGCGCCGACATTCAGCCCGGCGGTCAGGGCCGAGAAGCGGCGAAGTGCGGCCAGCGCCCGGGCCTTGCCCTCGGGATCGAGCGCGCCGGTATCCTGCAGCCGAGCGCCGAGACCGCACATGACCTTCTCGTTAAAGACCACGGCGGGCGCCCGGCAATGGCCCTCGAACACGACCAGACGGACCGAATTTGAGCCCACATCGACGATCCCGATCCGCCGCACCCCTGGGGCGACGGGGGCAAAGGAAGGCGGCGCATCGCCGAAGAACTCCCCCTGTCCCAGTCCGGCGGTCAGCGCGCGTGGAGAAATCTTGTCCAGTGTCCTGTCCCCCGTCCCCGTATCCAATTTCCGTCTGGCGCTTCGGTCTCCAGGGCATCGTACAGCGCGCAAATCCTCCCTAGGCGAGCACATCCGACGACAAAGGCAGAGAAACTGGATCGGCGGTCTTTGGCAACGAAAACTTAATCGCAGCCAGAGGGGCCGCACCGCAGGGTTGGCGCCTAGGTGAGTGGTGGCGGCATATCGGCGGCGTTGCGCCCTCGGCCCGACAGCGAGGGGTAGCGCATGAAAAAATCATGACAGTTGAACAACGGTTCGTTTCCGCCATCTCCCGTCGCCCGGACATAGCGGCCATCGGGTTGCAGTACCCAGGACTGCGCCTCGTCACGCATATTGGCGGCCATCACCTGATCTATGATCTGGTTATGCACGGTCGGATTGATGATCTCGACCAGGGTCTCGACCCGGCGTCTCAGATTGCGCCCCATCCAATCCGCCGACGAGATGTAGCAGCGCGCCTGATCCGAGGGGAGGCCCGCACCATTGCCGAAACAGACGATGCGGGAATGCTCCAGAAAACGCCCGACAATGGATTTGACGCGAATGTTCTCTGAGAGCCCAGGGATACCGGGGCGGATACCGCAAATACCCCGGATCACCAGATCGATGCGCACGCCGGCCTGGCTGGCGGAATAAAGCGCGTCCATCACCTCATCCTCGATCAGCGAATTCATCTTGGCCCATACATGGGCAGGACGTCCGGCGCGGGCATGCGCAGCCTCGGCCTCGAGACCCTCGAGCAGGGTCTTCTTCAACGTCAGGGGGGCGACCTGGACATGGGTCAGACCCGTCGGCTCGGCATATCCAGTGGTGAAGTTGAAGATCTTCGCCGCGTCGCGAGCATGGGTTTCCGAGCAGGTGAAGAGACTGAGATCGGTGTAAATCTTCGCCGTGATCGGGTGGTAGTTGCCGGTTCCGAAATGGGAGTAGGTGACCAGCTTCCCACCCTCACGCCGCACCACGGTCGAGATCTTGGCATGGGTCTTCAGATCCACGAAGCCGAACACCACCTGCACGCCGGATCGTTCCAGTTTCCGCGCCTGACGGATATTGGCGGCTTCATCGAAACGGGCCTTCAGCTCGACCAGGGCGGTGACGGATTTGCCATCCTCCGCCGCCTCGCAGAGCGCCTCGACGATCGGAGACTGTTTCGAGGTGCGGTAGAGTGTCTGTTTGATCGCCACCACATTCGGATCGCGCGCTGCCTGGCGGACGAAATCGACCACGATGTCGAACCCCTCATAGGGGTGATGCAACAGCATGTCTTTCTGGCGAACGGCCGCGAAGATATCGCCGTCGTGATCGCGGACCCTTTCCGGCAGGCGGGGCTGATGGGCGGCCCAGCGCAGTTCCGGCTTGTCGTCGATCAGAAGCTCCGCAATATCGCCGATCCCGACCAGGCCAGAGACCTCGATCACTTCGGTCGGGCGGACATTGAGTTCGGTACGGATCAGGGTTTTGAGCGCTTCGGGCGCGTCTTCGGCCATCTTCAGGCGAACCGCCTCACCCCGGCGGCGGCGTTTGAGCGCGCTTTCGAACTCGCGCATCAGGTCTTCGGCTTCTTCCTCGACCTCCAGATCGCTGTCGCGGAGCACCCGGAAGAGACAGCGCCCCTCGGCGCGATAGCCGGGGAAAAGCTGGTCGAGGAACATGTCGATCAGGCTTTCCAGAGGCAGGAAGCGGATCGCGCCGTCATGGCCGTTCTCAAGGCGGAGGAAACGATCGATCTTGGCCGGCACTGGGATCAGGGCGTTCAGCGGTTCGCCATCGCTTTCGCGGGCCAACGCAAGGGCGAGCGCCTTGCCCTCGTTCGGGATGAAGGGGAACGGATGCGCGGGATCGATCGCCAGCGGGGTCAGCATCGGGAAAACCTGGGTGAGGAAATGGCTCTCGAGCCAGTCCCGCTCGGCTGTGGTCAGTGCGGATTGATCGACGACATAGATGCCGGCCGCCTCCAACTCCGCACGCAGCGACTGCCAGGTCGCCTGATGCGCATGTTGAAGCCGCATCGCGTTCTCATCGATCAGAGCGAGCTGTTGTGACGCAGTGCGGCCATCGACCGAGCGGGTTTCGATCCCGCCCAGCATTTGTGCTCGCAGGCCGGCGACGCGGACAGTGTAGAACTCGTCCAAATTCGTGGCCGAGATCGCCAGGAAACGCACCCGTTCCAGCAGGGGCTGATGTGGGTTCCCCGCCTCCTCCAGTACCCGCCAGTTGAAGGCGAGCCAGCTCAATTCGCGGTTCTGGAACCGGTCGGGCGAGGCAGTGTCGATGGCTTCGACCGAGTGGTGATCGGCTGACGGCACGGATGTATTCAGAAAATCGGCCCGCACGGGCGCCTCCCTTCCGGTCGGCTGGTTCATCAGGTCCAACCCATGATTTCACGCACAAAAGGGACTGTCACGGGCCTTTTCAACTGCAGCGCAGCATGGTCGAGATCGGTCACCAGCCGGTCCGCCGCCTCACATGAGCGCTCCATCCGTTTGACCAGATAGGCAATCACGCTTGGCTCAACGGCAAGCTGCCGGTCGGCGAAGAGTTTAAACATGAGCGATGACAGTAATACGTCATCGGGGAGCTCGATCCGGGCCAGTGGCAGGGTCGCCAGGCGCGAGGCAAGATCGGGCAAGAGGATGGGCCAGCGTGCAGGCTCGCTGCCGCCGGTGAGGAGCAGTGGCCAATGCTCGGCACTTTGCCGCGTATAGAGATGGAAAAACGCCGTCTCCGCGGCACGCCGCGATGGATCCGGCAAGGTGGCGAGATCATCGACATCCTCCAGCACCATAGGCCCTTGCCAATCGCCCATGCCCAGATCGGTGGCGGCGTAGATAGTCCCGCCGGTCTCCTGCGCCCAGACCTCGGCCAAGTGCGATTTCCCGGCCCGGCTCGGCCCGACCAGCGCCGCTCGACCATCGGGCCAGGTCCGCCAGGCATCCAACATCGCCACCGCCTCGGCGTTCGAGGGTGCAACCAGAAAGGCCGCCCGGCTGTGACAGACCCTTTGTGGCAGATCGAGCGTGAGCTGTTGCGGCTCGGTCACGTCGGATCCTGTGGCTCTTTCTTGGCCAGGACCTCCTCGGCGCGGACGGTCTTTTCCCTCTCGCGCTGCCATTCCGGGTCGCCAAGATAAAGCCGACCCTCCTTATATTGGCCGGTCAGGAACCGGGCCATCACCCCTAGACCTGCCGCCGCGGGTACTGCGATCAACAGCCCGAGGAAGCCAAAGGCCGATCCAAACGCCGACAGGGCGAACATCAACCAAACCGGATGCAGGCCGACTTTGTCCCCCACCAGCTTGGGTGTGAGGTAGTTGCCCTCGACCGCCTGGCCAAGCACGAAGACCGCGACGACGGCCAGGATCCATTCCGGAGCTGTCCAAAACTGCGCTACGGCCACGCCGATCGAGAGAACTCCCCCCATGATCGACCCGACAAACGGGATAAAGCTGATCAGCCCGGCGAAAAACCCGATCAGCATTGCGAAATCCAGTCCGATCAGGCTGAGCGCCACGGCGTAGAACATGCCCAAGATCACGCAGACCGTGAGCTGGCCGCGCACAAAGCCCGCAAGCACGAGATCTAGCTCGCGCATCAGCCGGTGGATGACCGCTTGATGCTGCCGCGGCAGGATCTCGTCGATGGCTGCGACGATCTTGTCCCAATCATGCAGCATGTAGAACGCCACCACAGGCGCGATCACCATGACCGAGAAGAAGTCAAACACCGCCACCGAGCCTGACCAGATCGAGGCGATGGCATTCCCGCTCCACTCCTTCACATTCTCGCTCAGCGAGGCGAGGGTTTTGCGGACGAACGAGTCCTGCTGATCGAGCTCGGGCAGAACTCCGACCAAAACCTCGCGCGCCTGCTGCACATAGTTGGGCAGATCGGCCACCGCCTCGCGAATCTGAGCGATCAGGGCGGGTACGACCAGAACAAAGGCGATCACGCCGATGGCCAAGGCCGCCACCGTGATGATCACGGTCGCCAGGGTGCGCGAACATCCCGCCCGCTCCAAACGGTCCGCCAAGGGGTCGGTCAGATAGGCCACGGCCGCCCCCATTACGAAAGGCAGAACCGCGCCGGAGAAGAGCCACAGGAAGGCCACGATGGCCAAAAGACCCAGGCTCCAATACCGCAATTGCTCGCCGACGGTCATCGCGCGGGATCCTTCTGTCGCGTCCCAGTGTTGATGCTGCCCACGTAGCAGAGGGTCAAGGGGCGCGGGTGCGAACAGCCATCAAAGCCGCCAACTAGGCCCCGAATTCCCTCCGATCGATCGCCATGGCAGGCGCCGAGTATGAACCCCTGAGTCCTCAAAAGCAGTTCAATACCAGCCAATTCCGCTCGCCGTGGCCCCTCGCCTTCCGCGGATCAGGCGGTGAATTGCTCGCGCAGCAGCCGTTCCTCGAGCCCTTGGCCGGGGTCGTAGAGCAGATCGAGATTGATTTCGAGCGCCGCGCAGATCTCGACCCGGGCCACATCGCGTACCTCGACATGATCGGCCGTGGCCGAGACCGGGCGTTTGGCCTGCTCGCGGATCTCGAAGGTCACCTTGCGGTCCCAGTCCAGGATCGCCCCGCGCCACCGCCGCGGCCGGAAGGCCGAGATCGGGGTCAG
>JBCDKL010000063.1:0-13453 GCA_038746695.1 Pseudomonadota bacterium | reverse complement strand
GATCGGATAGCCCGGGCCATAGAAGGCATGGTTATGGTGATCGCGGTTCGGATCGCCCACGATGCGGCCATTGACGATGGCGACCGGCCATTTCTCGTAATTGTCATGCTCCAGCGCCACGCCCTGGACCCGGCCCATATGACATTCCTGGCACTGTACACCCTCGGCCGCAGCGGGCGAGGCGCGGTATTGCTCATACACCACCTCGAGCTTGATGCCCGGATGCACTGCAACCTGGTGGCAGGAGATGCAGAATTCCGAGCGGCTGATATCTTCGAACTCGATCGCCGCGGTGTGGATCGGCGAGCCGTCCTCATTGAGGTTTTTCGAGACCCTGTAGCGGTCCTGATCGGCCAGAACTGTGGCGATGCCAGGCGCGTTGCCGGCCCCGATCATCGGCTCGTAGATCGTGCCAGGGCGGACATGGCGCTCGCCATTCACCTTCGCAAACTCGGCACCGACCCGGTGGCAGGTGACGCAGGTGATCCCTTCGCGGGCGATCTGGCTGCGCTCCCAAAGCGGGGTCTCGCGTTGTTCGCCCAATTGGGTGCCGATCTGCTGGTGACAGCGCACGCAGAACGTGCCGACCGTGCCGGAGGCCAGCGTGTTCAGCCGCTGCTCGAATTTATGGAACATCGGGCTGATCGACGCATAGGCGTGGTTCGAGGACGCCCATTCCCAGAAAATCTTCTGATGGCATTCGGCGCACTGGATAGCGCTGGGGAAGGGTGAGGTTTTATAGGCCGCGACGTGGGGGTCGCGGGGGACCACGAGTTCGTTCTGTTCAGCGATCGACAGCGGCACGGTCTCGACCGCTTCCAGCACCAGGGCGGCGGCCTGCCCGGAATCCGTACCCGGCGGGGCATAGCCGCCGGTTGGAGCGGTCGCCGCCGCAGGCACCGCGGCCTGGCTTGCCTGTTCCGCCGCGCCAGAGACAGGATCCCCCTGCTCGCGGGAGAGATACTCCATGACCTGGCGTTTCAGGTCCGCATCGGCCTCGAAGGTGACGGTGGTGTCGCCCTCCTGAAGCACTTGCGGTGCGGTTTCCCATTTGAACTGCGCCTGGGCCTGGCTGGACAGCGCGAGCGCTAGGGCACCGGCGGTCGTCAATGCTCGGGTCAGGGTGGGTGTCAGCATGTCAAACGCTCCTTCGGTTCGTCACACGCGAGGTCAGCGGGTGGTGATCCGGGCTACATCACGCAGCGCGGTCAGAAGTTCCCCCGAACGGTATTGATCCACCGAGACAAAGGCGGCGAGGCCCCGGGAGATCGCGGATTGCGCCGCCTGAGCCTCGCTCGGCGACAATTCTTCAAGCCGTTCCAACTCATCGACCAGCGATCCGGCTGCCAGAATGGCCTGCTCGGCGGCGATGTAGCTGGAGAAGACGCCCTGCTCGGCGCCCCGGACGATGGCGCGGATCGCGCGTTCGGTATCGCGCACGCGGTAGCGATGGCTCTCGAGCCTGGAGATCAATTGCTCAAGCCGCCCGTTCAGGCGCCGGGCCACGGCGCGGATCGCGGGCCAGCCCTGGCCCTCGGCCCCGCGCAGGGCCTGGATCTCCTGGCGGATGGCGCTTTGCAGCCGGCGGTCGACCAGGCTGGCGGCGACTTCGACGAAGAAGAGATTGGCATCGTTCAGCCGCGGCAGGCCCAGCGTGCCCGCGCTGCCCTGCCCGCTGAGCGAGGCATTATGGCAGGAATGGCATTTGAAGAAGGCAAACTCCGGGAACAGACCCTTATCGCCGACCTCGGGATGGACCAGTAGGCTCAGCAATTGACGCGCCTGGATCGCCTGGCCAACCGCCCAGACCCTCACACCGAAAGGCCAGGGCTTACGCTGGAGATAATCGTCATCCACCTGGAAATGCGCGTAGTTCGCCACGCGCCCCGGCGTGCCCTCAGAGAACCAGGAGTAGAAGCCGAGCTCGAAGGGTAGCCTGGGATGGCCGAGCGCCAGCATCTTGTGATTGACGAATTTCTCGGTGGTGCCGACATGGCACGAGAGGCAAAGCTCCGCCCGCTTGCGCGGATCGGTGGTGGGATACATCCCTTCGTCGACATTGCGCTGATAGAAGTAAAGCCCGGTCTGATGCACACCCAGCCAGTTCGAGGCCGGACCGTGGCACCCCTCGCAGCTCACCCCGATCGTATGGTCGAACGTTGTCTCGATCTCATGCGGTTCGGGCTTGTAGGAGTGGCACGAGAGGCAGAGATCGGCGTTCTGTGCCTGGCCGAGCCCCATTCCCGCTGAGATCGCATTGGCCTTCGATGTGGTCAGGGTCTGCCAGGCTTTGGCGTGAGGGTCCTTCTCCTTCCAGGTCAGGAATTCTCGCTGGGTAACCGAGGAATTGGGCCATGGTTTCTCGGCCGAATGGCAGGTTGCCGATCCGCAGGTCATCGCGCCCACCGCCTTGGCCGGGTCGGACGCAGCGGCAGGTGCCGCGCTCAGGGCGGTTATGGTCAGGATAGCGCCGAGAAGCTTGCGCATGCCTGTCTCCCTTTCTGGGCCCTTCCGGCCCTTATCTGCGAGCGGACCGGCCGTGCCGGGGCCTTTCTCGCACCATGTCCAACCTCGCATCGGCGGGGCCGGGCGTCTGTTACAATCCTCACCGCGCAATCGTCGGTCTCGTCTGCGCGCGGCGGTCGTTACTCCTTCTTCATCTCGGCCCAGGCCGCGGCATGGCCGGGCGACATCGGCGCCTCGTCATCGAGATGGAATCCGTGACAGGTCACGCAGGTTGCCGGTGCGGGTTTCACTTTGACCGCGGTCGGCGCGGCGGCATCTCCATCGGCCGCTGCGGTCTGCGCCTCGGCCTCGTTGCCCAGAAGCTGGCGGAACGCGTCCAGGATCGGATCGCCGCCGCCTTCTTGCATATGGCAGTCGCGGCAGACCGAGATCTGCGGCATCAGCACATCGGTCGACGCCTTGGACTGCCGCGCATCGTGGCACCCGGCGCAGTCCATCTGTTCATGCGATTTGTGACTGAATTCAGCGCGCTGCATCCAATGGCGCTGGAGCAGGGCGGGCTGGACCTGCCAGCCGCTTGCAGTGGCGACCTGCTCGACCTTCTGGGCTTCGTGGCAGGTGGCGCAGAGTCTTTTGCCGAAGATCGCGTCGAGCTGGGTTTCAGTCTGCTCGAGCACCCATTCCTCGGTCAGTGGCGGAGGCCCGTCCTGCGAGGATTTCCCACCCAGGCGGCGGCGATCGTCCCCGGTGGTGCCGCCTGTATTCGTGCCGTTCTCGGCTCCGGCCAGGCGGCGACGGTTGCGGCGCTGTGGAACTGCTGCCTCCGCGGTCTCGACGGTGCTCTCCGCTGCGTTCTCGGTCGAGGCGTTCTCACCAGTCTCCGCAGTTGCGACCTCTTCTTCCGGCTCGTCCTCGCTGTCGGCCTCGGCTTCCTCCTCGGCGACGTCTTCCTGGCTCTCGGCCAGGCGATCTTGGAAATAGCCGAGCACGATCTTGGCGATCCCGGCCTCGTCGGCATGGGGCAGGGCGATGCCGGTGCCGGCCGGGGCGAACTCCATGATATGGCAGCCGCCGCAATCGCGCTCCATCTTGATCGGACGCATCAAGTTTCCGTCCGGCTCGGTTTGGTGGCAATCATTGCAGGTCAGCCGCTGTTTGCCCGAGAGCAGCACGACCCCGTCCTCGGAGAGATGTTTGTCATGCGGGAAGCGCAGCCCCGACTTCTCTTGCAACATGGCGTTCTGTGGGAAGGGCCGGGGCAGCAGAACCGGGCTCAGCGTGCCGTCCTCGGCGATCGCGACCTCGGTAATCACTGCGGGTTCGAAGTTGGGATGGCCGCCGATAAAGCCCGAAATCGGGCGCAGATTGGTCTCAGGCGCGATTTCGGCCAGTGCGGAATGGCAATTGGTGCAGCCGGCTGAGGCCTCGACCACCGGGCGCTCGCCGCCATTATGTTCCTTGTGGCAGTCCGCGCATTGCGACTCGGCCAGCATGTCGCCCGAGTGTCCCGCCGGCAGGGCATGGGTGGTGATCGTCGCATGGCAGGAGAGGCAGGCCGCCGAAGTTGTCTGCTCGAACGGGCGTAAATGGCATGCCCCGCAATCGCCGCCAATCCCCGCATGGGCCTTGGACATCGGGCCGGAGGACCAGAGCGCCTCGAACGGATGGGCGGGGCGGACCTCGTTCTCTGTCAGTTGAGTGACCACGATCTCGCCCTCGGCGGGCACATCGCGCGAGAACACATGCACCATCGGCCATGCGACCAGCGTGCCCAGGATCGCAAGACAGGCCAGCCAGGCGAGCGGGCGGCGGCCCGGCAGCACTTGCGACAGCGCGCGCTTCTCGCGCCGGATCTTTGCCGGTTTGGGCGGCAGAACCTCCATCACCAGCACATGATCGGCCCCGTCGCGCCCGGTCTCGGCGGTGAAGCGGTAGCGCCCGATTTCGACCGCGGTCCCGGCAGTAAGGAGCACGCTGCTCTGGCGCGATTTCCCGACGGTCAGACCGTTCTCGCCCACGGCCGAGAGCCGCAGGCTGCCGTTCTCCTCGGTCAGCGTGGCGTGATGATAGTCGACATCGATCTCGGGCAGGCCGATCTCCATCGGCGCCCCGCGCCCGATCCGGACGGGCATGTGGTCGAGCACCGTTTCGCGTTGCGAGATCTCGTCGGATCCGGCTCGGCTACGTTGGGTGACGAGGAGAATGCGCATGACCCTACCAGTAAAAGAAGACGAGCATGATATGTGCCGCCACGGTTACGATCAGAGCCAGCGTCAGCGGCACATGCAGCCAGAGCCACAATGTGAGCAACGCGCGATAACGGGTGTCCCGGCGCAGACAGGCGGCGACTTCGGCCTTACGGGTCAAATCCTCGATTAGGTCCGGAATGCGCGCGCGATGTTCGCCATCGCCCGACGGCCCCTCAGCCAGAGCCCTCACCTTGTCCAGTGCTCTTGAGGTAGCGCAGCCACGGGAAGATCCCATCAGGATCGAGAACAATCCGCCTCCGATCCGGGTCCGCTCTAGGCTTTGCCGCACCGGTGCGCGGAATGCATCCGGCAGGAATTGCAGAGCGCGTTCAATGCGTTGGTCGATCTCCGAGATATCGAGTTCGAGTTGCTCGACATCCGAAATATCCGCCCGCCGCTTTTCCAGAATGCAGGAAGCGACATTTGCATTCATCAGCCGCGGCACGCTGCCATAGCACCAGATTCCGAAAATGCCCGAGAACACGACGATGATCAGAAGAAGATAGGCCAAGGTGTGGATCGAGTAATCGAAGACGAAGCCGCTATGCAGCCCGACCAGCACGATCAGACTCAGACCCAACCAGATATGGGCCGAAACCTTATTGCGCCGCCTGACCGAGGAGCTTGCGAACCGGCGCTTCATCACGCCGAGCCAGCTCAGCCAGAGCACGATGAAAGCCGAGAGCCCACCCAGAGCATAGCCGACCACGGTCGACCCCTCGCGCCGCCCATCCGGGGCGTAAAGCACCCAGACAGCAGCCGCGCTGAGGCACAGCAAGCTCGCCAGGATGGGCCAGGAGCGATTGGCGAGGAAACCCTGATGGATCCGCATCAGCTGACCTCCTGTATCCGGTCGAACAGATGCTCAGGGCTGACCCTAAGCACCGCGCCGGTCGGGCAGGCGCGCACGCAGGCAGGGCCCCCGGTGACATCCTCGCAAAGGTCGCATTTGCGGGCGACCTCCTTGTTTGTTTTGGATTTCTTCGCCGGTTGGCGTTCGCCAGGGGCGTCTCCATAGCCGAACAGAAGCTGGGTCAGCAGATTGCCGCGCTTCACCGGCAGGGCGGCGAGTTTGATCGCGTTATAGGGGCAATTGCGCACGCAGTTTCCGCAGCCGATGCAGCTCTCATCGACGGCCACGGCGCCCGAGGCCGTGCGGTGCAGCGCATTGGGCGGGCAATCGGCCATGCAATGGGGATGCTCGCAATGCCGACACGAGATCGGGATATGCAGATCCCCCTCGGTCGGCCCCTGGGCGCGATGGAGCCGCGTGACCCCGCCATGGGTCTCGGCACAGGCTTTCTCGCAATAGTCGCAATTCACACAGAGCGTGTTGTCGATGATGATCGCGTTGGTCGCCTCGCCGATGCCGTTGGCGAGAAGGAAATCGATCGCCCGGTCCTTCTCGCGATTGGCGATCGATCGGTCCAAAGCCTGGCGGGCCCGCGACTCGGTCATGTCGCGGACCTTCTCGCGCAGCCGGGGCTTTTTCTCCATCAGAACGCGGAACATGGCGCCATCGATCTTGATCGCCTCGCAGCCAACCGCGGCGCGGACCGTGGCGTTGCGCGCTTCGCCGGTCAAAAGCGCGCTCTCGCCCAAAAGCGCGCCTGCCGGGACATAGTTGATGACCGTTTCCTGATCGCCCACCATCCGGCTGACCGCGCAAGAGCCGGATTGCAGCAGATAGCAGGCATCCGCCTCGGTCTCGCCCTCGGTGATCAGGGCATCCCCGCGCGAGAAATTGACGATCTCGTAGGTCGCCAGGATTTCCTCGACATCCTCTGCCGTGATCGTAGGCGCCAGGAAGGTTTGGAACTTGCGCAGGACCAGCGTGTCGTTCAGCGTTTTACGCGCGGCTTCCGAGCTTGCCAGCAGCTTGAGCGCGGCCATGCGCGGAATCTCGATCACCACGCACCCATCGCCCGCCACGGCATCCGACGAGCGGCGGCGGCCCATTACCAGACCCATCTCGCCGAAGAACGCACCCTCGAGCAGGGTAAATGTGGTCTCCTTCGAGATCGGGATCTCGACCGCGCCGCGCAGCACGACGAACAGGCTGGCTCCCGCATCACCCTTACGGATGATCTGCTCCCCGCGCTTGGGCGCGTGGACATCCGCCTCGAGCAGGAATTCGCGGAGCTGCAGGATCGTCAAATCACCGAAGAGCGGGATCGTATCCTTCACGTCCTCCAGCACCGCCTGCATCTCGCGCCCGTCTATCACCGGGGCGAAACTTTTGCGGAGCACGTCGATATCGGCGCCTTCTACCGGGTCACCCGCGATGGTCTGGATCACCTCATAACCTTGGTTGAGGCAGTGCTTGATCAGCGGATAGCCGGTCAGCGCGCCGACGAAGTAAACTCCGGGGCGGTCGCTCTCATAACTCTCGCTGACCCGTGGGAATTGCGCGCCCTCCTCGAACACGCCGCCCACGGCTTCGACGAATTTGCGCGGAGCGATGGCACCGAGCCGCGCGATGACCCTGTCGGCGCGCACGATTTGCTCGCCATCCGGATCCTTCAGAGTGATCGAGCTCTCCTGCACCGAGACCGGGTTGGCATTGTAGGCGCAGGCGATCCGCTCGTCCTTGATGGCGGCCAGGATCTGGCTGATATTTCCCGCCTTGGCCCGGGCGAACTCGCGGCGGCGGTTCACGATGGTCACGCGGTTTTCATTGTTGGCAAGGCCGATGGCGTTTTCGATCGCTGCATCGCCGGCGCCGATTACGACGACATCCTTGTCCCAATAGTCTTGCGGATCGTCGAGCTGGTAATGGGTAAGCCCGTTTTCCTCGCCCGGTACGCCCATCTTGCGCAGATTGCCCTGCAGGCCGATGGCGATCACGACAGTCTCGGCAGTCACCTCGGACCCGTCGGCAAGCTTGAGGGTGAAGTTGCCCTTCTCGCCCTCGACCGCGGTCACCTCGGCATTCAATCGGTAGTTCACACCGGTTGCTTCGACGGTCTGGCCCCAGTTTTCGAGCACGGTCTCGCGGGTCTCGGCACCGAATTCGACCTCGGCCCGCAGGGGAAGACTGTCGGGCGTGGCCATCACCGGTTTGCCCTTCTGGAACTTGAAGAGCGTGTTGTTGAGGTTGTCGGCGCGTTCGAGCAGCACATGGCTCAAGCCCAGCGCTGCAGCCCGGGTCGCGGCGGAGATGCCCGCAGGACCCGATCCGACAATCGCTGTTTTGTACTCTCCCACCCTAACTTTCCTTCCTTACTCGACCCCACCTGGTGCGCCCCGACCTGGGGCGCCGCCGCTTCTGCTCACCGGATCACCGCTCCCAGCGATCTCATCGCGGCGGCAAAGCGGCGCGGCTCGAATTTCTCGTCGTTCTGGACGGCGTCATAGGCCTTATTCAATTCGGCAAACATCGCGTCGGCCTCGGCGGTGGTGATATGCCAGCCCACTTCCAACGCATCGATTGTGGCTCCAGCGACGAGGGCTGCCTGCTCGGCCTGGGCATAGTCGCTGAGCTGGCCGTCGACGCTTGAGCGGGTCAGATCGTCCAGGATGCGGCGCATATCGTCCCCGGTCAGGCGGACAGCGGCCACCGCATCCGCGGCCTGGCGGGCCAGATCGCGCATCTGGTTGACCTGTGCAACCAGGGCGCCGCGGCTGACAGAGGCGCTGTTATGGAGCCCGATCATCCCCCGGCGCATCTGATCGGCCAGCGCTGGATCGGCCCGGCGAAGCGCCACCTTCAGCACTGCCATATGACTGTCATCCAGCTTCGGCGTGCCGGGCTGAGTGCCGATCTCGCGCCGTTGAAAGCGCAGATCCGACATCCGGTGATGGCAGGTATTGCAGTCGAAGAACGCGAATTCCGGGAAGAAACCGGCAGTGCCGGTGCGCTCATCTGCCAGAAGCTCCATGCGCCGCTCGATCATCTTGGCCGCGCCGATGGCCCAGGTGACCACGCCGTCCGAGACCGGCTTGCGCTCGTAATAATCCTGATCGGCGCTGTGATGCGCGTTGATCCAGGTATAGCTGTCGAGCTCGAAGGTCACCCGCGGATGGCCCGCGCCATAGATCCGGTGGCTGAGGAAATTGTCATCGGCTCCAAAATGACAATCGAGGCACATATCGGCCCGCGCCACAGGGTCATTGGTGGGATAGAGGCCAAGGGCGACTAGGTCGGAGTGGTTGTAGTTCTGCGGAAGCCGGTGCGGACCGAGCCATTCGACCGACGAGCCGTGGCATACCTCGCAGGTCACACCTTCCGATATATCGAAATCCGGGCCCCGCTGCTCCTCGGGCACGTTATTGGCATGGCAAGAGAGGCAGATCTCGGCCTTGGTCGCTTCGCCCAGCCCAAGATTGGCGGCGATCCGACTGGCGCGATCGGTCTCGAGGCTGCGATAGGATTGGGAGTGCGGGTCCTGGTCCAGCCAGACCGAAAACTCGTTGCGGTTTACACGGCTGTTGGGGTTGACCGTCGCAGCGCCATGGCATTGGGAGTTTGCGCAGGTGGTGACGCCGGAATAGATCTTCGGCTGCTCTTGTGCACTGGCCGGAGCGGCTCCCGTCCCAACTCCGATCCATATACCAGCAAGCAGTACAGCCGATGCTACTCTAGCTGCAAACAGACGCACATCCTCACACGCGGCAAACAAGTTGCCTAGACGCATCTCGCTACCTCCCCGAGCACGGCCCCTCCCCCGAAGGACGCTCGACTTAGCTCGATTTCGCTCTTCTCAGGACGCTCTCGCGACCTCAAATCGACGTGAAAACTGTACTATGGGTTTCCGAAGGCGCCAAGCAGCATCGCCGAAACAGGTGGGAAAACTTTCGGAAACCTACAGGACCGTGAAGATTTTCTTTGAATTTTGCAATTTGCTGCGCCCCCTGCTGCAGTATTCTGCTGCAGCCTGTCCCATAATGGGCAAAGCCTGATTAGTTCGCTAGGACATTCACAATAAAAGGCGAATCTTTTTTTGTGAGGCGGATGGGCTGGTGTTGGCTCGGTCAAAATCCCTGGCGTGCCATCAGGTCGGCCAAATCCGCCTCGGGTCTGGCGCCGAGATGGCTGATGATCTCGGCCGCTGCGAGGCATCCCATATGGGCCGAGACCTCGTCCGAGCGCCCGCGAACCTGGCCGGCCAGAAAGCCCGAGGCGAATAGATCCCCGGCCCCGGTCGTATCCACCACTTCGGTGGCCGGCGGAGGTACCTGCACCCGCGCCTCGCCGCGGACCACCACGGCGCCTTCGGCACCAAGTGTGATCGCAGCACAGCCGACCTCACGCGCAACGCTGCCGAGGGCAAGCTCGAAACTGTCGGTCTGATAGAGCGACAAAAGCTCGGCCTGATTGGCGAAGAGCAGATCCACATCTTCGCGGATCATCCGGCGCATATCCTCGCGATGACGGTCGACGCAGAAGGGATCGGAGACGGTGAACGAGACCCGGCCTCCAGCACCCTTCACCGTGGCGATCGCCTTGGCATAAGCGGCCTTCGCGGCATCGGTATCGAAGAGATAGCCCTCGAGATAGAGCCACTCCGCATCGGCGATCATAGCTTGATCGATATCCGCCGCGGTCAACGTCACCGAGACCCCCAGCGCCGTGTTCATCGACCGCTCGCCATCCGGGCTGACGAGGATCAGCGAGCGTCCGGTCTCTCCTTGCTGGTCCGCGCCTACCATCGGCCCGCCGAACCCGACCCCGATGGCGCGAATATCATGCGAGAAGATCCGCCCGAGCTGATCGTCCTTCACCTTCCCGATATAGCCCGTGCCGATCCCGATCGCCGCCAGCCCCGCCGCCGTGTTGGCGCCTGATCCGCCCGAGATCTCCTGCGCCGGGGGCATCGCGGCATAGAGGCTGACCGCGCGGGTATCGTCGATCAGCGTCATTACGCCCTTCTCCACCCCTTGATCGGCAAGGAAGCCATCCTCAACCTTGGCCACCACATCGACCAGCGCATTGCCAATCGCCACCACGTCTTGTTTCTCGCTCACGCCGTCTTCTCCTCGAATTGGCAGATATCGCGGATGATGCATTCCGCGCATTTTGGTTTCCGGGCCACGCAGGTATAGCGCCCATGCAGGATCATCCAATGATGTGCGTGGAGCTGGAATTCCGCAGGGATATTGTCCTCGATCGCGCGCTCGACCGCGACCACGTCCTTGCCGGGTGCGATACCGGTTCGGTTGCCGACACGGAAGATATGGGTATCGACCGCCTGGGCCGGGTGTCGCCACCACATATTGAGCACCACATTCGCCGTCTTGCGCCCCACGCCCGGCAGGCTGGACAGAGCGGTGCGTGAGGACGGGACCGTACCCCCATACTCCTCGACGAGGATGCGCGAGAGCTTGATGACGTTCTTTGCCTTGTTGCGGTAAAGGCCAATGGTGCGGATATGCTCGATCAACTGCGCCTCGCCGAGGGCCAGCATTTTCTCGGGCGTGTCGACAATTTTGAAGAGCTTGGCAGTGGCCTTGTTCACCCCTTTATCGGTCGCTTGGGCCGAGAGTGCGACCGCAACCAGCAATGTATAGGCGTTGATGTGGTCCAACTCCCCCTTTGGCTCGGCCTCACGGGCCTCGAACCGGCGGAAGGCTTCGCGAATGCTGTGATAGTCGAGCGGGCTGGCCATCGCGGGCGAAGTAGCAAGTGGTCCTCACAGGTGCAAGCCACGCGGATGCGACTATGCGGCAAAGATGGCGAGAGCCGGGTCCAAGTTGGATCGGGCTGGATTACGCGGACCGCTAAGTGCTGGTTTGCCTATGTTCACAAGAACCGGGTGGGAGGTCGCCGGATCGTCGGGTAAAATGCGGCCAGTCAACCCATGGAGGCATCCGATGAATGTCGAAGCCGATCACGACCGGTTCCAATATGACCTAATGGCCGCCGCCTTGCGTCATATCGAGGCGCATGCGGGCGAGCAACCCTCACTCGACGAGGTTGCCGCCGCTATCGGGCTCTCACCAAGCCATTTCCAGAGGGTGTTCAGCCAATGGGTCGGGGTCAGCCCGAAACGCTATCTGCAATACCTGACCCTTGACCACGCGCGGCGCCTGCTGGAGGAGCGCTTTACGGTGCTCGACGCGACTATGGAGACCGGGCTCTCCTCGCCCGGTCGCCTGCACGATCTGTTTGTGACCTGGGAGGCGATGACCCCGGGCGAATATGCCCGCAACGGCAAGGGTCTGACCATTCGATGGGATTGGTTCGACAGCCCGTTCGGCAAGACCCTGGTGATGACAACTGAACGGGGGATCTGCGGCATGGCCTTCTCGGCCGAGACTGGCGAGGATTGGGCCTTGGCGGATATGCGCGGGCGCTGGCCTGCGGCAATATACAAGCAGGATGCCGATGCGGTGCGCCCGCTGGCTGAGGCGGCCTTCGGGGGTAAGGGGGAGGTGAAGCTTCTCCTCTCCGGCGCGCCCTTCCAGATCCATGTGTGGGAGGCACTTCTGCGTATCCCGTCGGGCCATGTCACGACTTATTCCGAGATCGCCCGGCATATCGGCAAACCGCGCGCGGTGAGGGCCGTCGGCTCGGCAGTGGGGCGCAACCCGGTCTCCTGGCTGATCCCCTGTCACCGGGCGCTGCGGCGCGACGGGGCTTTGGGCGGCTATCATTGGGGCCTGCCGGTAAAACGCGCGATGATGGCCTGGGAGAGTGCGCGGCTCGAAGCCTCGTGAGCCTCCTTACCCTAGTGGCTTTGATTGCGGCAGCCTGCCATGGTGCGTCCGATTTCGCCTTACTCGCTCGAAAATAACCCCAATCGCGCCCTTTGGCCGCCTTGGCGCGCGGCGATACCTCCGTCTGTCACACGAGGACGGGGCCAGAACGGCCTGACACGGAAGCGGGATGATTGGTGTCGGGTTTTGCAGTGAGTTCTGTACCGGGTGCCGTGGGCGGCCAAGCCGCCTGGGCCGTTCTGGAGACCTTCCTCGTGCCATGACAGCGAAGAATTTGCGGTGATCAGCCGGCTTGAAAGGCCGGGAGGCCAGACGGGCTCTGAAAAGATCCCAAAAGCCGATGCGAGACGGATGGCCCGAAGTGGCCGTGACCGAGGTTCCCGGGTGGTCCGGGACAAAGTGCCCCGGCGGGTGCCCCCCACCTGCCCGCCGGGGCATATCTCCGTTTTCAGACCGTCTAGATCTCAGATGACAATCGTGTTCGCTGCGGGCCACCGGCGCGTAGCCTCACACGGGGTTATGCTAAGAGCGCCAGCCCTCGGTGCGGTGCACCGCGGTTCGCGCTGACATGTGCGAGGGAGATTAGTGCCGGAAATGCCGCATGCTGGTGAAGACCATCGCAAGGCGACGGGCATTCGCCGCTTCGATCACCTCGCTGTCGCGCATCGAGCCACCCGGCTGGATCACCGCAGTAGCACCCGCCTCAGCGGCGGCTATCAGTCCGTCCGCGAAGGGGAAAAACGCGTCGGACGCGACTACCGAGCCTCGAACCGTCGGTTCGGCAAGACCCAAGGCCTCGGCCATATCGGCGGATTTTCGAGCGGCGATGCGGGTGGAATCCACCCGGCTCATCTGGCCCGCGCCGATGCCGACCGTCCGTCCGCCCTTGGCGTAGACGATCGCGTTCGACTTGTCGTGCTTGCAGATCGTGAAGGCGAACAGCAAATCGCGCGTCTCCTGCTCGCTGGGCGCGCGCCGCGTCGCGACCTTGAGGTCGGCCTCGGTGATCCGGCCGCTGTCCCGCGATTGCAGAAGATAGCCGCCGGCAATCGATTTCACGGTCATACCGTCTGCGGCGG
>JBCDKL010000062.1:0-13469 GCA_038746695.1 Pseudomonadota bacterium | reverse complement strand
TTCAAACGTGCCTGTATGGACGCGGTCGAGCGGTTCCAGCCCCAGGCGCTTTTGGTCGGCGCCTCCTGCACGGCGGAGCTGATCCAGGACGATCCGGGTGGACTGGCCGAGGGGATGGAGCTTTCCGTTCCGGTCGTGCCGTTGGAGCTTCCTGCCTATCAGAAGAAAGAAAACTGGGGCGCGGCGGAGACATTCTATCGCCTCACCCGCAGCTTCGCCCAGCCCCGCCAGCGCCCCGCGGGAGAGATCCGCGCCAATATCCTAGGCCCCGGCGCGCTCGGCTTCCGACATCGCGATAATCTGCGTGAGATCAAAGCGTTGCTCGCTGATCTTGGGGTTCGCGTGAACGTCATCGCCCCCTGGCAGGCAACCCCGCATGATATCGCCGCGATCCCCGAGGCGGATTTCAACATCTGCCTTTACCCAGAGACTGCCGAGACCGCCTGCCGCTGGCTCGAACGCGATCATGGGATGCCCTACACAAAGACGGTCCCGATCGGTGTCGGCGCCACCTGCGCATTCATCGAAGAAGTCTGCACCCTTGCCGGCATCGACCCCGAGGAGGTGCTGGATGAGGCCGAGAGCCGGCTCCCCTGGTATTCGCGCTCGGTCGACTCGACCTATCTCACCGGCAAGCGCGTCTTCGTCTTCGGCGATGCGACCCATGCGATGGCAATGGCGCGAGTTTGCCGCGAGGAAATGGGTTTCGAGGTCGTCGGTCTCGGCACCTATTCCCGGGAATTTGCTCGCCCGGTCCGGGCACTGGCCAAAGAGATGGGCCTAGAGGCGCTGATCACCGACGATTACCTGGAAGTCGAAGCCGCCATCGCCGAGCTCTCGCCCGAGATGGTCCTAGGCACTCAGATGGAGCGGCATATCTCGAAACGCCTCGGCCTGCCCTGCGCGGTGATCTCTGCGCCGGTCCATGTGCAGGATTTCCCCGCCCGCCATTCGCCCGTGATGGGGTTCGAGGGCGCCAATGTTCTGTTCGACACACTCGTCCACCCACTGGTCATGGGGCTGGAGGAGCATCTTCTGGGCATGTTCCGCGACGATTTCGAATTCCATGACGGTGCGGGCGCCAGCCATCACGGCCACCTTGCCGCCAAAACCGATCCCAAACCCGAACCCGAACGCCGCGACGGCCCGATCCTCTGGGACGCTCCCGCCGAGAAGGAGCTGAAGAAGATCCCCTTCTTCGTCCGCGGCAAGGCAAGGCGCAATACCGAGAGCTTCGCGGAAGAGCGGGGCCTGACCACCATCACTATCGAGACGCTCTACGATGCCAAGGCCCATTTCAGCCGATAACACACCGATCAAGGTGTGCCTGCTGACCCTCGACCGCCATATCGCCGGGGCGGTTGAAAAGGCGCGCGCGGATCTTGCCCGCGATCTGCCCGGGCTGGAGCTTTCGCTCCATATTGCGTCGGATTGGAACGACAATGAGATGGCGGCTGAAGCTGCCCGCGCCGATATCCGCCGCGCTGATCTGATCATCGCGACGATGATCTTCCTCGAAGACCATATCAAGGCGATCCGCCCCGCGATTTTGGAGCGCCGCGAAGACTGCGACGCGGTCCTCGCCGCGGTTTCTGCCGGGGAGATCATGAAGACCACCCGGCTCGGCCGTTTCCGCATGGATGGGCCTGATAAGGGGCCGATCGCGCTGCTGAAACGCCTGCGCGGCAAATCGAAGGAGGGACGGCCCTCCTCCGGTGCCAAGCAGATGAAAATGCTGCGCCGCCTGCCGAAAATCCTCCGGTTTATCCCGGGCACGGCGCAGGATGTGCGGGCCTATTTCCTCTGCATGCAGTACTGGCTGGCGAGCACAGATCAGAACCTCGCCAATATGGTCCGCTATCTGATCGACCGCTATGCCGATGGGGATCGCGCCCATCTGCGCGGCGCGCTCGATGTCGCACCGCCTGAGGAGTTTCCAGACCTTGGGCTCTATCACCCGGATATGCCGGGCCGGGTCGATGACAGGATCGACCGCTTGCCGCGCCATGGCCGGCCGCAGGTCGGTCTGCTGTTGATGCGCTCCTATATCCTGTCGGGCGATACCGGGCATTATGACGGTGTGATCCGGGCGATGGAGGCAGCGGGGCTCGATGTGATCCCAGCCTTTGCCAGCGGGCTCGATGGGCGCCCGGCAATCGATGCGTATTTCAAGGAGAATGTTCAGGCAGTGGTCTCGCTGACCGGGTTCTCCTTGGTGGGTGGGCCCGCCTATAACGACAGCCCCGCCGCCATCGAGGCGCTTCAGGCGTTGGATGTTCCTTACCTCTCGGCCCATGCGTTGGAGTTCCAGACGCTGGAGGCATGGGAGGGTTCGACCCGCGGTCTGATGCCGATTGAAGCCACGATGATGGTGGCCTTGCCAGAGATCGACGGCGCGACCTCTCCCACCGTTTATGGTGGGCGGCTTGCCGAAGGGAATGCCTCGAACGCATGTGTTGCGGGGGCGGGTGCTATGGTCGCCCATCCCGAACGCGCTGAAACGCTGGCAGCCCGGGTCGCCAAGCTGGTTGGCCTCGCCGAGACCCGCCGTGCCGAGCGCAAGCTGGCCGTGGTCCTCTACAACTTCCCCCCGAACGGAGGGGCGACCGGAACGGCAGCTTATCTCTCCGTCTTCGAGTCTCTCTACAACACGCTGAAATCACTTGGAGAAGCTGGTTATCGAGTAGCACTCCCACCAACTGTCGAAGCACTCCGCCAAGCCATACTCGGCGATCAGATCGTCACCGAAGCCCGCATCGCTGACCGCATTCCCGCCGATACCCATGTCGCCCGCGAGCCATATTTGGCTGAGATTGAGGAGCAGTGGGGCCCCGCACCCGGCAAACATCAGACCGATGGCCGAGACATCCATGTCTATGGCGCCCATTTCGGCAATGTCTTCGTGGGGATCCAGCCCGCCTTTGGCTATGAGGGCGATCCGATGCGCTTGCTGTTCGAGCAGGGTTTCGCCCCGACCCATGCCTTCGCCGCCTTCTACCGCTGGCTGCGCGAGGATTTTGCCGCCGATGCGGTGATCCATTTTGGCACCCATGGCGCGCTGGAATTCATGCCGGGCAAGCAGGCGGGCATGTCCGGTGGCTGCTGGCCCGACCGGCTGATCGGGGATCTGCCGAATTACTATCTCTATGCGGCCAATAATCCCTCGGAGGGGATGATCGCCAAGCGGCGTTCGGCGGCGACGCTGATCTCCTATCTGACACCGCCAGTGGCCCATGCTGGGCTCTATAAGGGTCTCGCCGAGTTGAAGGCCAGCCTCGACCGTTGGCGGCAGATGGAAGCCGAGGATGCCACAAGGGGCGATCTCGCCGAATTGATCCAAACTCAAGCCGCCGCGGTGGATCTGGCCGAGCCAGAACCGGTTTGGGACGCCAAAGCGCATGACCAGGTCGCGGGCCTTTCCGCCAAGATTGTCGAGCTGGAGTATACCCTCATCCCCCATGGCCTCCATGTGATCGGCGCCCCGGCGAAGGCTGAGGAGCGCCGCGACTATCTCCGCGCCATCGGGGAAGGGCAGGGCGTCGCACTGGACGATGCCGCCATCGATGCCGCTCTTGCCGGTACGGCCGATCTGCCGCCGGAGCTGACGGAGATCCTGCTCAACGCTGACCGCCTGTTGGCGCAGGACACCGAAACTCCCGCGCTGATCGCGGCCCTCGATGGCCGGTTCATCCCTCCCGCGCCGGGGGGTGATCTGATCCGCACCCCGGATATCCTGCCGACGGGCCGGAACCTGCATGGCTTCGACCCGTTCCGACTGCCCTCGGCCTTCGCCATGCAGGACGGTGCGAAACAGGCCGGCAAACTGCTCGAGAGGCACCTCGCCGACAGTGGTGCGCTGCCAGAGACGGTGGCGCTGGTTCTCTGGGGCACCGACAATCTGAAAACCGAGGGCGGGCCGATTGCACAAGCGCTGAGCCTGATGGGCGCGACCCCGCGCTTTGACGGCTATGGCCGTTTGGCGGGCGCCGATCTGGTCCCCCTCGACCAACTCAACCGCCCCCGCATCGATGTGGTGATGACGCTCAGCGGGATTTTCCGCGATCTGTTGCCGCTGCAAACCCGCATGCTGGCCGAAGCGGCGTTCAAAGCCGCCACCGCCGAGGAGCCCGACGCGCAGAACTTCATCGCCAAACATGCTCGCGGCTATGCCGCGCTCCACAAGGTCAGCCTGGAGGAAGCGGCACTTCGCGTCTTCTCGAATGCGGACGGTGCCTATGGCTCCAATGTGAACCTGCTGATCGACTCGGGCGCCTGGGCAGATGAGGACGAGCTCGCAGACACGTTCACCACCCGCAAATGCTTCGCCTATGGTCTGAACGGCAAGCCGGTGAAGCAGGAGGGGCTGCTGCAATCGACCCTGGCGGGGGTCGAGCTTGCCTATCAAAATCTCGAAAGCGTGGAGCTGGGTGTCACAACTGTCGATCACTATTTCGACACGCTGGGCGGCATCGGCCGTGCGGTGAAGAAGGCCAAGGGCGACGCCATTCCGGTCTATATCGGCGATCAGACCGCAGGCGAGGGCAAGGTACGCACCCTCTCCGAACAAGTGGATCTCGAGGCCCGGACCCGCGTCCTCAACCCGAAATGGTACGAGGCGATGCTGGAGCATGGCCACGAAGGTGTGCGCCATATCGAGGCGCATGTGACCAACACGATGGGATGGTCGGCCACGACTGGCCAGGTGCAGCCATGGGTCTATCAGCGGATTTCCGAGACTTTTGTGCTGGACGAGGAGATGCGCCGTCGCCTGGCGACGCTGAACCCTCGCGCCTCGGCCAAGGTCGCGAACCGGCTGCTGGAGGCGCATGAACGCAATTACTGGGCGCCGGACGACGCGACGCTCGAAGCCCTGCGTCAAGCTGGCGACGAACTCGAAGACCATGTCGAAGGCGTCAGCAATTGGGCAGCGGAATGAGGAGACGAGTATGAGCCCCTTGGAAACACCCCCCTCCATCCCGCGCCGCACGCGCGCCGATGGCGAAGGCTCGGTCCAGGTGAAAATGGACCCGCGGATGAAGATCGAGGGGGCGAAGGTCTTCTCGGTCTATGGCAAGGGCGGGATCGGTAAATCGACCACCTCGTCGAACCTGTCGGTCGCGTTCTCGAAACTGGGCAAGCGGGTGCTGCAGATCGGCTGCGATCCCAAGCATGACTCGACCTTCACCCTAACCAAATGCCTGATGCCGACGGTGATCGACGTGCTCCAGGAGGTGGATTTCCACTCCGAGGAATTGCGGGCCGAGGATTTCGTCTACGAGGGGTATAACGGCGTGATGTGCGTCGAGGCGGGCGGCCCCCCGGCAGGAACGGGCTGTGGCGGATATGTCGTTGGCCAGACGGTGAAATTGCTGAAGGAGCATCACCTGCTGGAAGACACCGATGTGGTGATCTTCGATGTGCTGGGCGATGTGGTCTGCGGCGGGTTCGCAGCCCCTCTGCAGCATGCCGACCGGGCCGTGGTGGTCACAGCGAACGATTTCGACTCGATCTATGCGATGAACCGGATCGTCGCCGCGGTGCAGGCGAAGTCGAAGAACTACTCGGTGCGTCTCGCCGGTTGCGTCGCCAATCGCAGCCGAGAAACTGACCAAGTCGACAAGTACTGCGACGTGGTCGGCTTCAAGCGCATCGCCCATCTGCCCGATCTCGACGCCATCCGGAGGAGCCGTCTAAAAAAGGCGACGCTGTTCGAGATGGGTGACGAGGAGGACGTGGTCGCGGTGCAGAAGGAGTATATCCGCCTGGCCGAGACGCTCTGGAACGGCACCGAGCCCCTTGCTCCCGATCCGATGAAGGACCGGGATATTTTCGAACTGTTGGGTTTCGACTGATGAGCGACACCTACGAGGAGCAGCGCGGCCATATCGCCACCTATTTCGACCGCACCGCGGCCGAAACCTGGGAGCGTTTGACCTCGGACGCCCCGGTCAGCCGGGTGCGGGAAACGGTCCGCGCTGGCCGCGAAAGGATGCGCAAGACGCTGCTGAGCTGGCTGCCACGGGATCTCACCGGGCACCGACTGCTCGATGCCGGCTGCGGCACTGGCGCCCTGGCGGTCGAGGCGGCACGGCGCGGTGCCGAAGTGGTGGCGATCGATCTCTCGCCCACCCTGATCCGCACTGCGGAGGAACGCCTGCCCGAGGACCTGCGCGCTCGGATCTCATTCCGCGCGGGCGATATGCTCGACCCAGGTCACGGGCGGTTTGACCATGCGGTGGCGATGGACAGTCTGATCCATTACCGCACGCCCGATATGATCGCGGCTTTGACCCGCCTGGCGCCCAGGATCGACGGTGCGATCCTGTTCACCGTGGCGCCGCGCACCCCGATGCTGAGCGTGATGCATGCAGCGGGCAAGCTCTTCCCGCGCTCGGATCGTTCGCCCGCCATCGTGCCGGTCGACCGGCGATCTTTGCGCCGCAGCCTGAAGGCGGATCTGCCCGAGCGGATCCTGCTGCGCCAGGAGCGGGTGAAGTCAGGTTTTTACATCTCCGAGGCACAGGAGCTTTGCGTCCGATGACCGACCAGATGCCAGAGACCAAGGAAAAGCCGCTCACCGGCATGGCGACGATGTGGAAGCAACTCACGCCCAATCTGCTTCCTTTCGCGGATGCAGCCTCCGAGGGGCTGCCGATGGGCCGTCTGCTTCGGCTCTCGCTATTCCAGGTCTCGGTCGGGATGGCGATGGTTCTGCTGACCGGCACCCTGAACCGGGTGATGATCGTCGAATTGGACGTGCCCGCCTGGATCGTTGCGGTGATGGTGGGCTTGCCCTTGGTCTTCGCGCCGCTGCGCGCCCTGATCGGGCACCGGTCGGATCAGCATAGGAGCTATCTCGGCTGGCGCCGTGTGCCCTACATCCTATTCGGCACCGGCATGCAATGGGGCGGGTTCGCGATTATGCCCTTCGCGCTTCTGGTGCTCAGCGAGAATGCCGGTCCGTTCTGGTTGGGCGAAGTTGCCGCTGCGTTCGCCTTTTTGATGGTCGGCCTGGGCATCCACACGACCCAGACCGCGGGGTTGGCGCTTGCCAATGACTTGGCCGATGAGAAGACACGCCCCCGTGTGGTCGCCCTGCTCTATGTCATGTTGCTGGTCGGCATGGCGGGGAGTGCGCTGGTCTTCGGCTGGCTCCTGACCGATTTCACGCCGAAAATCCTGATCCAGATCGTCCAGGGCGCCGCGGTGGTCAGCCTAGTGCTCAACGCTATCGCGATTTGGAAACAGGAGAAGCAGAACAAGCACATCACTCGGCACGACCGGGAGCGGCCGAGCTTTCAGGCGCAATGGCAACGCTTTATCCGGGGTGGACGGGCGGCGCGTCTACTGATCGCCACTGGCCTCGGCACCGCGGGCTTCACGATGCAGGATGTGCTGCTCGAGCCTTATGGCGGCGAGGTGTTGGCGCTCTCGGTCTCGGCCACAACGGTGCTGACTGCGCTGATGGCGGGCGGTTCACTGCTGGGCTTCTGGCTGGCCAGCAGGGCGCTCACCAAGGGTGCCGATCCGCATAAGATCGCAGCCTATGGTCTGGTGGCCGGGTTGCTTGCCTTCTCGGCCGTGATCTTTGCCGATCCGCTGGGCTCGCCTGCATTGTTCCGTACCGGAGCCATGATGATCGGCTTTGGCGCGGGGCTTTTCCTGGTCGGTACCCTTATCGCTGCGATGGACCTGGCCGAGGAGGGCACGTCCGGCCTCGCCCTCGGCGCCTGGGGGGCGGTGCAGGCGACGTCGGCTGGGATCGCCGTCGCTACGGGTGGAGCAGTGCGCGACATCGTCTCGGAATGGGCGATGTCGGGCGCGATGGGGCCCGCGCTCGCCATGCCCTCGACCGGCTATGGCTTTGTCTATCACATCGAAATCGCCCTGCTGTTTTTGACCCTTGTCGCGATCGGCCCGCTCGTGCGCCGCCGCCGCGTCGCAAAGCGCCCTGCGCAATTTGGCCTGGCTGAAATGCCGGCTTGACCACGGAGGACCTCCTATGCCTGGAGACATCACCAACTATCTCGATTGGGCCCAGATCACGCTCTACCTGTTCTGGATCTTCTTCGCGGGCCTGATCTACTACCTTCAGCGCGAGTCGAAGCGCGAGGGCTATCCCCTGATCCGCGAAGAGGGTGAGGTGCAGACCGGCTTTGTCGACTATTTCCCGCCAGTTCCCGAGCCAAAAATTTTCGAGTTGCCCCATGGCGAGGGCAAAGTGCATGCGCCGGACATGTATGAGGGTGAGAAGCGCGGCGAGGTCGCGCTGGAGCGGGTCACCGGCGCCTATTCCGATCCCTATGAGCCCACGGGCGACCCGCTGACCGATGGCGTCGGCCCCGCCGCCTGGGCGCAGCGCAAGGACGTGCCGGACCTGACCCTCGAGGGCAAGCCCAGCGTGGTGCCGCTTTCTTCCGACCCGGAATTCACCCTGCTCGACGGCAATATCGACCCGCGCGGCTTGGATGTTTGGGCGAATGACATGGAGATCGCAGGCAAGGTCACCGATGTCTGGGTCGACCGGGCCGAGCATCTGATCCGCTATGTCGAGATGGAGATCAAGGACAGCACGCAGAAGGTCCTGATCCCGATGAACCTGGTCACCTTCCACCGCGGCGCCGAGTTCCGCGGCCCGCCGGGCAAGGTGATCGTACGATCGTTGCTCGCCGAACAATTCGCCGGATGCCCAGGCACCAAGAGCCCGACCGAAGTGACCAGGCTCGAGGAGGACAAGATCATGGCCTATTTCTCGGGCGGTAAGTTCTTCCAGACCCCGCGCTCACGCGATCCGTTGGTGTAAGTGATGAGCGGCTTCGAGAACGAACCTGTCCACGGTCTGCCCGCCTTTCTGCCGAAGGGCGAGCGGATCCTCTGGCAAGGCGCCCCGCGCGCCCTGTCACTGGCTCGCCAGGCCTTTATGATCGGGCCGGTGCTGGTTTATTTCACGGTCCTTGGCCTGTGGCGGGTTCTCGAAGCGATGAGCCTGGGCGCAGCCCCATTGGCGGCGCTGGGCAGCGCGATCTCGCTGATCCCCTTCGCAGCAGCGACGGTGGCGATCCTCTATCTGATGGCGCTCTGGATCGCGCGGACGACGCTCTACACGATCACAAACCGCCGGGTGGTGATCCGCTTCGGCGTGGCGCTGAAGATGGCGGTCAATCTACCCTTTGCCGAGATCGGGGCTGCGGACCTCAAGCGCAGCCGAGATGGCAGCGGGACGCTGGCTCTGACCATGACGGGAAATGGGCGGATCGCGTTCCTGCATCTTTGGCCCAATGTCCGGCCCTGGCATTACCTGCCAACCCAGCCGGCGTTGCGCGCGATTGCCGAGCCCGAAGCGGCTGCGGAAGCTCTGTCGGGCGCGCTCGCGGCATATCACGGCCACAGTGCGGCACCAGTTCTGAGCCCCGCGGAGAAACCGGCCAAGGCGCCAGGCGGCGCCCTGCCGGCGGCGGGTTAGGGGAGGGCTGGCGATGCACGCGATCCGGCCCAAACGCCCCCCGCTCCGCGCCGGACTTCCCGCGGTGATCATAGCCGGGCTGGTGCTGTTTGGCGTTTACATCCTCGTCGAGGGGGTGGCGAGCGGCAAGCTCCGCGACACGCTTCCCCCGGGCCCGCCGGTCGCCGAGCGTATGCTGCGCTTTACCGACCATGCCCCCGGCGTGGTCGCCGTGCTCGATGGAACAACCGGCGAGGAGTTGGAACTGCTCGGCCGCGACGAGGGGATGTTCCTGCGCGTCGCCATGCGCAGCTTCGCCCGCGACCGGGTCAAGGTCCGCGTTGGCTCGGAGATGCCCTTTGAATTGGCCGAATGGCCCAGCGGCCACGTCACCCTGCGCGATCCTGCCACCGGCCGGGTCATGCAGCTCAAAGCCTATGGCCACAGCCAAGTGGCCGCATTCAAGAAATACCTGACCATGGGAGGAAATGGATGAAACGCCTGTTCGACCCGATCCGCTACCGCTTCGACGTGCCCTGCACGGTGGAGGTCAGCCACACATTTGACAGCCTGCATGCCCATGTGATCCTGCCCGACGGGGTGGATATGAACCCGGGCGATCAGGTGCTGGTCCATGGCGAGGATGTCGCCGTGCCCTATGGCGAGGTCCAGACCTTCCATCGCACAGCCACAGTGGGCCGCGCCACCTTGCTCGAGCGCCTCTGGACCCGGGCCACCGGCGATATGGAATACATGGAGCTCTTGGAATTCAGCTTCTCCGAGGAGGTCTACGCATGAATATGATCGCCCGCGAGGTGGAGGCTGAGCGCTCCCACAAAGCCCCGAACGAAACCACGGCGATGGCGCAGGAGACCACGCTCCTGAACCCGCGCTTCTACACCACCGATTTCGATGCGTTGGACGCGACCGATCTTTCGGGCGTGCGCAAGGAAATGGACGACATGCTGGAGGAGCTGGCCTCCGATCCCAACAAGGGCCATTTTAAGAAGAACGAGGAATGGGACGAGATCGATTTCGACGGGATGGACCCAGCATTACGGCGCGAGCTGGTCGACTTCCTGGTGTCCTCGCTGACCGCGGAATTCTCGGGCTGCGTGCTCTACAAAGAAATGCGCAAACGTGGCCAGAACGACGATATCTGCAAGCTCTTCGGCTATATGAGCCGTGATGAGGCGCGCCATGCAGGCTTTATCAACGACGCGCTGAAGGAGTTTGGCATCGGCGTCAATCTGGGTTTCCTGACGCGCGAAAAGCAATACACATTCTTCCGGCCCAAGTTCATCTTCTATGCGACCTACCTGTCCGAGAAGATCGGGTATGCCCGCTATATCACCATCTTCCGCCATCTAGAGAAACATCCCGAGCATCGGATTCATCCGATCTTCAAGTGGTTCAAGGAATGGTGCAATGACGAGTTCCGCCATGGCGAGGCGTTCGCGCTTTTGATCCGCTCGGACCCGAAACTGACCCAAGGGATCAACCGGCTCTGGATCCGTTTCTTCCTGATTGCGGTTTTCGTCACCATGCATATCCGCGACCACGCGCGGCCTGTGTTCCATGAGGCGCTGGGGATCGATATCGACGATTACGACCGCAAAGTGATCCGGCTGACCTCCGAGATTTCGCGGCAATGCTTCCCCTTCGAGCTGGATCTCGAAAATGATCGAATCTGGGACCTGATGAGCCGGATGCGCCATGTCTCCGACGCGATCAACGCCGCGGACCGGCAGGGCGGGGTTCTTGGCTTTGTGCGCAAGATCGGCCTCTGGGCACGGGCGGGCGGGTTATTCGCCCGGATCTATGCGATGCCGGTGAAGAACCACGACATGCCTGACCTGTCGGATATCCGCCTGGCGCCCGTCTGGTAAGCGTATGCAGTTCCTCTGGCCCGCCCTTTTCGCGCTGTTTTTCTGGTGGTTCTCCACCGGATGCGTGCTGTTGCTCGACCGGCGGGTCAGCCTCGGGCCCGCTGCCGCGCGGCTGGCCGAGGTGGGGGTGCTTCTACTGTCGATCGCGGTGCTGGATTGGAGTGCCGGAGAGGCCAGCGTGCAGGCCGCCTATATCGGCTTCATGGCGGCTATCGCGCTTTGGGGCTTGCACGAGCTTAGCTTCATCCAAGCACGGGTGACCGGCCCGCACCCTGTGGCGGCGCCTGCGGGCCTTTCGGGCTGGGGCCGGTTCAAAGCGGCGCTTGGAGCAATCCTCTGGCACGAATTGGCGGTGGCGGTAACCGCGCTTTTCCTCTTCGTTCTCTGCCATCAGGGGGAAAACTGGGTCGGGCTCTGGACCTTCCTCGCGCTTTGGGGTCTCCGCCTGTCGACCAAGATCAACATCTTTCTCGGCGTGCCGAATATGACGGTGGATCTGCTGCCTGAGAGGCTTTCCTTCCTGCATTCGCATTTCCGCAAGCGGCCGATGAACTGGCTGTTCCCGATCTCGGTCACGGTAGCGACGGTCGCTGCGGGCTGGGTGGCGCATCCAGCCTTCCTGCCCGGTGCCAGCGAGTTCGACGTGACCGCCGCGGCCTTGCTCGCGACCCTGATCACGCTCGGCATGATCGAGCATTGGTTCCTCGTCCTACCGATCCCCGATGCCGCGCTCTGGCGCTGGCTGCCTGGGGTGACGCCAGAAGCCACAGCGAAAACCGCCGGGGTCAGCCCGGGCCCCTGAAGGGAGATATGCCATGGATTATGAGAGTTTTTTCCGCGCCGAGCTGACCGCGCTGCAAGACCGGGGCAATTACCGCATCTTCGCCGATCTCGCCCGGCAGGTGGGTGCGTTTCCCAAGGCGCATCACCACACGCTGGGCCGGGATGTGACGGTCTGGTGCTCGAACGACTATCTCGGCATGGGCCAGCATCGCGCAGTGCGCGAGGCTATGATCGAGACCATTGAAGAGATGGGCGCGGGAGCCGGTGGCACCCGGAATATCGGCGGCACCAATATCCACCATGTCCGGCTCGAGCGCGAGCTCGCCGATCTGCATGGCAAGGAGGCGGCTCTTCTCTTCACCTCCGGCTATGTCTCGAACTGGGCCTCGCTGGGGACCCTGGGCGCGCGCCTACCTGGATGTCTGATCCTGTCGGATGCGAAGAATCACGCCTCGATGATCGAGGGGATCCGCCACTCCAAAGCCGACCGGGTGATCTTCAAGCATAACGACATGCAGGATCTCGAACGCCATTTGATCGCTGCAGGCGACCGGCCCAAGGTGATCGCATTCGAGAGCGTCTATTCAATGGATGGCGACATCGCCCCGATCGCTGAGATCTGCGACCTCGCCGACCGTTACGGCGCCATGACCTATCTCGACGAGGTCCATGCCGTGGGCATGTACGGCCCCCGCGGCGGCGGGATTGCCGAGCGCGAAGGTCTGATGGACCGAATCACACTGATCGAGGGAACGCTCGCCAAGGCTTTCGGGGTGGTCGGCGGCTATATCACAGGCTCCACGGCTCTGTGCGATTACATCCGCTCGTTCGCCAGCGGTTTTATCTTCACCACTGCTCTCCCGCCCGCTGTGGCAGCGGGTGCGCGGGTCTCGGTGCGCCATCTCAAGCATTCCTGCCACGAGCGGCTACAGCAACAAACGAATGTCGCAAAGCTGCGCGCGCGGCTCGATGCAGCCGGGGTGCCGCATATGCCCAACCCCAGCCATATCGTGCCGGTGCTGATCGGCGATCCGGTCAAGTGCAAATGGGTCTCGGATCTGCTGCTTGAGGAGCATGGGATCTATGTCCAGCCGATCAATTATCCCACTGTGCCCGAGGGGACTGAGCGGCTCCGTCTGACCCCCGGACCCTTGCACACCGATGCGGAAATCGACCATCTCGTAGGCGCGCTCGAGCAGCTTTGGGAGCAATGTAGCGTCGCCCGCGCCGGGCGGCAGGCCGCAGAGTGACGCCCGGATCTCGACAGGCTTCTTTCCTCGCGGCATAGTACCTTCGAAAGCAGCGGGATTGCCCCTCTGCCCGTTCGGTTCTTTGTGGGCGCTCGGGTCGGAAGA
>JBCDKL010000061.1:0-13559 GCA_038746695.1 Pseudomonadota bacterium | reverse complement strand
GGTTCGCGCCACCATCCGGGCGGCGATCGAAGGAGACAGCGCATGAGCTATACCATTGTCGGCACACCGCGCAGCCGCGCATTTCGGGTGATCTGGATGCTGGAGGAACTGGGCCAGCCATACAGCATCGACCCCGTGGCGCCTGCGAGTCCCGAGGCCAAGGCGGTGCACCCCTCGGGCAAGATTCCCGCACTTAGTGTCGACGGCAATGTGCTGATGGACAGTATGGCGATCTGCAATTTCCTTGCTGACCGGCATGGCGGTTGCACGCATCCCCCAGGCTCACCCGAACGATCTGAGCAAGATGCGCTGACCTATACGACGATTGATGAAATCGAAAGCCCGCTCTGGACCCATGCCAAACACAGTTTCGCCCTGCCCGAAGCGCTGCGGGTCGAGGCGGCGAAAACCCATCTCGAAGGCGAGTTTCGGCGCGGATTGGAGAGTCTGGAGCAGCGCCTCGGTGACGGGCCCTATCTGATGGGTGCACGATTCACCGTGCCGGACATCCTGCTCGGCCATTGCGGGATGTGGGCCAAGGGTCTGTTGCAGTGGGAGATCCCCTCGGACCGATTGAAGAGCTATTTCCGCGACTTGCGCGACCGTCCCGCCTATGGCCGCGCGCAGGAGGCGGCCGCAAAGGCGATGCCCTGAAGCCGCGCCTCCCCGGCCCAGCACGGCTGAGCCGGGGAGCATGGATCGATCAGTTCCGCTCGGCGACGAAGCGTTTCAGGGCGGTTAGGGTCACCTCGCTGATATGGTGTTCGATCCCTTCGGCGTCGCTTTCTGCCGTTTCGCGATCGATGCCGAGCGCCAAGAGGAAATCACGCACCACTTGGTGGCGCGCCCGTGCGGTCTCGGCCAGCCCTCGGCCCCGATCGGTCAGGAAGATCGATCGGTAGGGTTCCTTGCGTACCAGCCCATCCCGGATCAGCCGGTTAAGCGTGGTATTGACCGTTGCCGTGGTCACGCCCATGCGTTCGGCGATGTCAACAGAGCGTGCCTCGCCCGCGACATCCAAGAGATCGGCGATCATCTCGACATAATCCTCGGCCACTTCGCGCTGATGCGCTGCGCGCACCGTCTCGAAGCCGCGTGCCTGGCGGTTTGCCTCGCGGAGGCGGAGAGGAGTCTCTTCTTTACTTTCTGTCATGTTGGATGTCTACCAAATGAAAAATATTAGGTCAACCTAACTTTATTAGCTGATTGACACTCTCTCAGTGTCACCCTATTCTCAGAATCATGAAACAGATCCTCTCATTTTCCCTTCCATGCGCCCTTCTGGCTGGAGCCGCGATGGCACAACCGAAGGTCGTCGCAACCATAGGCATGGTGGCAGAACCCGCCAGCCGGATCGCCGCCGCCTGCGCCCAGGTCGAAACGATGATGGGCGCGGGCATTGACCCACATCTCTATCAACCAAGCGCGGGCGATATCCGCGATATGTCGGAAGCCGATGCGATCCTCTATGCCGGGCATAACCTGGAAGGTCAGTTAGGCGCGGTGCTGGGCAAACTCTCGGGCCGCGTGCCGATCCTCGCGGTCTCGGAAGCGGCCGCTCCTGCCGAAGAGCTGATCGCTTCGGAGGAAGCCGATTACCCGGATCCGCATCTTTGGATGGACGCCGCCCTCTGGTCAGGAATCGCTCCGCCGATCGCCGAGGTGCTGGCCGATATGGAAGAGAGCTGCGCCGAGGCGCCTGCAAGAGCCGAGGCGCTGGTTGCCGAATTCACCGCGCTGGATGGCTGGATCAAGCAATCCATGGCCTCGATTCCCGAGGAGAGCCGGGTTCTGGTCACCGCCCATGACGCATTCGCCTATTACGGTCGCGCCTATGGGCTGGAGGTGCTGGGCATTCAAGGCGTCTCGACCGAAGGCGAGGCGGGTATCGCCGATATCCGCCGGATCGTCGATCTGGTGGTGAAGCGCGATATCCCAGCGATCTTCCTCGAAAGCACGATCAACCCGCGCACCGTCCAGGCGGTGATCGCCGCTGCCGTCGAGCGGGGTCATACTCTGACCCTGGGCGGAGAGCTTTTCTCGGACGCGATGGGAGAGCCGGGCACCGCCACCGGCACCTATATCGGCATGCTCCATTCCAACACGCTGTCGGTGGTCACAGCCCTCGGCGGCACGCCTGCGCCGCTGCCCGAGGGACTTGCGGACTGGGCCGCGCGCTGGGATCTGGATAGCTGAATGGACAATCCCGCCCGCCTGCATGAGCCAGATCTCGCGATCCATGTCGAGGATCTGACGGTCAGCTATCAAGGCGCCCCCGCGCTTTGGGATATCGATGTCGATATCCCTCCGGGCGTCATGTGTGCCGTGATCGGGCCGAACGGTGCGGGGAAATCAACTCTGATCAAGGCTGTGCTGGGACTGACCCCGCCGACCGCTGGGCATATCTATCTCCAGGGCCGCTCCTATACCGAGATGCGCAAACGGGTGGCCTATGTGCCGCAGCGCGCGTCGGTGGATTGGGACTTTCCGACCGATGCGCTGGACGTGGTGATGATGGGCCGCTACGGCCATCTCGGATGGTTTCGCCGCCCCGGGCGGCAAGACCGGAACCGCGCAATGGAGGCGCTGGAAGAGGTCGGTATCGCCCATCTCGCCCGGCGCCAGATCAGCCAGCTTTCGGGCGGGCAGCAGCAGCGGGTCTTTCTGGCCCGCGCACTGGTGCAGGAGGCCGAGATCTATTTCCTCGACGAGCCAATGGCCGGAGTGGATGCGACCACCGAGCGTGTAATCATTCGACTGCTGCACCGGCTACGCGACCAGGGAAAGACCGTTGTGGTGGTGCATCATGACCTTTCCACCGTGCAGCGATACTATGACTGGCTGGTGATGCTGAACGTGAAGGTCATCGCCCAAGGACCGGTCGCCGAGGTGCTGACCAGGGATAATCTGCGCGCGGCCTATGGCGGGCAGATCGCCTTGATCGAGAGTGTTAGCGGCGGCGATCTGGGACCGACCCAACAGAGCGCATGATCTGGGAGCTTCTGAGCGATTATACCCTTCGCAATGTGGCGCTGGGGGCGGCGATCCTGGGGGCTGTGGCCGGGGTCCAGGGCTGTTTTGCACTGCTGCGCCGCCAGAGCCTGGTCGGGGACACCCTCAGCCATGCCACTCTACCGGGGATCTGCCTTGGGTTCCTGATCTCCGGCAGCCGGACGCTGGAGCCGCTTCTGGCCGGCGCCCTGATCTTCGGCGGTTTGGCTGGGGCATTGGTGCTGTTGCTGACCCGGGCGACGCGGTTGAAAACAGATGCGGCGCTGGGGATCGCACTGTCGCTGTTCTTTGCGCTTGGGATTGTGTTGCTAAGCTTCATCCAGGGGCGATCGGGGGCGGCTCAGGCGGGATTGGAGAGTTTTCTGTTCGGCCAGGCCGCGGCGATTCTGCCGAGGGATCTCTGGGTTATGGGGATCATCGCTTCCGTGGCGCTCGGCCTAATGGCACTCGGCTGGAAGGAGGCGAAACTGGTCAGTTTCGACCCGGTCTTCGCCCGCTCGCTGGGGATCCCCGTGCTGGCGATCGAGGCGGCCCTGACCCTGTTGATCGCCGTTGCTGTGGTGATCGGCTTGCAGATGGTGGGTGTGATCTTGATGGCCGCGATGCTGATCGCACCGGCAGCAGCCGCGCGGCAATGGGCGAGAAGCCTCGAAGCGATGGCGCTGATCGCCGCGCTCATCGGGGCCGCCTCTGGAGTCATCGGCGCGGTAATCTCGGCCCTGGCGCCAGGGCTGGCGACTGGGCCCTTGATCGTTCTGACGGCCTCGACGGCGACCCTTGTCTCGATCCTGGCAGCACCTGGCCGCGGGATCCTCTGGCAGGTGTTGCGCCGCCGGGCCGAGCGACGGCGTCTTCCCGGACGGCGCGTGCTCGAGACGATGATGCGCCTGGCCGAGGATCATGGCGACCCGACCTATCCGGCCGAGCGCGGGATGCTCGATACCTATCATGGTGCCGCGACCCGCACGGCATTGGCGGATCTGGCGGCGGAGGGAATGATCTCCCGGGTCTCGCATATGCCAAACGAGGGAGAGCATTGGGTTCTGACTCCGCGCGGCAGAGAACAGGTTGAGACACTACGGCTCGAGCTCTGGGGCCAGAATGGCTGAGTTTCTGGCAGAGCCCGATATCGCCATTCTTGTGACCGGCGCTCTCGTCGGCGTGGCAGCAGCGATCCTCGGGCCTTTCCTGATCCTGCGTCAGAGCGCGATGATGAGTGATGCGATCGCCCATGCGATCCTGTTTGGGATCATGCTGGTCTGGCTCGCCACCGGGCTGATAAGCGGGCCTGTGCAGATCCTGGGCGCGGGATTGGCGGGCCTGCTCTGCGTTTGGCTAACCGAGATACTGGCGCGCACCGGGTTGGTGCGCCAGGACGCAGCGATCGGGCTGGTGTTTCCGGTCCTCTTCGCACTGGGGGTGCTGCTGCAAAACCTCTTCGCCAGGGATGTACATATCGATGCGCACACCGTGCTGCTGGGCGAGATCGGCTTCGTCTGGCTGGAGACGGTGGACATTGCGGGCATGACGGTGCCGCGCGCCTTGTTCTGGATGGCGGTGATGACAGCGGTGAATGCCGGCTGTGTCGCGCTCTTCTGGAAGGAGTTGAAGCTTACCACCTTCGATCCAGTGCTCGCAGAAGCCTTCGGGATGCGGCCGCGCCTCCTGTTCTACCTGATCCTGTTCCTGACTTCGGCGACGGCAGTGGCGGCGTTCGACGCGGTGGGCGTGGTGCTGTTCCTCGCCTTTGTCATTGTGCCACCGGCGGCGGGCTACCTGCTAACCGACCGCCTTGGCGCGATGATTGGCGCTGGAGTAGGGATTGCGCTTGTCTCCGCGGGTGCGGGGCATGGGCTGGCAGTGATCGCCGATGTCTCGATTGGCGGGATGATGGCGCTGATGACAGGGGGGTGCTTTGCCGCGGTCCTGCTGTTTGGTCCGCGTTATGGGATGCTGGCGCGGTTGATACAGCGCGGCACGCGGCGGCGGATGGACGCGGCCCGGGCGTTGGTGGTGCATCTCTTGAGTCATGAAGACGATCCGCGGCGCGATGAGGAAAATCTTGTCAGAGCGCTCGAGACCCATCTGGGCTGGCGGCGGCGCAAGGCATCTGCTGTGCTGGGGCATGCATTGGAAGAGGGGCTGATCCTACGCGAGACCCAGGCGTTGCATCTGACCGAAAAGGGCCGCGACATGGCAGTCGCGATCCTGGCCCCGTGGCAGCGGTGATTTCACAGCGACGTTGAGCCAAACGGCATGCGACTGACGCCGCATAAGACTTCGCCCTGCAATTTTGACATGGTCAAAATCGCAGGAGACGGATGGTCGACATGACGCCCTTGCCTTTTGGTGGGACGTGAAACAAATGTCGAACATGAGCTATGCCGCACTGAGCTGTCTGTCGAATTTCACCTTCCTGACCGGGGCGAGCCATCCGGAGGAATTGGTCGAGACGGCGGCAGCGTTGGGTCTCTCGGCAGTGGCGATCACCGATCGAAACAGTGTGGCCGGTGTGGTGCGTGCCCATGTGCGGCTGCGGGAACTGGCGCGAGAAGAGGTGGCGCGCAAGGACCGTAACATCACCGGACAAGACGTGCGGGCCCATGCCAAGATCCGATCGCAGATGCGCATCGACCCTTCGTCGCGGCTGAGCGAGGCGGAGGTCGCCGCGCGCATCGCGGGCAAGCCATCAGGCGCTGACCCCGCCCAGGCGGAGCCGGCGGCGGCCGATTTGCCCGGCCCATTGCCGAAATTGCTGATCGGGTCAAGGCTCAGCTTCACCGATACAGCGCTCGAGGCAACTGTGCTCGCGCCAGACCGCGCCGCTTATGCAGAGCTCACCCGCCTGCTCACCCTAGGCAAGCGGCGCAGCGGCAAGGGTGGTGCGGCGCTCACCTTCACCGAACTCGCCGCCACGCAGGGTCTGCTCGCCATTCTGCATCCAAAAGACCCTCTGACGGTCACGCCTGGACAGCCCTCGAAGCCCGGCGCGGGCGCGGCATACGAGCTGCACCAGACGGTGACGCGCCGTCTCGACGGTCCAGCCTGGACCGGCCGTTTGTGGCTGGGTGCGACCCCGGAATATGATGGCCGCGACGCTGACCGGCTCGCAGCCTTTGCCGATCTCGCCGAGCAGCTCGGCCTGCCCATGGCCGCCACGCCCTTCGTCATGATGCACAGTGCCGGGCGGCGGCGGATGGCAGATATCCTCACCTGCATCCGCACCCGCGCCACTGTGGCCACTCTGGGCGGCGGCGCCCTGCCGAATGCTGAACGCCGCCTGCGCGCACCGGACGACCTCGCCCGCCTCTTCGCCGGGCATGAGGAGGCGCTCGCCGAAACCCGTGCAATCGCCGATCGCTGCACTTTCTCACTCGATGAGCTTCGCTACCAATACCCTGATGAGGGCTATGGCGAACCGCCCCAAGCCCGGCTCGAACGCCTCGCCCGTGAGGGCCTGATCTGGCGCTACAAGTCCCAGATCCCAGAGAAAGCCCGCGCCTATGTCGAGCGTGAGCTCGCCCTGATCGGCAAGCTCGGCTATGCGCCCTATTTCCTGACCGTCCGCGACATCGTCGCCTTCGCGCGCTCCCGCGGTATCCTCTGCCAGGGCCGCGGTTCCGCAGCCAATTCCACCGTCTGCTATGCGCTCGGAATCACCGAAATCGCACCCGAAACCATCTCGATGGTGTTCGAACGCTTCGTATCGGAGGCCCGCAACGAGCCCCCGGATATCGATGTGGATTTCGAGCATGAACGCCGCGAAGAGGTGATCCAGCATATCTACCAGACCTATGGGCGGGAGCGCGCGGGCCTGACCGCCACGGTCATTCATTTCCGCTCCCGCGCCGCCTTGCGCGAAGTGGGCCGGGCCATGGGGCTTTCCGAGGATGTCACCTCCGCCCTCGCCTCCCAAGTCTGGGGCTGGTCGCGTGAGAGCATGACCGATGAGCGCCTGCGCGAGATTGGCCTCGATCCAGCCGACCGTCGCCTGCGTCAGACGCTCGAGATCGTCGATGAGATCATCGGCTTTCCCCGCCACCTCTCGCAACATGTCGGCGGGTTTGTCATCACCGAAGGCCGCCTCGACGAGCTCTGCCCCATCGAAAACGCGGCTATGGAGGACCGCACCGTTATCGAGTGGGACAAGGACGATATCGATGCATTGGGCATTCTGAAGGTGGATGTGCTCAGCCTGGGCATGCTGACCTGCATCCGCAAGGCCTTCGATCTCATCCGCCTTCATGGCGGGCCGGATTACACCCTGGCGACCCTGCCGCCGGAATGCCCCAAGGTCTATGACATGCTCTGCAAGGCGGACAGCCTCGGCGTATTCCAGGTGGAAAGCAGGGCACAGATGAATTTCCTGCCCAGGATGCGCCCGCGCTGCTTTTACGACCTGGTCATCGAGGTCGCCATCGTCCGCCCCGGACCAATCCAAGGCGACATGGTCCACCCCTATTTGCGCCGCCGCACGGGAGAGGAGGAGATCTCCTTCCCCTCCGACGAACTCGGCGAGGTCTTGGGCAAGACCCTAGGCGTGCCGCTGTTCCAGGAACAGGCCATGCGCATCGCCATCGTCGCCGCAGGCTTCACACCCGAGGAAGCCGACCGCCTGCGCCGCGCCCTGGCCACTTTCCGCAAATCCGGCACGATCGGCAATTTCCGCGCGCGCTTCATCTCCGGCATGACCCAACGCGGCTATGATCCGGATTTCGCGGAACGTTGCTTCAGTCAGATCGAAGGTTTCGGCGAATATGGCTTCCCCGAAAGCCATGCCGCCAGTTTCGCACTTCTAGTCTATGCCTCCGCCTGGCTGAAACACCACCACCCGGCGGTCTATGCCTGCGCGCTTCTGAACTCCCAGCCCATGGGGTTCTATGCGCCTGCCCAAATCGTCCGGGACGCGCGCGAACATGGGGTCGAGATCCGCCCAGTCTCGGTCAACCATTCCTACTGGGATTGCACGCTCGAGCCGAAACCCGATGGAAGCCTCGCGCTGCGCCTCGGTTTCCGCCAGATCAAGGGTGTCAAGGAAGAGGACGGGCATTGGATCGCCGCCGCCCGCGGCAATGGCTATCCCGATGTCGAAAGCCTGTGGCGCCGGGCCGGGATCAGCCGGACCAGTACCGAGAAGCTCGCCCGCGCCGATGCCTTCGCCAGCGCAGGCCTGACAGAGGATACCGATCCCCTCACCCGCCGCCAGGCGCAATGGGAGGCACGCGCCCTCTCAGGCGATCGCCCGCTGCCGCTTTTCGCCGAGGGGGAGGGCATCCAGGAAAGCCTCGCCAACCTTCCGACCCCCTCCCAGGGCGAGGAGGTTGTCGAGGATTACCGCATGCTCCGCCTCTCGCTCCGCGACCATCCTTGCGCGATCCTGCGCGCCGGCCTGCCGGGCCGCACCGCGAAGGGTCTCTGGGATCTGCCGGACCGTACCAAGGCGACCACCACCGGGATCGTGATCACCCGGCAACGCCCCGGCACAGCCTCGGGTGTGATTTTTCTCACACTCGAGGACGAGACCGGCACCTCCAACATCATCGTCTGGACCCGGGTCTATGAACGCTTTCGCCGCACGGTCATGCAAGGCCGCCTGATCCGCGTCACTGGGCGCTGGCAACGCGAAGGTGCGGTCACCCATCTGATCGCCTGGACCATCGAGGATCTCTCGCCAAGGCTCGATGCGATGGGCATGCCCACTGACACATCGAGCCCGCGAGCAGATGAGGCGAAACGCCCCGTCCCGACCCGAAAACCGCCCCGCGCCATGCATCCCCGCGACCAGGCAAAGCAAATCTTCCCGAGCCGCGATTTCCACTAATCGCCTCCCATCAACCCCGATCGCACCCGGTCCTCCGGGCGCTGGGGCGGCGGAGCGGGGATGGCGGGTGGGAGCGACGCCGGCGCAGCGACCGGAGGACCGGCAGCTAGCGCGAGCCTAAGCCACCAGCACCTTATCCGGGTCCAGATCATCCACCGAGACCCCCTGCACCCTCAAAGTCTGTCCGGCATAATCGATCAACACATCCGCCCCGTCCTGCACCATGGTGATCTCCGAGAAGTTCAGCCCGGTATGCAGGATCTCGATCAAATCCAACTCGACGTCGAAATCACGGATCACATCATCGCCCGAGGCTAGGTCGAAGCGGAACCGGTCCGCATCCGCCCCGCCGATCAGCACATCCGATCCGCCACCGCCATGCAGGATATCTTCGCCCGCACCGCCGAAAAGCCGGTCGTCACCGCGCCGCCCCTGCAAAAGATCGTCGCCATCCGCGCCAACCATCAGATCCGCGCCATTGCCGCCTTTCAGCCGGTCATCCGCCGCTGTCCCATTGATCGCCTGCCGGATCCAGGCTGCCCCTTCGCTGAGACTGCCGCCACCGGTCAAATCGTCCGGCGTTTCCAGCTTGTCTGGCCCGGGTTCGACCAAATCACGGGCCTCGACATCAAGGCCGGTCAACGCCTCGGCGCCATAGGCCTCGCCATCGCGCCCATCCACGTCGATCTCGGCATCGCGCAACAGCGCTGCCGCATCGTCATAGGAGAGCCCGGGAACAAACTCGACAATGGGCTCGCCCAGCTCGACGACAACCGGCGCCTTGTTCGGCACCAGTTCGCCTTCGCGGAAAATGCGATAGCTGTCGGCCACCACTGAATTAGCATGCGGCACATAAAGACCGTTATTGACCGCCCCCGCGGGCATCTCCCAGGCCATGTCGAGCCCGACCAGGAATTCCTTAGTCGTATACTCCCCGGTCAGCCGGTCAGTGAAGACCATCCGCATGGCGACGAATTTCATTGCCGTGCCCGGGGTCGAGTAATACCCATCACTGGCCAGCACCCCGTCGATCATCTCCCTGGTAAAGATGATCTTCTCATTGGTACTGACCGTCAGTTCCGTCCGGCTCCAATCCAGGGGCGAGAAATCGCCATAGGTGAAGACCTGCTGGCCCAGGCTGTCGGTCTTGACGAATTCCAGCACCGTGCCCGACCAGATATCGTCCGCAATGCCCTGACCGTCATCCTCGCGATGCTTGCGCTTGATCGCCTTGCCGCTCTCCCATTCTACCCGGCTGAGATAGACTGCATCCTGATAGGCGAGTGGGACATGTTCGCGCAGCACCGCCTCGTAATCGTCGGCATATTTTAGATCCTCGCGCCACAGCGCCACCAGACCGCCCCCCGCGCTGTCATCGATCAAATCGATCTGCAATGGCTGCTGGCGGATCGCAGGGGCATCGCCCTGCGCACCCTCGTCGTCCCAGACACGGCGGGCGGTATATACTTCGCCATCGATCTCGATATTCCGCCCGCCCAGAGGATTGCGGGTCGTCAGATTATCCGAGGTCAGATTGACGATGTTCTGGTTCCAGAGGTTATAGGCCGGGTTGTCGATGCCATGGACCAGTCCCGCGCCCTCGTGCAATTCGACCCAGTCGCCACCCCAGGCATCCAGCGGATCCCAATAGCCGCGGCGATACTCCTGCCGGTCGCCGACCTTGAACCAGCTTTCATTGGCTTTGGCGAAGCCCTCGACATGGCTGTCGACCACGGTGATATCCGCGCTCGAGACCTTGAAGAAAAAGCCTGCCCTGGCGTCAAACCCATTCTCATGCTGGCTGCCCAGCAACAGGAAATCTCGGAAGATGTATTTCGAGGTATAGGTGGTCTTGACCCCCGCCTCGGCGATCTCCCAGGCGGTGAAATCTGTCAGATGCGAATAGGCATCGTTGAACTTGCGCACCGAATCGAGCGGGTCGGTGATGATCCGAATCCCCTCTTGCGCGGCAATTGCCCGGTTGCCATCGAACAGAGTGATCGGCACGTCTTCGGCCGCCACCGTCGCGGCACCCGGGGCGATATCGGCCAGATCCCCCAGATCGGAGGTGTCGACTTCCTTCAGATCCACCCCGTTCTGTTGATAGCGGAACGCGGTCCGGGCCGAGGAGAAGGCGACATTGTCGACCACATCAATGGCCCGGGAATGCAGCCAGAACCCCACGCCCTCATGCCCGAAATTGTCGTTGAAATCGTCTGAATCGTCATTGCCGGGCTCGGGCCGCGTGCCATAGGTGGTAAAGGTGGCGTTCCCCTCCCAGCGTCCGGTCTCATTGCCGCTTTCCGAGACGATGGCAGCCCCGTCGATATCATAGGTGACATTGCCGATCAGATCGGCCTTCGAGTCATGCTGCACGATCCCCCATCCGGGCGAGCCCCAGACCACATTGCCGTCAATCAGGGCTCCGCGGTCTTCGCCATGCAGCCGGGCATGCTCCTCGGCGGTGTGGCGGACGGCGTCGTAGCGCCCGTCCTCATCAGTATCCACCAGCGTGCCGAACCCGTCATGGCTTGCCGGGTCCTCGATCGCATGGAGATAGAAGTCGGGACGCCCATCACCATCCTCGTCAATGCCGCCACATTGGCAGATCGGCTCACCGGTGCGCGCGCAGGGGCCGATCAAGCCACCCTCGGCATCCATCTCACCGTGATTATGGTCATGCCCGGTGCCCGCCATATGGATATGAAGCGCATAGCGCCCACGCATGTTCTGGATCTCGTCGGCGGCGGTGGTCAGCGAGGTATCCAGACCGGCATCGAACACGCCGTTATCGTTGGTATCCTCCCAAAGCCGGTGGTTTAACTCGGTGCCTCCAGTATCGGTCTTGGTCTGGAAATCGTCGAGTTCCTGGCTTTTATCGGTGCGGCCGAGGCCGAAGAAGCTCGTATTCGTCACTGTCACGTCATCGTTATGCATGAACATGACATGGCCGCGTTCAGTGACATAATGCCCGTCCGCCCCCGGATCGTCGCCAAGGCTGAGCGCGCGGTCGGCCTCGCCGTCGCCATCCCTGTCGGCCACTTCGGAGGAAAGTGTCACATTGCGGGTGAGATTGCCCACACTGACCGTCAGCTCCTGACCCGTATCCGGATCGGCGGGACCGCGATGGTCATATTCCAGCGGCTGATCGAGATGGACGAGCATCTTGTCGCCCACAGTCTCGATCAGGGTGATGGAGCGCACTTCGTCCTGGCTCTGGAAATTGCCCTCGGCATCGCGGCCCAGATAGGCCGCACCGCCCACAACGATCTGTTGGCCAGGCTCCCAGGTGGTGGCGCCTTCGGCCCAGGCGTCGAAAATCAGGGTGCTGTCGCCGGCCAATGGGCCTTCGAGCAGCTGCATATGGGCTTCGACCTCCTTGCCCTTAATCTGCACTTCTCCGCTGGCAACCAGACCGAGCGAAAGCTGTGAGGGGTCCCAATCGTAGCGGCCGAGCACGCCATCGCCCGCAGAATGGTCAGTATAATGATTGCCGAACCCCGCTGGCTGGCCCTCGGCGAAGACGATATCCACCTCACCATCGGTCGCTCGTGTGGCCAGAACTTCAAGCTTGCTGGAAGGCGCCGTGATGATCGTGTCGACCACCATCTTGGTCTGGGGATGTGTCTCGGCAGTGAATGTCAGAGTGCCATCTACCCGGACGATGAAGAGATTGGCCTCACTAACCCCATCATATTGGATCGAGATCTCCTCGGGGATATGGACCAAGGCCCCCTCGCCGGGGACCTTGCCGCCCTCCCAAGTGCCGGGGTCGAACCAGTCGCCATCCTTGACCGCCACATGGGTGGCGCGCGGCGCCTCTCCCTGACTATTCACCGGCAAAAGGTCGAGCTGGGGGTTCCCATGCCCCCCGGACGACGCTTGCAAAGCCATGGCGTGCTCCCCGAACTTCTCACATTCACCCAAGGGGCAACATGGCGGTTCAGGCTTTCAGCCGCTTTAAGGAACAGGATGAATCCTGGTTTACGATAGATTTCTCAGGAGGCCTCAGCCGGGTAGGCGCCGCTGCCTCTTCCCTCGCAGGCCAAGCCTGGATACTCAGAGGTCAGAATGACCGGCCAAGCCGGCGGAGGAAAGGGAGGACGCCCATGCGCGGGCTGATGCAGGATTGGCCGCTTCGGGTCACGGCGATCATCGACCACGCGGCCCGCTATCACACTGGACGGGCGGTGCTGAGCCGGTCGGTTGAGGGACCGATCACGCGGACAAGCTGGGGCGAGCTGCATGGCCGCGCCAAAAGGGTCACCCAGGCGCTGCGCCGCCTGGGCATCACGCCTGGCACAGTCGTCGGCGCGATGGCCTGGAACACGCAGCGGCATATGGAGGTCTGGTATGGCGTCCCCGGAGCGGGGGCAGTTCTGCACACGTTGAACCCGCGGCTTTCGGGTGAGCAACTCACCTATATCATCTCCCATGCCGAGGATGCCTGGATCTTCATCGACCACGATCTGGTGAAAGTGCTGGAGCCGGTCGCTGCTGAGCTGCCCGCGGTGAAGGGCTATATCGTGATGACCGATCGGGCGCATATGCCCGAAACCTCGCTGCCCAATGCGCTCTGCTACGAGGAGCTTCTAGCGGCTGAGGACGGCGATACCGACTGGGAGAAGGTCGAGGAAGGTGCGGCCTGCGGGATCTGCTATACTTCAGGCACCACGGGCAATCCCAAGGGCGTGGTTTATTCCCACCGCTCGAACGTGCTCCATGC
>JBCDKL010000060.1:0-13653 GCA_038746695.1 Pseudomonadota bacterium | reverse complement strand
GATCGGGGGTGGGGGTGGGGTCTTCTAAACAAAGTCTTATCCGCGTAGCGGATGCCGTTTGGCTATTTGCTCTCATGGAGACGGAGACTTGGCCTGTAGCCGGCGGTGAAGAGGTTCAGGACTGGTTTCGGGGTCAGAACAGTGACTCTGGCGGGTGTGGCGCCCGCGTCCCGATAACCTTCGGGCGACCAGAGCAAGGCCCTATCGCCGGTCCAGGCAGCCGGACTTTGGTCGAGCAGGATGAAAGCCCCAAAAGGCAGTGTCTCAATCTCGGCCTCGTGGCGGATCTGGCTGCGGTCGCGTGCCACGCGGTGGCGGTGGAGATGGCGGTCGATCTCCGACGGCGTCTCCCCCGGCAGACCAGCCTCTCTCCAGGCGTGACGGAAGCGCAGATAATCGGCCCGCCGGCATTCTCCGCAGGGGCGGTGGCCAGCGGCAAAGGCACTCGCCTCGTCCCAGAAGAACAGCGCCGTGTAAATCGTTCTGGCCGGGCGCATCGGCATCGCCTCGCGCCAGCGACCGCGAAATGCCGTCAGACAGCAGACCCAGTTCTGATGCCGCCAGCGTGACCGGCCCAGCCGCCGGTCCGGCCCGTGCAGGCAGCCGCGATTGCCCATCATCGACCCGCGCCAGCCTTGCGCGGTGATCTCTCCGGTCGGCAGGACACGGGTCTGGAGCGGCATGTCCAGAACATGCCAAACCCGCCCTGCCATGCAAAGGTCAAAGATCCGGCCATAAATAGACGCGCGCCCTCGGTCAGGCTATTCTCCGGCGTCAAGAAAGGGAGAGGCACAGATGACAGGGTCCTGGACCAGCTGGATCGCTTGGATTGTCTTGGCGGCGGTGATCTTGGTCGCCTCCTGTCAGGTGCTGTTCCCAGTCCCAGGGGGTGGCGCATGAGCGCCAAGCGTTTCGGCGGCAAGCATAGCCCAGGCGGTCCGGCGCGGCCCGCAGCGGCAGCACAGCCTGCGCGCGCCCCTGCTATGGGCAAACCAGGCGGGCCGCGGCTCCGCGCTTTTGCGATGTTTGTGTTGCCCAGTCCGATCCTGTTGGCCGCTCTCGGCGATCTGGGAGATAACACTCCGCGGGCCGTCATCGCACTTGCCTGCTATGTAGTCCTGATGCTGGCGGCCTGGCTGCTGCGCGAGGGGCTCCGCGCCGAAGCCGCCTTCGATGCCCGCCAGATCGCCAAGCCGCCTGCCTTTCCACGCAAGCTCTGCGCTGCGATCCTGACCGCGCTGGGAGTTTCCCTGGCAGTGTTTCTGGGCCGGCCCTGGGATATTCTCAGCGCCGGCCTCAGCGGTATCCTGGCCTTGATCGCTCATATCTCCGCTTTCGGGTTGGATCCGATGAAATCCAAAGGGGTCGAAGCCGCAGGCGCCTCGGATTTCGTCATCGAGGCGATCGACAAGGCCGAGGCCCGGGTGGCCGAGATCACTCGGCTCGCCGGAAGCCTGCGCGACCGCGAGATTACCGGCCGGGTCGGTGCGCTGATGGAGCGGGTGCGCGAAATGCTGCGTCTGGTCGAAGAGGATCCCCGCGATCTCGCGCGCGCTCGGCGCTATTTCACCGTCTATCTCAAAGGTGCCGAGGATGCGACGCGCAAATATGTCGGCACCCATGCCAAGCTCGACGATCCCGAGCTAAGGGGCGAATATCTCGCCATGCTCGGCGATCTGGAGGAGAGCTTTGCCCGGGGGCGCGACAAGCTGCTCTCGGATGACCGCACCGACTTGGAGGTCGAGATCGAAGTCCTGCGCGAGCGGCTTGGTCAGGAGAGCGCCTGAGCCGAGCCCGCCAGCCCAAAAGCACAATCAAGACGAGAGGAGAGCGCGATGAGCGACATTAATCAAAAGGCCGTCGCATTGGCCGAAGAGGCCAAAACCCTGGTCACCGTCCTGCCCGAACCTCCGGCCGATCTGCCGGCGGTTACGCCCGAGACCGCCGCCGCCGACCCCGAAATCGCCAAGCGGATGGCCGAGCTCGACATCAGCTCGACCCAGTCGATCATCAAATTCGGCTCTGGCGCGCAGTCCAGACTGACCGAGCTTTCCGACCAAATGCTGGACGGCGTGCGCAACAAGGATGTGGGCCCCGCGGGCGAGGATCTGCGCGAAATGGTGACCACGATCCGGGGGTTCAACACATCCGAACTGGACCCCACCCGCGCCCGCTCGTGGTGGGAGCGGTTGTTCGCCTCGGCCACACCAGTCGCCGAGTTCGTTGCGCGGTACGAGAGCGTTCAGGGCCAGATCGATGTGATCACGGACAATCTGCTGGAGCATGAGACGGTGCTGCTCAAGGATATCAAATTCCTCGACCGGCTCTATGACGAGACGCTGAATTTCTACAACGAGATCGGCCTCTACATCCAAGCAGGCGAGGCGAAGATGGCCGAGCTCGACAGTGTGACCATCCCGGCCAAGGAGGCGGAGGCGCAGGCGGCTTCGGAGGAGGACGGTGTGATGAAGGCGCAGGAGCTGCGCGATATCCGCGCCGCCCGCGACGAGCTGGAACGCCGGGTCCATGACATGAAGCTGACCCGCACTGTCACCATGCAGTCGCTGCCCTCGATCCGCCTGGTGCAGGAGAACGACAAGAGCCTGATCAACAAGATCAACTCGGTCCTTACCAACACGGTGCCGCTGTGGAAAAACCAGCTCGCCCAGGGGATCACCATGTTCCGCAGCCAATCGGCAGCGAAGGACATCAAGGGGGCCACCGATCTGACCAACGATCTTCTGCGCAAGAATGCCGAGGTTCTCCAGGAGTCGAACCGCGAGGTCCGCACCCAGATGGAGCGCGGGATCTTCGATGTCGATGCGGTGAAGGAGGCCAACGCCAAGCTGATCGCCACCGTCAATGAAAGCCTCGAGATCGCCGATGAGGGCAAACGCAAACGCGCCGAGGCGGAGGGCGAATTGAAAAAGATGGAGCAGGAACTCAAAGAGACCCTGGCCGCCGCCAAGGCCCGCGAGACCGGTCTGGCGCCCGCCGAAGGCTGATCCGCCCCCTCTTTGCGCCACTTCTCGCGGCACATACCCGGCATGCGGGTGCCGCATGGGGCTTGAAGGGACCGCCGGGGATGCTTTTTTCTAAAGCCTCCCCGGATTCCGCCGCGAGTCGTCCATGCATTCCAATCTTTTTGCCTTCATCTGGCGCTACAGCAAGCTGCAGCAATTCGTGCTGCTGGCAGTCACGCTGCTGGCCTTCCCGTTTCTCTACGCCACGCTGGAACTGCCCAAGCTGATCATCAACGATGCGATCGGCGCCGAGAGCGGCACGGTCGCGCTGCACGGTGTCACGCTCAGCCAGGTCGAGTATCTGGCGCTGCTCTGTGCGGGGTTCTTCGGGGCGGTCTTGGCCTGGGGGCTGGTCAAGATGCGGCTCAACACGATGAAGGGCATCCTGGCCGAGCGGCTGCTCCGCCGATTCCGCTATCAGCTGATCTCGCGCGTCTTGCGCTTTCCGGTCAGCCATTTCCGGCGGACCTCACAGGGTGAGCTGGTCTCGATGGTCACTGCCGAGGCCGAGCCTCTGGGCGGCATCATGGGCGACATGCTGGCTCAGCCGGTCTTCCAGGCCGGGCAGATGCTGACCATCCTGGCGTTTCTGTTCATTCAGAGCCCTTGGCTCGGCTTGGCCGCGGTGGCTCTGATCCCGCTCCAGGCCTGGCTGATCCCCTATCTGCAACGCCAGATCAATCTGCTCAACAAGTCCCGGGTGCAGGAGGTTCGGCGGCTTTCCGAGGAGATCGGCGAGAGTGTCGCGGGCCTCTCGGACCTGCGCGCGAATGGTGGCGTGCCCTATGCTCAGGCGGCCTTTACCGACCGGCTCGGGCGGTTGTTCCGGATCAGGCTGAAGATCTACCACAAAAAGTTTTTTATGAAGTTCATCAACAACTTCATTACTCAGATGACGCCGTTTCTGTTTTTTTCGATCGGCGGGTATCTGGCGATTACCGGGGATTTGACCGTTGGCGCCCTGGTCGCGGCTCTGGCTGCCTATAAAGACCTATCGGGCCCGTGGAAGGAGCTTTTGGCCTATTACAACCAGGTCCAGGATATGGGCCTGCGCTATACCACGATCATCGAGCAATTCGCCCCGACAGGGATGCTGGCGGAGGATCTGGTCGAAGGCGACGCGCCCGAGATCCCCCGGCTGAACGGCGCGATCCGGCTTGAGAACGCGACCCTGCTGGACCCGGACGGGGCAGCGATCCTCGACGGGCTGACCGCCGAGATCCCCGCGGGCGCCACCGTGGCGGTCGAGGCGAAGAACGCCACCGAACGCCGCGCCTTTGCTGAGCTTCTCAGCCGCGGGGTCACAGCTTCCTCGGGCAGGATCGAAGTGGCCGGGCACGACCTCGCCGGCCTGCATCAGCGGGTGGTGGCACAGCGGATCGGGCTCGCCACCCCCGATCCCTATCTCTTCAACCGCACGATCGGGCGCAATATCTCGATGTCGCTGCGCACCCAACCCAAGGGCGATGACGCCTCCGATACCGAGATCGCGTCCTTCATCGAGGAGGCTGAACGCGCCGGGAACAGCACCGAGCCCCTGGCCAGCGACTGGCTCGACCCCAGCATTGCCGAGGTCGAGGACCGCACCGCGCTGAATGATTGGTGGTACCGGATCATCCAGACCATGCAGACCGATATGTTCCTGTTCGAGCGCGGACTGGGCGCTCAGTTCTCGGATCAGGAGCATCCCGAACTTGCCGCGGATCTGGTCGCGCTCCGCCCCAAGATCCGCCGCAAAATCGCCGATGCGGGGCTCTGCAAAGCGGTGCATTTCTTCGAGCCGGACAAGTTCAACCCGGCCATGGCGGTCGGGGGCAATCTTCTGTTCGCGGCGGCCCGGCGCCAGGCGCGGCTGGATGCGATGGCCGCAGATCCGCGTTTCCTCAGCGAGATCGAGGCGCTGGGCCTGCGCCAGGATGTCTTTGCGCTGGGCTATGATCTGGTCAGCGTGCTGGTGCGCACTTTCGGCCAGGTCGGCGTGCAGCATCCCCTGTTCCGCAAGCTCGGCATCGATCAGGATCTCTTCGAGCAACTCACCAAGATCGTTCAGAAAAAGCGGCGTAAAGGGGTGGATCAGCTGACCGAGGCCGAGCGCGCCCTGCTCAGCACCTTGCCTTTCCGGCTCTCTGCCGAGCAGATCGGAGATGCCTTTCCCAAGCCGCTGAAGCAGAAAATCCTCGAGCTGCGTCAACGCCGATCGGAGACGATGCTCGAGGCTGCGGGCGATCTCTTCATCCCGCTCGATCCCGAGCGCTTCAACGAAGGGCTCACCGTCTTGGAGAATGCGCTGTTCGGCCGGATCTCGGCCAGTGCCGGGGCCAAGGCGGGCGAGGTCGTCAAACTGGTCGGCGAAGTCCTGGTTGAAGCCGGTTTGAAACGCGAAGTCGTGCTGCTGATCGGCGATGTCGAGGCTGGGATCGGCGGGGCCAATCTGCCCCGCGTCGCGCATGAGCGGATCGCCTTCGCCCGCGCCGTGATCAAACGGCCCGATATCCTGATCCTCGATTGTGCACTGGCCAGCCACGATTCGGAGAAACGGGCCGAGACAAGGCGTCGGCTGCGCGATCTTCTGCCCGACTCGACCCTGATCTTTCTCGAGGCCGAGATCCCCCGGCGCAGCGTCTATGACCTGGTTCTGGAGATCTCAGAGGGCTCTCTGAACGGTGCGGCGCGGGCGGTGGAGCCACAGCTTTCGGGCACCGCCATGGCCGATCTCCAGCAAAAGATCCGGATCCTGTCCCGGACCTCTCCGCTCGATGGTCTGGATACCGAGCAGCATCGGCTCCTGGCCTTTGCCTCTTCCTGGGTCGAGTTCGCTGATGGCGATTACCTGTTTCGCCATGGTGAGCCCGCCGAGGGTGCCTATGTCCTGACCGAAGGAGAGGCCGAGCTGCGCTGGCCCAATGCGCGCCCCGGCATGGACCCGGTAACGGATGTGCCTCCCGGGCGCCTGATCGGCGATCTCTCGGTGATCCGCGAGGAGCCGCGCCGCCTGGATATGATCGCCATCGGACCGGTGAAAGGGCTCAGGATCGGCGCGCAGGAACTGCATGACGTGGTCGAGGCAGATCCCCGCTTGGCCATGGCGCTGCTGCGTACCGTGGCGGGATATCTCAACGAGCTTGGCGGGCGCTATCAGGAGCTGAAGCGCGCGCATCCCGAACTCGAGACGCAATAATAAAAGTTTCAACCCGCGAAGAATATGCAAATTTTCTTTCGTGGGCGCTGCGAGTAGGGCTAGGCTTCGTCGCCAAAGCTCGAAGGATGTCGCAGATGCATCTGGCTGTCGTTGGAGGAAGCGCTTGGTTTTCCGGCGCGCTCGATGCGTTGATCGAGCGTGAGGCCGGTCTGCCGTCCGCGCATATCTGCGACGACCCGGCCCGCTTTCCGGATCTGCCCGGAAGGGGCGATGCCGAGATCGCGATCCTGACCTCCGAGAACGGCCGCGAGAGCCTGCGCCGCAAGCTCGAGGAGTGGCGCAGGCGCTATCCCGAATTGCGGGTGGTGATCCGGATGCGCTCGCTGCGCCCCGATCTGGTGCGCGACGCGATCCAGATGGGCGCCTGGGGATGTTTCTCGGAACAAGACGCGCCGGATGTGGTGCTGAATGTCCTCAAGGCGGTGGCAGCCGGGCGGGTGAGCTTTCCCTATGTCGATTTCTCCTCGCTGAACAACGATCCGTTCGAGCAGTTGACCAAGCGCGAGCGCGAGGTGCTGGCGGCGCTGTCGAAGGGCTGGACCAATGTGCAGATCTCGGACCGGCTGGGGGTGTCGGAGAACACGGTGAAATATCACCTGAAGCTGATCTTCGAGAAACTGGGGGTGAAAACCCGCGCGGCGGCTGTGGCGCAATACCTCAACTACGCGATGGCGTGACAGTCTGGCGGGGCCAACAAGGCGAGGATGAGCCTGGCCTGTCATGGCCCGTCCCGGCAGGTTGGGACGTGGCGACCCTGCGCAAGACGGTGCAAAGCTTGGGTGGGGGCCCCTTGGAAGCGGTGAGCGGCTAAGACATCGGCGCCAGCCGGCCGGTCACAGCACCCGGCTTCCACCGGTCCCGGGTGTCAGGACCGGTGGGGCCATGCTCGATCAGGCGGCCAGGCCCATGCGGTTGAGAACGGCGGCCACCGTCTCGCCCATGGCCGAGGGGTTGGGGGCGACGGTCACGCCTGCGTCTTCCAGGATCTCGACCTTTTCCTGCGCGCTTTCGCCGAAGGCCGAGACGATGGCGCCGGCATGGCCCATCTTGCGGCCCTTGGGCGCCGAGAGACCGGCCACATAGGCGATCACCGGTTTTTTCATGTGATCGCGGGCGAAGGCGGCGGCTTCGGCCTCTTGCGGGCCGCCGATCTCGCCGATCATCATCACCGCATCGGTGTCGGAGTCGGTCTCGAACATCGCCAGTATGTCCTTGAAGCTCGACCCGTTGATCGGATCGCCGCCGATACCGACCGAGGTCGAGACCCCGATCCCCAGCGCTTTCATCTGGCTCGCCGCCTCATAGCCGAGTGTCCCTGAGCGTCCGACAATCCCGACCCGGCCGGGCAGATAGATATGGGCCGGCATGATCCCCATCATTGCTTTGCCGGGCGAGATCGTGCCCGCGCAGTTGGGCCCGGTCAGCACCATTCGGCTTTCCGCCTTGTAGCGTCGCATATAGCGTTTGACCTTGATCATGTCCTGGGCCGGGATCCCGTCGGTGATGCAGGTGCAATAGCGGATCCCGGCATCTGCGGCCTCCATGATCGCATCCGCCGCGAAGGGCGGCGGCACGAAGACGATCGAGGCGGTCGCCCCGGTCTCGCGCACCGCGCCGCGCATGGTGTTGAAGACCGGGCGGCCCAGCACTTCCTGCCCGCCTTTGCCCGGGGTCACGCCACCGACAACATTGGTGCCGTTCTTGATCATGTCCTCGGCATGGAACTGGCCGATCCGGCCCGAGATGCCCTGCACCAGGACTTTGGTGGTCTCGTCGATCAGAATGCTCATGGCGCTCTCCCTCAGGCGGCTTTTTGCTGGACGGCGGCGACGGCTTTTTCAGCCGCTTCGGACAGCGTGTCGGCAGTGGCGATCGGCAACCCGCTTTGGGCGATGATGCGCTGGCCTTCCTCGACATTGGTGCCCGAGAGGCGGACGATCACCGGGACCTGGATATCGGCTTTTTCGAAGGCCTGGACGACGCCCTCGGCGACCCAATCGCAGCGATTGATCCCGGCGAAGATATTGACCAGGATCGCCTCGACCTTGGGATCCTTCAGGACCAGGCGAAACGCCGAGAGCACGCGCTCGGGCGTCGCCCCCCCGCCGATATCCAGGAAATTGGCGGGCAGACCGCCGGCCAGCTTGATCATGTCCATGGTCGCCATGGCCAGGCCCGCGCCATTGATCATGCAGCCGATATTGCCGTCGAGCGCGACATAGGCGAGGCCGCGATCGCCGGCATTGGCCTCCATCGGGTCCTCCTGGCTCATATCGCGCAGCTCAGAGACCGAAGGATGGCGGAACAGTGCGTTGTCGTCGAAGGACATCTTCGCGTCGAGCGCGATCAGATTGCCTTCGCCGGTTACGACCAGGGGATTGATCTCGACCATGGTGGCATCGAGATCGCGGAAGGCGCGGTAGCAGCCGCGGAAGATCTTGGCGGCCTGGGCGACCTGGCCGGTATCGAGGCCGAGGCCGAAGGCAAGCTCGCGGGCCTGATAATCGAGAAAACCCGCCGCCGGATCGACGGTCATGCGCAGCAGGCTGTCGGGTTTCTTCTCGGACAGTTCCTCGATCTCCATGCCGCCCTCGGCCGAGGCGACGATCATGATGCGTTCGGTTTTGCGGTCGAGCACCAGACCGAAATAGAGTTCGCTGGCGATGTCGCAGCCCTCTTCGACATAGACCCGGCCGACGATCTTTCCCTGATCGCCGGTCTGTTTGGTGATCAACCGCTTGCCGAACAGATTGGCGGCATAGTCGCGGATCTCGGCGTCGGAGCTGCAGAGCTTGACCCCCCCTGCCTCGCCGCGGCCTCCGGAATGGATCTGCGCCTTGACCACCCAGCGTTCGCCGCCGATTTCATGGCTGCGGTATCCGGCCTGCTCGGGGCTGTAGGCGAGCGCGCCCTTGGGCACCGGGACGCCGAAGCGCGACAGGATCTCTTTGGCCTGGTATTCGTGGATATCCATCTGTTCCTCCTGGTTGAGCTGCCCCAAAGCCACCGCCGCCCCTCCACCCACCCACCCGCGGGGCGGCGGTGGCTTTGGGATGCGGGGCGGGCAGTTGGCGTCAGGCCGCGCGTTTCGCCTGGATGGCGTCGTCGACCGCGATCACATTGGCCGCCATGCGTTCCGAGGCGGCATCGATCATTTTGCCGTCGAGGCTGGCGGCACCCTTGCCCGCGGCTTCCGCCTCGCGCAGCGCTTTGATGATGTTGCGTGCGCGGGTCACCTCGGCCTCGGGCGGCGAGAACACCTCGTTGGCCAGCGCGATCTGGCTGGGATGGATCGCCCATTTGCCCTCGATGCCGAGCGCGGCCGCCCGGCGGGCGCCATCCTTGTAGCCTTCGGGATCGGAGAAATCGCCGAACGGCCCGTCGATTGCGCGCAGCCCATAGGCGCGGCAGGCGATGGTCATCCGGCTGAGGGCTGCATGCCATTGATCGCCCGGGTAATCCGGGTTCAGTCCGCCGATATTCACCGTGCGCGCGCGCAGCGAGGCGGCATAATCGGCGACCCCGAAATGCAGCGCTTCGAGCCGCCCGCCGAATTGCGCGATCGCTTCGACATTGGCCATGCCGAGCGCGGTTTCGATCAGCGCCTCGAGACCGACCCGCGGGGCGCGGCCCATTCCCTGTTCGATCTGATTGACCAGGGCTTCGACCATGTAGAGATCCGACGGCACACCCACTTTCGGCACCAGGATGGTGTCGAGCTTGTCGCCCGCCTGCTCCATGATATCGACCACGTCGCGATACATGTAATGGGTGTCGAGCCCGTTGATCCGCACGCTGATCGTCTTGCCCTTGGCGGCCCAGTCGATCTCGTTCAGCGCTTGGATGATGTTGCGCCGTGCCGCGGCTTTCTCGGGCGGGGCGACGGCGTCCTCGCAATCGAGAAAGATGTAATCCACCGCGCTGTCGGCGGCTTTTTCGATCATTGAGGGGTTCGACCCCGGCACCGCCAATTCGCTGCGTTGCAGGCGCTGTTTGCGGAGCGGGTGGAGGGTGTGGCTCATATCGTGTCTCCCGTGGTGTTGGGGCGTTCTAACCCGGCGTTAACCCGGCCTGCCCGCTCCGCTTGGAGAGAGATTTGCGGATAAGGGGTGGACCGGTCCTACCCGAACGGGTGAGATGCCGATTTGGGAGGCGCGATGCGGTTATTGGACCTGACCGAAGCGGGGCTTTACTGCCCTATGGCCGATCTGCATATCGATCCGGTGCGTCCCGTGGCGCGCGCTGTGGTCACCCATGCCCATGCCGATCATTGCCGCCCCGGACACCGGGCGCTTCTGGCCACGCCCGAGACGGCGCGGATCGCCCGGACCCGGTTCGGAGAGGAGGCGTTCGGCTCGGTCCAGACTTTGGCCTATGGAGAGGTGCTGGATCTCGGCGGGGTCCGGCTGACGCTCAGCCCGGCGGGGCATGTTCTGGGCTCGGCCCAGGTGGTGCTGGAGGCGGGCGGGCGGCGCGAGGTGGTCTCGGGCGATTACAAGCTGCGAGCGGACCCGTCTTGCGCGCCGTTCGAGCCAGTCTCCTGCGATCTCTTCGTCACCGAGGCAACTTTCGGCCTGCCGGTCTTCCGTCACCCGCCGGTGGCGGACGAGATCGCGCGGCTGATGGCCTCGCGCGCGATGTTCCCCGACCGCTGCCACGCCATCGGCTCCTACGCGCTGGGCAAGGCGCAGCGGATGATCTTGGAGCTGCGCGCGGCGGGTTATGACCGGGTGATCTGGTTGCATGGCGCGCTGGTGAAGCTCTGCGATCTCTATGTCGAGATGGGCTACGACCTCGGCCCGATGGCCCAGGCGACTGTGGCCGAGGCCGAGCAACTGGCCGGCGAGATCGTGCTGGCGCCCCCCGGCGCCCTGGCCGACCGTTGGGCCAGAAGGTTGCCCGATCCGGTGATCGCCGCCGCCTCCGGCTGGATGCGGGTGCGCCAGCGGGCCAAGCAGCGCGGCGTCGAACTGCCCCTGGTGATATCGGACCATGCGGATTGGGACGAGCTTTGCGCGACCATCTCCGAGACCGGGGCGGGCGAGGTCTGGGTCACCCATGGCGCGGAGGAGGCGCTCTGCCATTGGTGCAGCGCTCAGGGCATTCAGGCGCGCCCCCTCTCGCTGCTGGGCCGCGAGGAGGATGAGGAGGCGTAGGCGCCAATCCCGGGCTCTCTTGTGCGGCACTGGCGGATCGGTAGACGATCTCAAGGAGGTATTGGGGAGCCGCCACTATCTGCCCAATCAGCAAATTGCCGGAGCGATCCAACGAGCGGGATGTCGGGCCGTCTCCATCTATAGGGGCGTCGCTTTGCATTCTGAATTCCCCTAGCTTCTTTTCTCCGACAGAGAAGGCCGGTGCGAGTTCATGCAGCGCTGGGCGGGGATCGCATCTGGTGCCCGATCTTGCCGCTATCGACTTTGCCAGGATTGCCGCACGTCCCGCCGCCAACAGGCGTCAGCTAGACCGGGCGCAGCACTTGGGCATAGGCGGGCCAGAGCGACGCGAGCGCTTTTTCCAGACCATAGGGTGGGTTCAGAACGGCGAGGCCGGAGCCTTGCATCCCCCGCTCTGGCGGCTCCGTGAACCAGGTCTCGGAGAGAAGCTGCGCAGGCAGCGCACCCAGCGGCTCGGTCAGGGCCAGGTGGCGGCGGTCGGGCAGGATCGGATACCAGATCATCACCACACCCTCGGGCCAGCGTTTGATCAGATCCAGGGCGGTCTGCGCGGTCCGGGCATATTCGTCCTTCACCTCATAGCTCGGGTCGATCAGGGCGAGGCCGCGGCGGGGTTTGGGCGGGGTCAGGGCGATCAGCCCCTCATGGCCATCCCGGTGATGCACCGCTGTGCCCTCGGGCGCGACTTGGCGCAGGGCGGCATGCTCCTGCGGGTGCAATTCGCAGAGCGTGATCCGGTCGACGGGACGCAGCAGAGCGTCCGCGATCAGGGGAGAACCGGGATAGGCGGTCGGCCCATATGCTGCCCTGACCGTCTCCAGCGCATCGGCATAGCGCCCTTGGGGCCGGACTCTGGCAATCCCCGCCGCCGCTTCGCCAGTCTTGGCCGATGCAGCATCCGCCAGATCATAAAGCCCGCGCCCGGCATGGCTCTCGAGATAGCTGATCGGGCGGGGCTTGACCGTCAGCCGCTCGAGCAACCAGGCGAGCGCCGCGTGCTTGTGCAGATCGGCCGGACCGCCGGCATGATAGGCATGCTGATAGGAGAGCATGCCTCCATCTAGGGTGTTTCGGAGCGCCAAGAAAGCATGGCCTGTGTTTTCCAGAGAAGCTGCGCGTACCTTTGGAGTGCGGCGATCCGGTAAGCTGCGGGCATGCGCAGGAGAGAGTCTCATGTCCGCGCAATGGTCGGCCGCCCCAATCTCGCATCGAGGAACTGCAGCCGGTCCGGGTCGATACGCCTCCGCTTTTGCCCCCAACCGCGCGCGGCGCTCTGTTGCACCGGGGCGTTTGCAATTGTCGCCATCCATCGATCTTTCTGAAACAGCGCAGTTACCATCAAACAATGACGTCGCCGACGACCACACCGCGGTTTGCCAGAAGGTGCAGCAGAGCATGGAGCGTCACAGGCCGGCAAATCCGGTCATTTGCTGGCAGTCCGCTCCACAACCCGCCCCGGCGAATTTCAAGGATCTGGGTCTGATAAAGACTATCAGCGCGTAGTTGACCGGCGCCGTCCGTTGCGCAGGAGGCGCTCAGCGTATCAGGCTCGAAGGCCTTACATAGAAACGCGCCGCGAGAGCGCGACCGCTTTTCCCGATTACATCCCCGCTCGACGCGCTCTTTGTCGTTATCCGAACAGGATCGTCACCTGTGCCGACCTCTGCCGGCATGATCGTTCCAGGATCGCGCATCACACCCAGAGTGTGTGCTCACGCGCTTCAGACAAAGGCCAACCTGCTTTGGCGTGACTGCGCACGCCGCGCCAGTTGGCTTGGCCTTGGCCCCGGCCTATCATCGCGGCCATGCAGCGCTTTGCCGAATTGCTCAGCCGACTTCTGTTCACGCCTGGGCGGAACGCCAAGCTGGCGCTTTTGGAGGGGTATTTCGCGTCCACACCGGATCCGGACCGGGGCTGGGCGCTGGCCGCTCTCGCGGGCGGGATCGAGCTGCCGAACGCGACGCCCTCGCGGATCCGCGGCCTGGTCGAGGAGCGGGTCGATCCGGTGCTGTTCCGGCTCTCCTACGACTATGTCGGCGATCTGGCCGAGACGGTCGCGCTGATCTGGCCCGAACCTCCGGCTCAACAGCCCGGCCCCGACCCGGCAGCGCCGCGTCTGGGCGAAGTGGTGGATCTGCTGCAAGCGACCGGGCGCAGTGCGCTCAACCCGACCCTGGCCGGGCTGTTCGATGCGCTCGACGCCTCCGCGCGGCTGGCGCTGATCAAGCTCTGCACCGGGGGGATGCGGGTCGG